>NZ_JAOQKC010000008.1:0-129790 GCF_025567165.1 Laedolimicola ammoniilytica
TGCAGGAAAAAGCAAGAAAAAGAAACCCCCACCCCTCAAGAATGAGGGGCAGGGGAGTTGAATAGGCGAAGCCTATTTTTTAATTTGCAGACGCATGAGGAGAAAAGTTATGTTAAATCAGTTTTCAAGAACAGAACTATTACTGGGTAAAGAGGCCATGGAGATTCTGGAACGCTCCAGAGTGGCGGTCTTCGGCATCGGCGGCGTGGGCGGCTATGTGGTGGAGGCCCTGGCCCGCAGCGGCGTGGGGGCCTTTGACCTCATCGACGATGATAAGGTATGCCTGACAAACCTGAACCGCCAGATTATTGCCACAAGAAAGACCGTAGGCAAATATAAGGCGGAGGTTATGAAGGAGCGGATTCTGGAGATCAATCCGAAGGCGGAAGTGAATACTCACATCTGCTTCTTTCTGCCGGAAAATAAGGACGAATTTGATTTCAGCCAGTACACCTACGTGGTGGACGCCATTGACACAGTTACCGCAAAGATTTCCCTGGTGGAGGAATGCGAACGGGCAGGCGTGCCTCTCATCAGCAGTATGGGCGCAGGCAATAAGCTGAATCCCTTCCTCTTTGAGGTGGCGGATATCTACAAGACCAGCGTATGCCCGCTGGCGAGAGTGATGCGGCGGGAGCTGAAAAAGCGCGGCATTAAAAAATTGAAGGTCGTTTATTCCAAGGAAAAAGCGGTGCGCCCCATCGAGGATATGTCCATCAGCTGCAGAACCAACTGTATCTGCCCGCCGGGAGCCAAGCACAAATGCACCGAACGCCGGGACATTCCGGGTTCGACCGCATTCGTACCGTCTGTGGCCGGACTTTTGATTGCCAGCGAGATCGTAAAGGATCTGACCGAGGACGCCATGAAGCGGGCCCGGGCAGCCCAGGAGCAGGAGGAGAGTAAATAAATGAATGGAAAATTATATGGAATCGGCGTGGGTCCGGGTGATCCGGAGCTGTTGACACTGAAAGCAAAACGGATTCTCGACGAGGCGGACATCATCGCCGTTCCGGTAAAAGAGGCCGGAGAAGAGAGCACTGCACTGGAAATCATCCGTCCGGTGGTGGATCTGGAGCATAAGAGCCTCCTGGAAGTCATTTTCCGAATGGCAAAGGACAAAGAGGAGCGGAAGAAATGCAGGGCGGCGGCCTGTGGGCAGCTGACTGCGGAGCTTTCCAAGGGAAAAAATATCGCCATGATTACCCTGGGCGACGTCTCTGTATACAGCACCTATATGTATGTCAATCAGTACGTGGCTGAGCATGGCTTCGAGACCGAGATCATCCCGGGCATCCCGTCCTTCTGCAGCGGAGCGGCGGCGGCCCAGTTACCGCTGATGGAGGGAAATGAGTCCCTGGTTATCGTGCCCTCCGTCCGGGCAGAGCAGCAGGTGGAGGACGCCATCGCCCATTATGACAATGTGGTCATCATGAAGGCAGGCGGCAGCATCGGCCGCATCCTGGAGCTGATGAAACAGTATGACCGCGCGGAAAACTGCGCCACCGTCATCAGCTGCGTGGGTATGAAAGACGAATATATCGGACCGTTGGATCCGGAGAGAACATACAGCTACTTTACAACCGTGATTATCAAGAAAGAGAAGAGGTAGGAAAATGGTATCATTTATCGGAGCAGGCCCGGGCGATCCGGAGCTTCTGACAATCAAGGGAAAGAAACTCATCGACAGCGCGGACGTCATCATTTACGCAGGTTCCCTGGTGAACCCCCAGGTGCTGGCGGACGCCAAGGAGGGCGCGCAGATCTATAACAGCGCCACTATGACCCTGGAGGAAGTGCTGGCTGTCATGAAGGACGGCGAGGACAAGGGCCTGAAGGTAGTCCGTGTCCATACCGGCGATCCGGCCATCTTCGGCGCGCACCGGGAGCAGATGGACGCTCTGGACCGTATGGGAATTACATATGAAGTAATTCCGGGCGTCAGCTCCTTCCTGGCTACCGCGGCGGCGCTGAAGAAGGAGTATACTCTGCCGGGCGTCAGCCAGACCGTGATCCTGACCCGGATGGAGGGAAGAACTCCTATGCCGGAGGGAGAGAAGCTTGCGGATCTGGCAAAGCACCACGCCACCATGATCATTTTCCTGAGCATCGGTATGATGGACGAGCTGTCCGCGACCCTTCGGAAGGAATACCGTCCGGACACACCGGTGGCTGTGGTCTACAAGGCCAGCTGGCCGGAGCAGAAAATCGTGCGGGGAACGCTCTTGGATATCGCGGAGAAGGTCAAGGCTGCAGGCATCACCAAGACTGCTCTGACGGTAGTAGGCGATTTCCTGGGAGATGACTATGAGCTGTCCAAGCTTTATGACAAGACCTTTACCCACGAATTCCGGAAGGGAGTCGATGCATAATGAGTATCCGGCTTATCAGCATCAGCCATAAGACGGCGCCGCTGGAGGTCCGGGAGCTGTTCGCTTTTACGAAAGAGAAGCAGGCGGAGCTTGGGAGAATTCTCCGGGAGGAAGGCGGCGCGGCAGAGAGCGTCATTATCGCCACCTGCAACCGGACGGAGATCTATACCTATTTCGACGCAGCCCAGGATAAAAAGAAAAATGTATTTACCAGGCTGCAGGAGCTGATTCTCCGGGAATCCGGCGCGGTGGCTGTAAAAGAGGACGTGTCCGACTATCTGCGCTTCTATCAGGACAGAAAGGCGGTCAACCACCTGTTTTCCGTGACGGCAGGCCTGGATTCCATGGTGGTGGGTGAGGATCAGATTCTCGGCCAGGTGAAGCACGCATTGGAATTGGCTCAGGAGGCGGGCAACAGTGGCAAATACCTGAATACCCTGTTCCGCTACGCCGTGACCTGTTCCAAGAAGATTAAGACTGATACCGATCTGTCGAAGACTTCCGTGTCCACAGCGACCCTGGCGGTCAAGGCGGCGGAGGAAGCCTTTGGCGGAAGCCTGGAGGGAAAAAATGTCATGGTTATCGGCGGTACCGGCCAGATAGGCGGCATCGTGCTGAAGAATCTCTACAGTCTGAAGGGCTTAAATATCTACAGCACCATCCGGAATGTGACCATGACTCATGACGCCCATATCAAGAGCGAAACCAATACGCTGATTGATTATAAGGACCGTTACGACTACGTGGATCAGATGGACGTCATCATCAGTGCCACGGCCAGCCCCCATTATACGCTGACCGGCACGAGGGTGAAGGAGCACATGAAGACTGACAAGATCCGTGTGTTCGTGGATCTGGCAGTTCCGGTAGATATCGAGGAGAGCATCGCGGAATTTCCGCGCACCTTCTTTTATAATATGGATGACTTTGAAGAGTTAGCAGAAGCTAACAATAAGGCCAAGAAGGAAGCAGTCTGTCAGGCAGGCGAGATTCTGACGGAATACGAAGAGGATTTTATGCGCTGGATGATTTTCCAGCAGGGCGTGCCCCGGATGCAGGAAGTGAAGCACTGGATGGAAGAAGAAGCGGAGAAAAAGGGCTTCGGGAAAGCCATCGATAAGCTGTTTTACCGAATTCGGGAAAATGCGTCGCCGGAGGAACTGGAGGCCTTTGTGGAGAACCTGCGGGAGCCGGGGAAGTAAAACGGTCGGGACATAAATTCTGAGAAATAAGTTTTAGAAGTAAAATGCGGTTGCAATCCGGAAAAGTCCGGGACAGAAATGGAGAATACAATGGGAAAATTATACGTGGTGGGCTTCGGCCCCGGCGGCTATGAGCATATGACCGCCAAATGTATCGACGTCATCAATCATGCGGATATTATTACAGGCTATACCACCTATGTGGAGATGTTAAAGGAGTTCTTCCCGGATAAGAATTATCTGGCCACACCTATGATGCAGGAAGTGAAGCGCTGCCGGATGGCGGTGGAAGAAGCCATGAAGGATCAGACCGTGGCCATGGTCAGTTCCGGCGACAGCGGCATCTACGGCATGGCGGGCATCATTTACCAGGTGGCAGAGGAAATGAATGCGGACATCGAGATTGAGACCGTACCGGGCGTGACCGCAGCCAGTGCGGCGGCTTCTGTGCTGGGCGCGCCGCTGATGCATGATTTCGCTGTGATCAGTCTGAGCGATCTGATGACCCCGCTGGATCTGATTATGAAGCGTGTGGACTGCGCGGGTCAGGGCGATATGATCGTCTGCCTGTATAATCCCAAGAGCAAAAAGCGCACCGGCTATGTGGAGCAGGCGGCGGAGATCCTGATGAAGTACCGGAAGCCGGAGACGCCGGTGGGAATTGTGCGCCATGCGGGCCGCAAGGAGGAAAGTAAGCAGATCACCACGCTGGCAGAGCTTAAGAATGCGGAGATCGATATGTTCAGCGTAGTCCTGATCGGAAACTCTCAGACTTATGTAAGTAAGGGAAGAATGATTACCCCCAGAGGATATGCGTTAAAGTGATGAGCGCTGCGAGATGGAACGAAGTGAAATCGAGGTCAGCGCTCATGGAAACACAGGAGTAAATTATGAAGATTCGAATCGGTACAAGAAAAAGCAAACTGGCCTTAGTGCAGACCGATCTGGTGCGGCAGCGCATCGAGGCGGCCTTCCCGGAGGTGGAGATAGAAATCGTGGAAATGTCCACCAAAGGTGACGAGATTCTGGATAAATCCCTGACCTCCTTTGGAGGCAAGGGGGTCTTTACCCAGGAGCTGGAGGAAGCCCTGTTAAAGGAAGAGGTGGATCTGGCCGTCCACAGCGCCAAGGATATGCCTATGGAATTCCCGAAGGGTCTCTACATCGGCGCAGTCCTGGAGCGGGCCAATGTCCACGACGTGCTGGTGACCACCACAGGCGTGAAAGCGCGGGATCTGGCGCCGGGAAGCATCGTGGGAACCAGCTCTCTCAGACGGGAATTACAGATCAAAGAACTGAATCCCACCGTGCGGATCAAGATGCTTCGCGGCAATGTGCAGACCAGACTCCGGAAATTGAAAGAGGGCCAGTACGACGCCATTCTTCTGGCGGCTGCAGGTCTGGAGCGGCTGGGTCTCGATAAAGAAGAAGGCATTCATCTGGAATATCTGGATACGGATAGATTTTTACCGGCAGCAGGTCAGGGAATTCTGGCGGTGGAGGCAAAAGAGGGACGTTTTACAGAGGTATTAAAGGCCATTCACTGTGAAGAGGCTGCCCTGGAGCTTGCGGCAGAGCGGAGCTTTCTGGCGGCCATCGGCGGAAGCTGCAATGCTCCGGCGGCGGGACTGTGCGTTCCGGCAGCCCGTTCTTTAAAAATGAAAGTGCTGTACGCGCCGGAAGGAGCTACCGGGCTTCGGAAAGCCGAGGCCATCGTGGATCTGACTGAAGCAGGAAGCCAGGAGGAGAAGCTTTCCAAAGCGCGTATGTTAGGCGAAAATCTGGCAGGCGAAGTGAAGCGGGGCAAGGTCTGGCTTCTGGGCGCAGGCCCGGGCGACATGGGACTTCTGACCCGGAAAGCCCTCTGGTGTATCCGACACGCAGACGTGCTGGTCTACGACAATCTGGCCAGCGGAGCCATTTTAAATGAGGCCAGGGAGGATGCAGAGCTCATCTACGCGGGCAAGCGCGCCGATAAGCACCATTTACGCCAGTGGGAGACCAATGCCCTTCTGGTGGAGAAGGCCCTGGCGGGCAAAAACGTGGCCCGGGTCAAGGGCGGCGATCCCTTTATCTTTGGCCGTGGCGGCGAGGAAGCCCAGGAGCTCTTAAAGGCGGGCGTGGAATTCGAAATCATTCCGGGCGTATCTTCCTCCTATGCGGCTCCGGCTTACGCGGGTATTCCGGTGACCCATCGTGACTATGCGTCCTCCTTCCATGTGATTACGGGACATGAGAGCGCGGACAAGACCGGTCTGGTGCTGGATTACGCCACACTGGCGAAGGAAGAGGGAACCCTGGTCTTTCTGATGGGCCTGAAAAATCTCCCCCATATCGCGGAAGAACTGATTGCCCACGGAAAGGATCCGAAGACCCCGGCAGCTGTGGTGCAGGCCGGAACGACGGCCAGACAGCGGGTGGTAACAGGGGTACTGGAATCCATCGCGGAGACCGCAAAACAGGTTGGCATTCAGACCCCGGCTATCACGGTCGTGGGCGATGTGGTAACTCTGCAGAAGCAGCTTTCCTGGCTGGGCGACAAGCCCCTCTTTGGAAAACGGGTACTGCTGACCGGCACGAAACCCATGTGTGAAAAGCAGCGGGAGGTCCTGGCGGCAGACGGCGCGGAGGCGATTCCCTTCAGCCTGATTTACACGAAGAAGCTGTCTATCCCGGCGACGGAGCAGGCATTTGCAGAGATAAAGAATTACAGCTGGGTAGTGCTGACCAGCAGCAACGGCGTGCAGTTTTTCCTGGATGAAATGAAAGAGCGGCGGCTGGATATCCGAAGCCTCTATGACCTGAAGTTTGCGGTCATTGGGGCCGGTACGAAGGCGGCGCTGGAGGCGGCGGGCCTCTATGCGGACTTTGTGCCCAGCCGGTATTCCAGCAGGGATCTGGCGGAGGAATGGATTCCGGGGCTGACTGACGCAGATAAGGTGCTTCTGTTACGCGCCCGGGAGGCTTCTTCGGAGCTTACGAAAGCGTTGGATGCAGCAGACGTTCCCTACACGGACGCGGCCCTCTATGAGACAGCCCGGGACGGGCGCAAAGCCGAAGAACTGAACCGTATCCTGCCGGAAATGGATTATATCACCTTTGCCAGCGCGTCGGCAGTCAAAGCCTTTGCAGACATGGTGGAGAACCCGGCGGAACTGACGGCGAAAGCTGTCTGCATCGGGCCGGTGACAGAGAAAGCAGCAGTACAGGCGGGCATTCCGGTGTATGCAAGCGCAGTGGTTTACACGGCAGAGGGCATACGGGATGTGCTCAGAAAAGATAATTTGAAAGGGAAAGCGAATTGATTCAGATACAGAGCGGCACGGCTTCGATAGTGGAAGGAAAACTGCATAGGGGAAATGAGCCGAAGCAATTCGTCTATCTGCATGGCGGCGATATCTGCGGCGCAGCGGAGGCAAGCGGGAGGAATACGGCGGAAATCCTGGATTTCTCTGCGAATATCAATCCGCTTGGCATGCCGCCCGGCGTCCGCGAGGCCATCATTGAAAGCCTGGACAGCTCGTTGAATTATCCGGATCCCTTTTGCCGGGGCCTTAAGGCAGCGCTGTCCGAAAAGCTCGGCCAGCCAGAGAATTTTATTCTCTGTGGCAATGGTGGCGCGGATCTGATATACCGACTGGTATATGCCACCCGCCCGAAGCGGGCGCTGGTGACGGCTCCGGCCTTTGCGGAGTACGAAGAAGCCCTGAACCAGACCGGGACGTGGATAGATTTCTTTCCGCTGGGGAAAACGCTGGAGATTACGGAAGATTATGTGGATAAATTATCCGCGGAGCACGACATGGTATTTCTGTGCAATCCGAATAACCCTACGGGCATCCTGACGCCCCGCAGCGTGGTGAAAAAGCTGCTGGACAAGGCGAAAGCCCTGGATGTGCGGGTGTGTCTGGACGAGTGTTTTCTGGATTTTGTGGAACATGAGGAGGCGTATTCTGCGGCTGGGTGGCTTACAGAATATCCCAATCTCATTATTTTAAAGTCCTTTACCAAAATGTACGCCATCCCCGGGCTGCGGCTGGGCTATGTGCTCTCTGCTGACGGGGAGCTGCTGAACCGGATGTGTCTGGCGGGCCAGCCCTGGTCTGTATCCGAACCGGCCCAGGCCGCCGGAATCGCGGCGCTGAAAGCCGGGGGCTTCCGGGAAAAGACCATTGCTCTTATCGATAGGGAGCGGACATTTTTAAAGGAACAGTTAGAAAAACTGGGGTTTCGCGTTTGCGACGGCCGTGCCAATTACCTCTGCTTTCAGGCAGAAGGCGATGAAACCCTGGCGGACCGGCTGCAGGCCGAGGGCATTTTGATCCGGCGTTGTGCCAATTATCACGGGCTGGGCGGGGATTACTACCGGACAGCGGTGCGGGGTCACGAGGAAAACGAAGAATTACTTGCCTGTCTGAAAAAGGTTTTATAATTTTATTATAAAAAGAGTAGAAAAAGAAACGAACTTATAAAATTTAGCACGAAGAAACGGAAGAAGTTTGGTGATAACATGAGCGAAAAGAAAAAAGCAAAAGCAATCATGGTACAGGGAACCATGTCCAACGCGGGTAAAAGCTTCCTGGTGGCCGGACTCTGCCGGGTATTTAAGCAGGACGGCTACAAGGTGGCCCCCTTCAAATCCCAGAACATGGCCCTGAATTCCTACATCACAAAGGACGGACTGGAGATTGGCCGGGCCCAGGCCATGCAGGCGGAGGCCGCGGATATTGAGCCCACCGTGGAAATGAACCCGATTCTCTTAAAGCCCACCAGCAACGTGGGCAGCCAGGTCATCGTAAACGGCGAGGTCCTGGGCAATATGAAGGCCATGGATTATTACGCCAACAAGCGTCAGCTGATTCCGGAGATTCAGAAGGCCTTCGACAAGCTTTCCGAGGAGTTCGACATTATCGTCATCGAGGGCGCGGGCAGCCCGGCGGAGATCAATCTGAAGGAAAATGATATCGTGAATATGGGAATGGCAAAAATTGCCAACGCTCCCGTACTGCTGGCCGGCGACATCGACCGGGGCGGTGTCTTCGCCTCCCTGTACGGAACGGTGAAACTTCTGGAGGACGACGAGCAGCAGAGAATCAAGGGTCTGATCATCAACAAATTCCGCGGCGATGTGGAAATCCTGCGTCCGGGCCTCCGTATGATCGAGGAGCGCACCGGCATTCCGGTGGTGGGCGTAGTGCCCTTAAAGCCGCTGGATATCGACGACGAGGACAGTCTGTCCGAGCGCCTGAATCATAAGGAGAAAAAGGGAGGCATCGACCTGGTGGTGGTGCGGCTTCCGCATATTTCTAATTTTACAGATTTCAATGTGTTCGAAGGTATGGAGGGCGTGTCTCTGCGCTATGTGCGGGAGGTGAGCGAGCTTGGCCGTCCCGATCTGATTTTCCTGCCGGGAACCAAGAACACCATGGACGACCTGGCCTGGCTTCGGGAGTCCGGCATGGAGACCGCGGTGCTCCGCTGCTCCGGGGACGGGATTCCGGTGGTGGGAATCTGCGGCGGTTATCAGATGCTGGGCGATCTTCTGGAGGATCCGGACAATGTGGAGCACGGCGGAACCATGAGGGGCATGGGCCTGTTACACACGAAGACCGTATTCTCCCAGGCGAAGACCCGGACCCGGATTCAGGGCCGCGTCAAAAATGAGGCGGAGCTTCTGGACTTCGCCGGAAAAGAAGTGCAGGGCTACGAGATTCACATGGGCCGCACGGAGGCTCTGGGCGGCTGCCGGGAGACCATTTACCTGGAGGACGGTCGTGTCGACGGCCTGTCCAATCCGGAGGGAACTGTGTACGGCACCTATCTTCACGGCATTTTCGACTATGGTGATTTGGCGGCCATGCTGGTGAGCCGTCTGATGGTGAAGAAAGGTCTCGACCCGAAAAACTGGCATTTTGACGCCCAGGCCCATAAGAAGCAGGAGTATGACAAGCTGGCGGATCTGGTCCGCAGCTCTCTGGATATGAAGAAGATCTACGAGATATTGGAGGAAGGAATCTCATGTTAAATGAAATCGAAATTGTAAAGCCTATGGATATCGAGAAGCGCAGTATGGCGATTATCACGGAGGAGCTTCATGGCCGCACCTGGCCGGAGCCGGAGTTCTCCATCGTGAAGCGCTGTATCCATACTTCTGCGGACTTTGATTACGCGGACAATCTGTGCTTCTCGGAGCATGCGGCGCAGATCGGCGTGGAGGCTTTGAACAGGGGCGCCTCCATCGTGACAGATACCCAGATGGCAGCCTCCGGTATCAACAAAAAACGGATGCGGGAATGCGGCGGAGAGGTATACTGCTTCATGAGCGATCCGGATGTGGCTGCGGAAGCCAAAGAACGGGGCTGCACCCGGGCGGCTGTCTGCATGGAGCGGGCGGCGGCGCTTCAGAAGCCTCTGATCATCGCAGTGGGCAACGCGCCGACGGCTCTCATTCGTCTTTATGAGCTGATTCAGGAGGGAAAAATCAAGCCAGAGCTTATCATCGGCGCTCCGGTGGGCTTTGTGAATGTGGTGGAAGCGAAAGAGCTGATTATGACAGCGGGCATTCCGTATATTGTGCCGAGAGGGCGCAAGGGCGGCAGCAATATCGCGGCCACCATCTGCAACGCCATGTTGTATCAGGGCGGAAGATAAGGCTCTGGCGTGATGAAGCAACAAAAAAATGAAAGCGTGAAAATTATGGAGTTAGATAACTATATCGAACAAATCAAGCCTCTGGATGAGGATGCCGTAAATGCGGCCTGGGCCCACTGGGATTCCCTCTGTAAACCATTACGGGGCATGGGACGGCTGGAAGAAATGGTAGCCCAGCTGGCAGGTATCTACGGAACCGCGCAGCTCGGTGAAGTCGCGGATCTGAAACCGGTGGTCGTCATCATGGGCGCAGACAACGGCGTGGTAGCCGAGGGCGTCAGCCAGACCGGAAGCGAGGTCACAGCCCAGGTGCTGGAAAATATGGGCGATCGCAAATCCTCCGTCTGTATCATGTCCAGGCAGATGGGCATCGAGGTTATCCCGGTAAACATCGGTATGTTCGTGGACGGACAGCATCCCCGGATCTGGAACAGGGTAGTCCGTTACGGCACTGCCAATATGGCCAAGGAACCGGCCATGAGCCGAGAAGAGGCCATTCAGGCCATTGAGACCGGAATCCAGGTGGTGAAAGATCTCTATGAGGCGGGCCATCGCATGATCATCACCGGAGAAATGGGGATCGGCAACACCACGCCCAGCTCCGCCATGGCGGCAGTGCTGCTGGACAAAGACGTGGCTGAAGTCACAGGCCGTGGCGCGGGACTTTCCAGCGCCGGACTGGAGCATAAAATGGAAGTCATTCGTCGGGCTATCGAGGTGAATCAGCCGGATAAGAACGACATTCTGGACGTGCTTTCCAAGGTGGGAAGCCTGGATATCGCGGGCATGCTCGGCTGCTATCTGGGCGGAGCCATGATGGGCGTACCGGTCCTGATTGACGGTTTTATTTCCTCCATTTCCGCTTACTGCGCGGTGCAGCTTGCACCGGAAAGTAAAGCGTATATGGTGCCGACCCACTGCTCCGCGGAGCCTGCGGGACGGATGATGCTGGACGCGCTGGGAATGACTGCGCCCATTCAGGCGGGCATGCATTTGGGCGAGGGAACCGGAGCCGTGACAGCCTATAGCCTGTATCAGTACGCCCTGGCGCTCTACAACGGATTGCCCAGCTTTGCGGAAGGCAAGGTGGAGAAATATACACACCAGAAGTAAAAAGTGCGGAAAATTAAGAGTTTCTTAATGGGAAAACTGGCATGATATTTGATAGAATAAAGCTGACACAATAAATACTTGAAAGTATTTACATGGAGGTGCGGGTATGAAAAATAAGTGCGCAAGGCTTCTGACAGCGGCTGTGGTGCTGCTGATGGTGGTTATGGTGCTGTCTTTGAGTGGCTGCGGAAAAAAGAACGATGTGGAAAATGGAACCGTGGATGGAACAGAGCAGACGGATACGGCGACAGACACAGAAGCGGCAGAAAATACGGCAGATACGCCGGACGATGCAGACATAGCCGCATCTGAGAACTCGGACAGCAGCGACCCGGAAGCTCCCAGCTTCGCGGCTCTCCAGTACGTGGATTTCACCTTCTCCAGCGGCGCGGGAGCCTGGGCCACCCAGCTGAATATCCGGCCGGACGGCAGCTTTTCCGGGGAATACTGGGACATGGACATGGGAAGCAGCGGAGACGGTTACCCCAACGGAACCCAGTACGGCAATACCTTTACCGGGAAATTTACTGATTTACAGAAGGTCAATGACTATACCTGGGCCATGAAGCTTGACGAAATCAACTACACGTATGAGATAGGAAAAGAAGAGATCCTGGATCAGATTCTCTATTCCTACACGGAGGCTTACGGTCTGGACGGTGCGGACGAGGTCGATATCTATCTGCCCGGGGCTCCGGTTTCTGAGCTGCCGGAGGAGTTTTTACAGTGGGCGTGCAGCAATTATGATCGTTTTGAGGCCGAAGAGAACGGTCTTCCCTGCTACGGCCTTTACAATGTGGAGGGCGCAGAGGGATTTTCCGGCTATGATTTCATCGATACAGCGGTGGAATATGTGGAAAACGCGGCAAAGGCAGATCAGGAGATTGTCCGTTCCCTTCAGGAGGATCCCTCCCTTACCCAGATGGATATGAATGTAAAGAGCAAGGAGCGCTATGATAACTGGGATGCAGCCCTGAATCTGGTCTGGTATCAGCTGAAGATGAAGGGCGTTCTGAAGGACGAAGACATGGAACAGCTTCTTACGGAGCAGCGGGAATGGATCAAAGAGAAAGAAGAAGCCGCGCAGAAGGCCGGAGAAGGGTCAGAGGGCGGCAGCATATGGGCGTGCCTGGTCAATGACAAAGCGGCAGAGCTTACGAAGGAGCGAACCTATGTTCTTCTGAATATCCTGCTGGAGGCAGCAGGCCGGGAAACTGTGACGATGGAGTAAAAATCGATGCTGGATCAATACGTCTATAAAAACAACAAAAAAATGCGGATGGGCTATACCACCGGATCCTGCGCCGCGGCGGCTTCCAAGGCGGCGGCCTGGATGCTGCTTCACGGGCAGATTCTGCCGGAGGTAGAGCTGATGACGCCAAAGGGCATCGGCCTCCATCTGGAGGTGCTGGATCCGAAGCTTTCCAAAGGGGAGGTCTCCTGCGCGATCCGGAAAGACGCAGGAGATGATCCGGATGTGACCGACGGACTTCTGATCTATGCCACAGTCAGCAAGACAGAAAAGCCCGGCGTCACCCTAGACGGCGGCGAGGGCGTAGGCCGGGTAACCCGGGTGGGCCTGGAGCAGGCTGTGGGCGACGCAGCCATCAATAAAGTGCCCCGTCAGATGATTCGCGAGGGCGTGGAGGAGATC
The DNA here is from genome assembly GCF_025567165.1 of Laedolimicola ammoniilytica. Lineage (NCBI taxonomy): Bacteria > Bacillati > Bacillota > Clostridia > Lachnospirales > Lachnospiraceae > Laedolimicola > Laedolimicola ammoniilytica. Next base: position 12,993 of record NZ_JAOQKC010000008.1, read on the forward strand.
TGCAGGGAGGCCGGATATACCGGCGGCCTTTCGGTGATCATTTCCATTCCGGGGGGTGAGGAGCTGGCCCGGAAGACCTTCAACCCCAGGCTTGGTATCGTAGGGGGCATTTCTGTCCTGGGAACCAGCGGGATCGTGGAGCCCATGAGCGAGGAGGCCCTGATTCAGACGATCCGGGTGGACATCAAAATGCAGCTGTCCGGAGGACGGAGCTATCTGGTGCTGGTGCCGGGCAATTACGGTCTGGATTTTCTGGAGGATTATGAGCCGGAGGTGCTGAAGCGTTCCGTCAAATACAGTAATTTTCTGGGAGAAGCCATCGACGCGGCGGTGGAATTCGGCGCAAAGGGCATTCTGCTGGTGGGACATATTGGGAAGCTGGTGAAGCTGGCCGCAGGGATTATGAACACCCACTCCCGCAACGCCGATGCCCGGATGGATATCCTGACGGCCCACGCGGCGGTGCTGGGCGCGGACCAGGAGACAGCGGCCCGGCTAATGGACTGCATCACCACGGACGAGGCGTTGGATATCCTGAAGGAGAAAGGACTGCTGGAGCCGGTGATGAAGCGGCTGATGGAGCGGATGGAATTCTATGTGGATCACCGGAGCGGCAAGAGCCTGGAGCGGGGAATCCTGACCTTTTCCCTGGAGCAGGGAGTGCTGGGTGAATCCACAGATGTGCGGCGGCTGATAACCTGTGTGAAAGCGGAAATCGAGCAGACAGAGTCTGAAGGAACAGAAAAACTGACAGAGTAAGATAGAATAGATTTGGACAGGAAAGGAGATGACAGTATGAAGCTCGCAATCATTGCATTTACCAGAGCAGGGTGTACGTTTGCGAAACGGATACGAGACGCGTATGAACAAAAAGGTAACACCTGTGTATGCCACTGCAAAGGCAGGGATGCAGCTGAATGGGGCATTCCGGTGCTGGAGGGTTCCCTGAAGGAATGGACCGGGAACATGTTCCGGGAATGCGACAGCCTGCTGTTCATCGGGGCCGCCGGAATCGCAGTGCGCGCAATCGCTCCCTTCGTGGCCAGTAAGGCCTCTGATCCGGCAGTTCTGGTTATGGACGAGCAGGGTCATTTCGTCATTTCTCTGCTGTCCGGGCACCTGGGCGGGGCCAATGCGCTGACCAGGGAGATAGCGGCCCTGGTGGGAGCTGTGCCGGTCATCACCACCGCTACTGACGCGGGCGGCCGCTTCTCAGTGGACGATTTTGCCCGCCGGGAACATCTGTATCTGGACAGCCTGCCTCTGGCGAAAGCGGTGGCGGCGGATATTCTGGAGCAGCGGACCATCGGTCTCTACAGCGATTTTGAAGTGGTTGGGCAGATTCCGCCGGAGCTGTCCATTCAGAAAAAGGACGGGCTTGGCATCAGTATCTCTGTGGACGAAACCTACGATCCCTTTCCCAGAACCCTGCACCTGGTGCCGCGCATCGCGGTACTGGGCGTCGGCTGCAAGAAGGGGACTCCTGTGGAGCGCATCAAAGCGCTGGTGGAGCAGGTGCTTATGCAGAATCAGCTTTCAAAGCACGCCATCGCCAGGATAGTTTCCATTGATCTGAAGAAGGAGGAGCCGGGGCTTCTGGCCTTCTGCGAGGCCTGGAAGCTGCCCTTTCAGACCTACACGGCGGCAGAACTGGAAGACGTGGAATGTGAGGGCGGTTTTACCGAATCTTCCTTTGTCCGGCAGATCACCGGCGTAGGAAATGTATGCGAGCGCAGCGCCCTGCTGGCCGCAGGAAGAAAAAAGCTCTTTCAGCGGAAGGTGGCCCAGAACGGTGTGACCGTGGCGATTGCGCTGGAGGAATATACGGTAAACTTTGGATAAATGAAGGATAAAGAGGGACAGGTGCATGAAACAGGTAATTGTATTTGCAGGAACTACAGAAGGAAGACAGTTAAGCGCCTGGCTGGCGGCAGCAGGGGTGGAGACCCTGTGCAGCGTAGCCACCGAATATGGAGAACTGCTGGTGGAAAAGCAGCCCCATCTGAGCGTCCACCAGGGACGTATGCTCCCGGAGGAGATGGAACAGCTTTTCGCAGAAGAGGGAAAGCCCCTGGTGCTGGATGTGACCCATCCGTACGCGGTGGCCGTGTCGGCGAATATCAAGGCGGCCTGCGAGAAGACCGGGTGCGAGTATCTGCGTCTGATTCGTCCCTCGTTGATGAATAAAAATGCATGTAAGACTGCGGAAGAAATTGTAGTAGTCGAGAGTGTGGAGGCCGCAGTAAACTTTTTGAAAACGACGGAAGGTTCCATTTTTGTTACCACAGGCAGCAAGGAATTAGCCAAATTTACTGCTCTGCCAGACTACCAGAACCGTGTATACGCCCGTGTCCTGGCGACCCCGGAAGTCGTGACCCAGTGTACCGAAGCAGGTTTCACAGGCCCCCATCTTATCTGTATGCAGGGCCCTTTCTCCAAAGAACTGAATCTGGCCATGCTTCGCAGCATCGGCGCAGCCTGGATGGTTACCAAGGAAGCAGGCCGCGCAGGCGGCTTTGAGGAAAAAATGACCGCCGCCAAAGAGGCTGGAGTCAAAGTTGTGCTGATAGGCCGCCCACGGGAGCAGGCAGGACTGTCCATTGAGGAAGGCGTGAAGCTGCTGGCGGAGCGGTTCCATATCCCATCTGATTTGACGGATTCTCGTGACGAGAAAAACGGACGAATCGCATACTTAGTCGGCATCGGCATGGGTACCCCCGACCACCTGACCGGCGAAGCCCGCGCTGCCTTCGAAAAGGCTGACTGCATCCTGGGTTCCGGCCGCATGTTGGATTCTTTTAAAACTACCAGAAAGCCTTTATTCGACGCTTATGATCCGGCGAAAATGCTGACTTACGTTCAGGAGCACCCGGAACACCGCACTATCGCCGTAGCCCTGTCCGGCGACGTGGGCTTCTACAGCGGAGCCAGGCGTCTGATCAGCACCTTTGGAAATGCGGGCATCCGCACAGAACTCATCACGGGCATCTCCTCCGTGACCTATTTCTGCAGCCGCCTGCAGATTCCCTGGGAGGACGTGAAGCTCATGAGCATCCATGGGCGCCGGGAGAATCTGATTGCGGCGGTACGCACCCATTTCCGCACCTTCACGTTGCTGGGCGGCAGAGACAATGTAGCGTCCTTATGTGAAAAACTGGAAAAATATGGATTCGAAAACGTGAAGCTCTACATCGGCGAACGCCTTCACTACCCGGAGGAGCGTATCACCGAGGGCACGCCCGCGGAGCTGAAGGAGAAAGCCTTTGACAGCCTCTGCGTGGCCATCATCGAAAACCCGTCTTACATGAGCGGACTTCGAAGCTGCATCCCCGATGAAGAGTTTCAGCGGGGCGACGCACCCATGACGAAGAGTGAGGTGCGCAGTCTCTCCGTGGCCAAGCTGAATCTGAACCGGGATTCCATCGCCTGGGACATCGGCGCGGGAACCGGCTCTGTCACCATCGAGATGGCGCTGGCAGCCGCGGATGGTGAAGTGTACGCCATCGAGAAAAAGCCCGCGGCGGCAGCCCTTATCGAGGAGAACGCAAGAAGATTCGGCACGCCCAACGTGGAGGTCCATGTGGGAACGGCCCCGGAGGCCCTGACTGACCTGCCCGCCCCGACCCACGCCTTTATCGGCGGCTCCTCGGGCAACATGAAAGAGATTTTACAGCTTCTGCTTGCGAAAAATCCGCAGGTCCGCGTGGTAATAAACGCCATTACACTGGAGACCGTGGCGGAGGCCAACAGCTGCTTCAAGGAGCTTGGCTTCACGGACTTGGACATTACCCAGATTCAGGCGGCCAAGGCCAAAAAGGTGGGGCCCTACGAGATGATGATGGGTCAGAATCCGGTCTACATCTTCGCCGGAACCGGAAAGGGGGAAGCATAAATGAGACTGCCGAGAATTATGCTGGCCGCTCCTGCCAGCGGCAGCGGCAAAACTTTGATTACCTGCGGCATCCTGCAGGCTCTGGTAAACCGCGGTTTCCGTGTGGCCTCCTTTAAATGTGGCCCTGACTACATCGACCCCATGTTTCATAGCAGGGTCATCGGCGTGAAATCCGGCAATCTGGACACTTTTTTCACGGATAAGGCGACCACCCGTTACCTGTTTGGCCGAAGTGCTGCGGAGGCGGAGATTTCCGTGGTCGAGGGCGTCATGGGTTATTATGATGGACTTGGCGGCATCTCTGAGGAGGCCAGCTCTTCGGACGTGGCGGCGGCTCTTAATATGCCCGTGGTGCTGGTGGTGAACTGCAGGGGTATGAGCATTTCTGTGGTACCGCTGATCAAGGGCTTCCTGGAATATCAGACTCCCAGCCGCATCAAGGGCGTCATTTTAAATCAGATGCCGAAGTCCCTGTACGCCGACATGAAGGCGCAAATTGAACGGTGGCTGCCGGTGAAGGTGCTGGGCTACGTGCCGAAGGTGGACGATCTGGTGCTGGAAAGCCGTCATCTGGGCCTGGTGCTTCCGGGTGAAATCGAGAGCCTGAAAGAGAAGCTGAACCGCCTGGCTGCCGTATTGGAGGAAAGCATCGATCTGGACGCTTTTCTGGCTTTGGCCTATGAAGCGCCGGATTTTACCTACGAGACGCCGGAGCTTCCGAAGCTCTCCGGTGAAAAAAAGGTCCGCATCGGCGTGGCGGAGGACGACGCCTTTTGCTTCACCTATCGGGATAATTTTCAGATGCTTAAGGATATGGGTGCGGAGCTGGTTCCATTTTCCCCCATAAAGGATGAGAAGCTGCCGAAAGGCATCGACGGCCTCATCTTAAGCGGCGGCTATCCGGAGCTGCACGCGAAGGCGCTGAGCGAAAACGCATCCATGCGAAGGGCTATTCACGACGCAGTGGTGGCGGGACTCCCCTGTATCGCCGAGTGCGGCGGCTTTCTTTACTTGCACCGGATCCTGGAAGGCTCCGACGGCGTAGAGTATCCAATGGCGGATGTGATCGGGGCACGGGCCTACCGGACGGATCGGCTGTCTCGTTTCGGCTATATCGAGCTGGAGGCGAAACAGGATCAGCTCATTTTAAAAGAGGGAGAAAAGGGCCGGGGGCACGAATTTCATTACTGGGAAAGCGAGGACTGCGGCGACGCCATCCACGCGAAGAAACCCTTACGGAAGCGGAACTGGGACTGCGTACATGGCACGCCGACCCTGTATGCGGGCTTTCCCCATCTCTTCTTCTATTCCAATCCGGCCATGGCCTGGAATTTTTTACAGAAATGTAGTAACGATTCCATACAGCCCGAAGCACCTGCTGCTGAGGGCGTATAAAAATGATTCAATGTGAGGAATATAGATGCTTGCAGTGATTACAGGAGGCAGTGGAAGCGGCAAATCCGAATACGCGGAGAGCGTAGCCACTTCCTTGGCAAAACGGGACGGACTTCTCTTATATTATATCGCCACTATGCGGCCCTTCGGCGCGGAGGGCATGTGGAGAGTGGAGCGCCACCGGAAGCTCCGGGCCGGAAAAGGCTTTGAGACGATAGAATGTTATGTAAACCTGAAAGAACAGACCCTGCCGGAGAAGGGCGTGGTGCTGCTGGAGTGCATGTCGAACCTGACGGCCAACGAAATGTTTGAGCCGGAGGGCGCGGGTGACGACACCGTGGAGGCGGTGCTGGCAGGCGTGGAGGCATTGAGAGACCGCTGCGTCCACCTGGTCATTGTGACCAACGATATCTTTTCCGACGGAATTACATATGATGAAGTAACGGCGCTGTATCAGGAACGGCTGGGCGAGATCAACCGGCGCATCGCGGCGGAGGCCGACCAGGCGGCGGAGGTGATCTGCGGCATTCCTTTGCAGCTTAAAAATAAAGGACAGAGCCTATGAAAACGATGAGACGGATATGGAACAGTTTTAAAATCGCATTTGCCATGTATTCCAAGATTCCCATGCCCCGGGCGGACTGGGAGAAGGAAAATATGCGCTATATGATGTGCTTCTTTCCCTTTGTGGGCATCGTCATCGGCGCGCTGATGGTGGGCTGGAGCTTCTTAAGCGGAAAGCTCGGCGTGGGCGACAGCCTCCGGGGCGTCATTTATGTGCTGATTCCGGTGCTGGTGACCGGCGGCATCCACCTGGACGGCCTGCTGGATACGGCGGACGCCCTGTCCTCCTGGCAGCCGAAGGAAAAGAAGCTGGAGATTCTCAAGGATTCCAATGCGGGAGCCTTCGCGGTCATCGTGGCCTGCTGTTATTTCCTGGCCTGCTTCGGCTTCTGGACGGAGCTGTCGGGCCGTCAGGTGCTGGTGCTCTCCGGCGGCTATGTGCTGTCCCGGTCCATGAGCGGCCTTTCGGTAGCGTCCTTTCCCTGCGCCCGCAAGACCGGAACGGTAGCAACCTTTTCCGACGCGGTGCAGGAGCGCACGGTCATGACCTGCCTCTACATTCTGCTTTTTCTGTCCGCGGGCTTCATGTGCCTGCTGGACGCGAAGCTTGGCACGGCGGCTGTGGTGGGAGCCTGGTGTACGTTTTTCTGGTATTATTGTATGTCCATGAAACAGTTCGGCGGCATCACCGGCGATCTGGCGGGCTGCTTCGTGCAGACCTGCGAGCTGGTCATGGCCATCTGCGTGTGGGCGGCGGGGAAGTTCTAGTATTTCAATAAGTTGAAAATTGCGTCGGAGTTGAAAAACTCCGGCGTTTTTTTCAATGAAATTATTAGCCTGACAGGCAATGTATTTGTACAAAACGATAAACCGTGTTAAAATGAAGGAGTTGTCAGAAATAAGATTTGTTATACGGGAGGTGTCACTATGGCAGGAATTAATAAGTTAGGATTTTTAAATTCTTTGATAGAAATCGTAAATAATAACATGGAAGAAGATGCTGCAACAAGTGTTCTTGCAAGATATTTTCTTGTGAATTTTAACAGACTTCCTGAGTTAAACATATACGATGTGGCAGAAAATTGTTTTGTGACTCGATCTTCTGTGCGACGATTTTGTCAATCCCTTGGATTTGATAATTATAAAGAATTAAAAAAACAGTTAGAAAATGTGCAGGATAATTACCATTATTATAAAGATGTTGTAATTACAGAAAATTATGGACAGAAAACAGCGGAAGAACTCTATCAAATGGCATTGGATTGTAATTCAAATGTGAGGGATTATGTGGAAAAAATTTCAGATTATATTCATGAGAGTAATCAGGTGGTATTCCTGGTTTCTGATATTTATTCGAGACAATGCAATGAATTTCAAAAAGGAATGATTCTTCTTGGAAAAATGGTAAAAATTGTGGGGCAGCAGTATGAAAATAATAAGCTTCTCTCACGTTTGGCACAAAATGATATGGTGATTACAGTATCTGTGGGCGGATTTTTTGCTGAGGCTTCTATAAAAATTATACAGAATCTTACCTGCAAAAAATATTGCTGACATCTAAGCGCTCAAAAAAATATAAGACATATTACAATGAGGTATTATATATTTGCAATCATGAACTTGGTGTAGACAGAACTGTATATCATGTTTACGCAGTTCCCTATTGTTTGGATTTGATTTTGTTCGCATATAAGAAAAAGTACGCAAATAGGAGCGTTTTTTGCACCCCATAAGAAATAATAATACTCTACAATTGAAAATGTACTAGGAAAAAGACAGCTGCAGCGTCAGAATATTTTCATTTATGGAGGGTGCTATGAAAAAAACGGATAATGAGGAAACGGTTAAACGGATTCTGAATGCGGTAGGGGGAGCAACGAATATTGTTGTTGCAAATCATTGCGCAACGCGACTTCGCCTGACGATTAAAGATACTGAAAAAGTAAGAGATGAAGAATTAAAAACAATTCCGGGAGTTATGGGACTTGTGAAGAATGCCAATGAATATCAGATTGTTATTGGCGTAGGTGTGGATAGACTATATCTGGACTTTATCAGGAAAAGTGATCTGGAATGCCAAAAAGAAATTGTAGATTTGGAAACATCTGAATTAGATCAGACCCCAAAAGGTATAAAAGGATGGTTCCTTGCATTTACAGATTTTATAGCGGGGGCAATTATGCCGGCATTACCGGTTATTGTTGCAGGAGGAATGATCAATGCGGTGTTGGTTCTTCTAACTACATATTGTGGATTAGATAGTACATCGGGCACATATATAATCTTGCATGCTATTTATACAGGAGCATTTAGTTTTATGCCAATTTATATTGGATATAATGCAGCAAAGAAAGTCAATGTATCGCCCATGCTTGGAGCGCTACTCGGAGGAATCATGGTATGCGGCGATATTAGTGGGGTAGAAGGACTTACATTTTTGGGAATTCCTGTTACAACACCGAGCTATAGTAGTACTATTTTACCAGTAATTCTGGGTGTATTATTCATGCAGTTTGTATACAAACCGCTGGATCGTGTAATTCCGAAAGAAATTAAATTTTTTGCGGTTCCGTTGCTGACAATGGGAATCTCTGCTCCGATTACATTAATTGCTCTTGGACCTATCGCAACATGGGTGGGTCAGATACTTGGAAGCGTTCTGGTATGGCTATCTGATACGCTAGGGGGATTGGCTGTTGGTATTATGGGAGGAGCAACCCCATTTCTGTTATACACGGGAACAGCGTCAGGTCTGTATGCGCCTATTTTTGTAAGTTTTGAACAGCTGGGATATGAGGCATTTGTAATGCCGGGAATGTTAGCTGCAAATGTTGCGGTAGGTGGAGCAACTCTGGCAGCATGGACCATGCTAAAAAAAGATGACAACAGGGCGATGGCACTTTCCTCAGGTCTGACAGCAGTATTTGGAATTACAGAACCAGCGATTTTTGGTGTTTTGGGAAGATTTCGAAGACCATTTATTGGGGCTACGATTGGCGGTTTGGCTGGAGGAGTTTTTGCCGGGGTTACGCATGTGGCAGAATTCGCGTTTTCATCTCCGGGAGTAGCGAGCGTAATTGCTTTCATTAATCCGGACGGAACAATGACTAATTTTATGATGGCAATATTAACGATGGCGATATCCTTTGTTGTAGCTTTTGTAGCAACCAGAATGCTTGGATTGGATGAGGCAGGGGCAGTGAAGGAGTGATAGGATGAAAAAAAATATATTTCCCGAAAATTTTTTATGGGGAGGTGCTGTTGCGGCAACACAGTGTGAAGGTGCATGGAATAAAGACGGAAAAGGGGAAACAGTACTGGATCATTGTACAGCGGGCGACAGAGAACATCCACGTATCGTAACAGACAGTCTTGAATCAATATATTCATATCCCACACATAATGGGTGTCATCAATATGAGCGGTATGAAGAGGATATTGCGCTTTTTGCTGAAATGGGATTCAAAACTTATCGTTTAAGCATTAACTGGGCGCGAATCTATCCCAATGGGGATGATTTGGAACCTAATCAGCGTGGAATCGAGCATTACAGAAAGCTTTTTCAGTGTTGCCGGAAATATGGGATAGAGCCAACGGTTACAATGACGCATTATGATATGCCCTGGAATCTGTGCAAAAAATATGGAGGGTGGTCGGATCGCCGTGTTGTAGAGTTTTTTGTTCGATATGCCAGAACGATATTTACAGAATATAAAGGGCTTGTGAAACGCTGGCTTACATTTAATGAAATTAACTTTGGAACTGTGACTTATGGAGGTATCGTTACCTCTGGAATTATTCCGGAGAATAGAAAGATTGTGATGGATGATCCAAACGCGACTCCGGAAGAAAAATCCAAACGCTTTCAGGCTCTTCACAATGAATTTGTCGCCAGTGCAAAGGTAGTACAATTGGGACATGAGATTGACCCTGAAAATCAGATAGGATGCATGCAGTGCGGGTTTACTTATTACCCTCTTACATCTAAACCGGAGGATATCCTTGCTGCCCAGCATGACATGGAGATTTGGAATTATTATTGCATGGATGTGCAGTGCAAAGGAAAGTATCCCTATTGGGCAAAACGATTTTGGGAGGAAAATGACATCAGATTTTCTATAGCAGAGGAGGATTTGGCTGAGCTCAGAGAAGGTACAGTTGATTTTATTAGTTTTAGTTATTATAAAAGTGATTGTTCTTCGGAAGCAGGGGCAGGAGAACAGAACAATGGAACCAATTTTGGAATTCCAAATCCTCATTTACCCCAGACAGCATGGGGATGGTGCATTGATCCGAAGGGGCTGAGATATCTGTTAAATGATTTTTATGCGCGATATGAGCTTCCGCTTATGATAGTAGAAAATGGCATCGGTGAATATGAAATAAAAGAGGCAGATAACAGAATTCACGATCAAGCAAGGATAGAATATCTGAGGGAGCATGTGATTGCGATTCGAGAAGCGCTTCAGGACGGCGTTCCTGTCATCGGATATACGCCTTGGTCGGCGATAGATATTGTTTCTGCCGGTACCGGGGAAATGAAAAAACGTTATGGTTTTATTTATGTAGATGCGGATGATTCAGGAAATGGAAGCTACGACAGATATAGAAAAGACAGCTTTTACTGGTATCAGAAGGTTATATCTTCTAATGGAGAAAATCTGGAAAATATTTAGGCTTTGATTTAATAAAAGAAATCGCTCTGATATGGAAAATGGGCGATTTCTTTTATCTTTTGTGTTTCCCTTGCAGGATGGTATAAAAAATAATCCGACACAACAACGTTATACCAGAATGGAGAAAATAGAAGAATCGGAGGTTAATTTCCTGGACTTACATTGTATAAAATTAGGAGGAAATCAGATATGATAAAGTATATTATTTAAGACATAAGTAATGACATGAGACATCTTATCTTTCTCCTTTAAATATAAGGTATATCAGTTTTGTTTAGTGAGAAGCAGAGTAAACAGAATAAACAATATGTTTATAGAATTAAATATAGACTTTTGTTTGTAAAATAGATATACAAAAAGAGCATAACATGATAATCCACCCTAATTTACGAAGGTATAAAAAAATATACTTATAGTCCATACTGATTACAGGCGGAGCCTTTCAGAGGGAAAAAGTCTGCGCCATGGAAAGATCTATGGCAACACCCTGGGGCGCTATATCGGAACCACCAATGAGCCATTGTGCGAGGAGGGAAAAGAAGCCCTGCAGGCTATTTTCGAAGCAGGGATCTACCCCATGCCGGACGTACAAAGAACTGGCCGGGAACGCGGCCTACCAGGCCAGGATTGACAGCAACAGCACGCTACCCTTTCAGGGAGGCCTTTCAGGAGCGGTGCGTCAGGGCTTTCACAAAGTCCTTGCGGACTTAAAACGGAAAGCGGTTCACCGGGCGATCCTTGTGGACATGGAGGAACGATTATGAGTATCCTGGCAGGCAGCATACTGGGAAGTAGTATGGCGTATCGAAGAAAGAGAAGATAAAGGATTTAGAAATATCGGGATTGCAGGAAAAAACAGCCTGTGTTATTGTAGAAAAACAGTAACACAGGCTGTTTTAGACCCTTGCGGGATAAAGGCGTAAAACGTATAATAAAAGAAGAAAAGGAACAGGAGGTGCGGCAAATGCAATTATCCAGAAAAGAGATAGAAACATGTATTAGAACGCTTCTTATAAAATATCATGCAGAATATGCCATTCTTTTTGGTTCCTATGCCAGAGGAGAGGAGACAGAAGAATCGGATATTGATGTGATAGTTGTAGGTGGGGAGCATTTCCGGGCGAAAGATATTTTTGCGTTTGGAGAAGAATTGCGGGAAATGACGAAGAAAGATGTAGATGCATTTGAACTTCGAGAAGTGAATAGAAACAGTGAATTCTATGATACCGTTATGCGGGAGGGAGTGAAGATTGCGTGAAAAAGTCAGATGAAGAACGGTTAAAGAAAATTATTTCTACATGGGAAAGCCTTAGCAGGCAAATGAAAGAGCGTAATATTACAAAAGAAGATTTACTGAATGATGAGTTCTCACAATGGGCAGTTACCACGCCGTTGTATAATATAGGAGAACAGGTATATTATCTGAGTGATGAATTGAAAAAGAATTATCCGGAACAACCATGGAGTATGGTTGCAGGATTAAGGCATCGTCTGGTACATGATTATGACGGAATCAACTGGTCGATTATTGTGGAAGTTGTGTTTGAAGATATGGAACCGTTTGTCGAAGAAGTAAGAAAAATTCTATTTGAGATAACGAGTACAAGATAAACGTAGGAGGAAATCAGACATGATACTGATTACAGGCGGAGCCTTTCAGGGAAAAAGGACATACGCAATGGAGCATTTTCAGCTGACAGCTGATGATTTTGTAAACGGGGCCGACTGCGCGGAAGCAGATCTGTTTCAGGCGAAAGCGGTCACGGATTTTCAGGAATATGTACGCCGGGTACTGAAGGAGGGCGGCGACGCGTCCACGCTGGCAGAAACATTGTATACAGAAAATCCGGATATCCTTGTAATTACGAACGAGCTGGGAAGCGGCGTGATACCTGCGGATCCCTTTGACCGCCAGTGGCGGGAGGCCTCCGGACGGGCAGCCTGCGATCTGGCGAAATACGCAGTAGAGGTTTATCGTGTGGTCTGCGGGATTGGGACGGTGATCAAGGAATGAAGGAGCTGTATCTGATTCGTCATGGAAAGACTTATGGCAATACCCTGGGGCGCTACATCGGAACCACCGACGAGCCCCTGTGCGAGGAGGGAAGAGAAGCCCTGCAGGCTATTTTCGAAGCGGGGCTCTACCCCATGCCGGACGTCCTGTACGGAAGTCCCCTGAAGCGCTGCCGGGAGACGGGGGCGATTTTATTTCCGGGCAAGAAAATGATTCCGGTTTCCCGGCTCCGAGAATGTGATTTCGGCGAATTCGAAAATAAGAATTACAAAGAACTGTCCGGGAATGCGGCCTACCAGGCCTGGATTGACAGCAACGGCACGCTGCCCTTTCCGGGAGGCGAAAGCCGGGAGGCCTTTGAAGAGCGGTGCGTCACGGGCTTTCAGGAAGTCCTTGCGGATTTAAAAGGAAAGGCGGTTCACCGGGCGGCCCTTGTGGTACACGGAGGAACGATTATGAGTATCCTGGCAGCTTACGCGGCGCAGAAAGAGGAGTTTTATCACTGGCAGATTCAGAACGGAGAGGGCTTTCGTATGCTTGTGAATGAGACGGAAAAAGGAGGAGTTTTTCTCGATGAAATATCACATCTATGCCCTGATTCTGGGCTTTGTGCTGGATCTGATCTTCGGTGATCCAAGATGCTTATATCACCCCATCTGTCTCATCGGCAATCTGATTTCCCATGGGGAGAAGCCCTTCCGGGCGGCGTTCCCGAAGACGGAGAAGGGCGAGCTGGCAGCAGGCGTGTTCTTCTGTATTTTCGTGGTGGCCGTATCTACAGCAGTTCCCTTCGGACTTTTATATCTGGCCCGGAACATCAATTTCTGGCTGTATTTTGCCTTGCTGACATTCTGGAGTTTCCAAATTTTAGCAACGAAATCTCTGAAAACCGAGAGCATGAAGGTCTACGACGCTTTAAAAGAGGGCGATCTGGAAAAGGCCCGCCATGCGGTGTCCATGATTGTGGGACGCGATACCCAGGCCTTAAATGAGGAGGGCGTAGCCAAGGCGGCAGTGGAGACGGTGGCGGAAAATTCCTCCGACGGCGTGGTGGCTCCCCTGCTTTTTCTGGCCATCGGCGGCCCGGTTCTGGGCTTTTTCTATAAGGCGGTAAATACCCTGGATTCCATGGTGGGCTATAAGAACGACAAATATCTGTATTTCGGCCGCTTCTCCGCGAAGCTGGACGATGTGCTGAATTATATCCCCGCCCGGATAAGCGGCCTTCTGCTGGTTGCGGCGAGCCCGCTGGCAGGCTTAAGCATATCCGGCGCCTGGAGGATCTGGCTGCGGGATCGCCGTAACCATGCCAGCCCCAACTCCGCCCAGACTGAGGCGGCAGCGGCGGGCGCGCTTGAAGTTCAGCTGGCCGGGGACGCTTATTATTTCGGAAAGCTTTATAAAAAGCCGACCATCGGCGATCCCATCCGCCCGGTGGAGTATGAGGATATCCGCCGCATGAACCGGCTGATGTACGCGGGCGTGATTCTGGCACTGACGCTTGTGGCGACAGTAGCGGCGCTGGCCGGGGTGCTGGCAGTATAAGAATGATAGACGAAAGCCTGCTTGTAAAAAAGCAGGCTTCATGTTATTCTGAAGGTACGGAGAACCAGAGCAGTAAGGAGGGGACAGTATGCCAGAATTAAATATTCCTGTGGGCGTTTCAGACTTTCGGGAAATCCGGCAAAATGGCTATTACTATATCGATAAATCCGGTTTGATTCGGGAATTACTGAAGAACACAGCTACCAAAGTGACCCTGATTACTCGGCCTCGGCGCTTTGGAAAAACCCTCAGTATGAGTATGCTGGAAAATTTCTTTGATATCCGAAAAGACAGCAGAGCGTGGTTTGAGGGTCTGGAAATCGCCAGGGACAGTGAACTGTGCCAGGCCTGGATGAATCAATGGCCGACGGTTTTCTTTTCTTTAAAGGATATTGACGGCTTGAATTTTGAATCTGCGTATGGACAACTGAAAGCACAGATTTCCGAATTATATAAAAAATATGCGTACCTGCTGGAATATGACGCAATCGATCCGGATGATAAACAAAATTTCCTGGATTTGAAGGCAGGACGGGCCGGAGAAGTACAGGTGAGCCGTGCCTTAAGCCTGTTGCTGCGGATCATGGAGGCATATTATCAGAAGCCGGTGATCCTGCTTCTGGATGAATATGATGTGCCCGTGGCAAAGGCAAGCAGCAATGGTTATTATGAGCAGATGCTGGAAGTTATCAAAACCATGATGAGTACGGCCTTAAAGGATAACAGTTGTCTGCGGTTTGCAGTTATCACAGGCTGTCTGAAGATTGCCAAAGAAAGCATTTTTACAGGAACCAATAATCTGGTTTCCGATACCATCGGCACTTCTGGACTGAATGAATATTTTGGATTTACACAGAAGGATGTGGATCGGCTGCTTGAGGATGCCGGGGCAAATAGTCAGGCGGAGAACATAAAGGTCTGGTACGACGGATATCGTTTCGGAAATTTTGAGGTATACTGTCCCTGGGATGTGATGAATTATCTCCGGGATTTTCAGCAGAATCCGGAAGCCAGACCGGTCAGTTACTGGAAAAATACCAGTGATAATGCCATTATCCGTTCCTTTATTGATTACGCGGGAGGAGCCATTACTAAAAAACTGGAAACATTGCTTTCCGGCGGTTATATTCTTCAGCATATTGATGAAAATCTGACGTATGATTATCTCCATTCATCCGAAGACAATCTCTGGAGCGTCCTGTATCTGACCGGATATCTGACCGGACTGAGGGAAGAGGAGCTGCCGGGAGTTGTGCCGGATGGAATGACAGCTCTTCGGATTCCCAACGAGGAAATCCGGGAGATTTTTGAGACAACCATTCGGAAATGGTTTGACGATAGCGCCAAAACCTGGAACCGAAAGGATTTATTTGCTTCTATCTGGCAGGGAGACAGCGAGGCTGCCACAGAGGAAATCAACAAGCTGCTGCGCAGAACCATCAGCTATCACGATTACCGAGAAGATTTTTATCATGCCTTTCTGGCCGGTATCTTTACCGGCGCGGGTTATGCCGTGGAATCCAACAAGGAGCATGGCGAAGGGCGCAGCGATATTGTGGTTTCTGATTACACGGACGGTTGGGTTGCCATATTTGAGATCAAATATTCGGACAGCCCGGAGGAGTTGGAAACGGACTGCGAGAAGGCGATCAGGCAGATGGATGAGCGGATGTACGCGGTAGAATATGAGGAACAGTATCCGGCGGAGAGGATTCTCTGCTACGGTATTTCCTTCTTTAAGAAGCGTTGTCTGGTGAAAAAGAAAGCGTAAAATGAGGAGATTCGAATTATGAAACAATCATGTATTCACATCTACTGCGGCGACGGTAAGGGAAAATCCACCGCAGTCACAGGGCTTGCTGTCCGGGCGGCAGGAAGCGGCAGAAGGGTCGTTTTCACCCAGTTTATGAAGGATGGGAAATCTTCAGAACTGAAGGTACTGCGGGAGCTGCCCGGTGTCACGGTGCTGACCTGTGAGAAGCAGTTCGGCTTCTTCTGGAATATGACCGACGAGCAGAAAAAGGAGGCGGCAGCCGCCTATCAGGCGCTCTTTGACCGGGCCACAGAGCTGGCAGCGCAGGAAGATGCTTTCCTGCTGGTCATGGACGAGTTTATGTCCTGCTACAATCACGGCATGTTGAACCGGGAAAAAGCCCTGGATTTTCTGAAGAACCGTCCGAAAGGCCTGGAGGTGGCCCTGACAGGCCGGGATCCGGCCCCAGAGCTTCTGGAACTGGCCGATTATGTCTCCGAGGTGCGGAAAATCAAGCATCCCTTCGACCAGGGTGTACATGCCCGGAAGGGAATTGAGCTGTAGGAGAAGAACAGGGGCTTGACAGGCCGGGGGAAAGAGTGGTAATGTGGAAATGCCCAGGGTCAAAAGAAGTCTGACCCGAATTTCCATTTAAAAACAGAATGATGAGGTGCAAGGATATGCAGGAAATGAAACCGATCAAAGAAGGTAAGGTACGTGAGATTTACGACAACGGCGACAGCCTGATTATGGTAGCGACAGACCGTATCAGCTGCTTCGATGTGATTCTTCATAATGAAGTGACAAAGAAGGGCGCAGTACTGACCCAGATGTCCAAATTCTGGTTCGATATGACAGAGGACATTCTGCCGAACCACATGATTTCCGTTGACACAAAGGATATGCCGGAGTACTTCCAGCAGGAGAAGTTCCGGGGTAAATCCATGATGTGCAGAAAGCTTCAGATGCTTCCCATCGAGTGCATCGTCCGCGGCTATATCACAGGCAGCGGCTGGGCCAGCTACAAGGAGAACGGAACCGTCTGCGGTATCAGGCTTCCGGAAGGACTGAAAGAGTCTGACAAGCTGCCGGAGCCGATTTACACACCGTCCACCAAGGCGGAGATCGGCGACCATGACGAAAACATTTCCTACGAGCAGAGTATCGCTCATCTTGAAAAATATTTCCCGGGCAAGGGAGAGGAGTACGCAAAGGCTCTTCGCGACAATACCATTGCCCTCTATAAGAAATGCGCGGAGTACGCCCTGAGCAAGGGAATCATCATCGCGGACACCAAGTTTGAGTTTGGTCTGGATGAGAACGGCAACCTGGTGATCGGCGACGAGATGCTGACGCCGGACAGCTCCCGTTTCTGGCCGGCAGACGGCTATGAGCCGGGCCACGGACAGCCCTCCTTTGACAAGCAGTTTGCCCGCGACTGGCTGAAGGCCAACCCGGACAACAACTGGACCCTGCCCCAGGAGATCGTGGACAAGACCATCGAGAAATACCTGCAGGCATACGAGATGCTGACCGGAAAGCCGCTGGAAGTATAGGTAAAAAATTGAGGCGCGGATATGTTCCATTTTTGGAGTATATCCGCGTTTTTTATGTAATAGGAAATTCCGATGGAATCCCCTATTACATAAAAAACATTATCGCACTGCGGCGGAGAGGTAGTATGTCGCTTGGGCGACCCGCCGCATGCGGAGAATCCTGCGTAGCAGGATTCTTTCTTATATACAAAAGACGGATAAAAAATCACCGTTATGTTTTGAAAAACAGGTGAAACTTCCACTCCGCTGTGTTACACTGGATACATAGATTGGTTTTTGGGAGGAATTTGGGGTATGAAATGTATCAACACAACGGACGCGGTGGGCCATGTGCTCTGCCACGACATTACGCGGATCGTCAAGGATGTGGTTAAGGACACCGCATTCCGCAAGGGACACATCGTCACCGAGGAGGATATTCCGGTGCTGCTGTCCCTGGGAAAGGATCACCTGTATGTCTGGGAGAAGGACGAGAACACCCTCCATGAAAATGAGGCGGCAGAGATTCTGTGCGCCGTCTGCAGGAACGAAAATATGCATCCCACCGATGTGAAGGAGGGAAAAATTGAGCTGGTGGCCGACTGCGACGGCCTGTTCCGGGTAGATGTGCCGCGGCTTGACGCCATCAATGAAATCGATGAGATTATGATTGCCACGCGGCATAATAACACGCCGGTGAAAAAGGGCGACCGTCTGCTGGGAACCCGGGTGATTCCGCTTGTTATCGCGAAGGAGAAGCTGGAACGGGTAAAGGAGGCTGCGGGAAGCGAGCCTTTGGTTTCCCTGACGCCTTATAAGCCCCTGAAGGCAGGCATTGTCACCACAGGAAATGAAGTGTATTACGGACGGATCAAGGATACTTTCACGCCGGTTATCATTGAGAAGCTGGCCGCCTATGGAATCGAGATCTGCGGACACATCCTCTGCGACGACAACCGGGAGAAGATTACCGAGGCCATTCTGAAGCTGAAGGAAGAGGGAGCGGACATGATTCTCTGTACCGGAGGCATGAGCGTGGATCCGGACGATCAGACGCCGGGGGCGATTAAGCAGACGGGAGCGCGTATTGTATCCTACGGCGCGCCGGTGCTTCCGGGAGCCATGTTCCTGCTGGCTTATTTCGAGGACGGTACGCCGGTTATGGGACTGCCGGGCTGCGTCATGTACGCAAAGGCTACGGTCTTTGATCTGGTACTGCCCCGGATTGCGGCGGGGATAGAGGTGACGAAGAAGGAACTGGCCCATATGGGAAATGGCGGCTTCTGTCTGGGCTGTAAGACCTGTCATTACCCCAACTGCGGTTTTGGAAAAGGCGTATAAGGGGGAAGCTGGTATGGGAGGAATTACAACAGAGGAGGCGCTTTGCCTGGTTTTACAGCACACGCCGGTGATACAGGAGAAGGAACAGATTCAAATCGCGAATATTTCGGGCCGGGTATTGGCGGAAGACGTGAAAACCGTCTTTGATAATCCGCCCTTTCACCGCTCTCCTATTGACGGCTATGCCTGCCGGGCAGCGGATTTAACTGGCGCCTCAAAGGAACAGCCGGTCTGTCTTACAGTCCTGCGGGAGATTGACGCGGGGGATTATTCCGAGGAAGAGGTGCAGCCGGGACAGGCTGTACGTATTATGACCGGTGCGGCGATTCCGCCCGGCTGTGACTGCTGCGTTCGTCAGGAGGATACGGATTACGGCGAGGAGACGGTACAGATCTATAAGGCGGAGCGGCCGTGGGGCAATTATTGCTTCCGGGGCGAGGACTTTAAGGCCGGACAGGTACTGCTGAAAGCAGACCGGGAGCTTGGCTTCGTGGAGGCCGGCGTGCTGGCCGGAATGGGAATCCCGGAGGTGGCTGTCTACCGCCGTCCCCGGATCGCGGTGCTGACCACCGGCAATGAGGTGGTGCAGCCGGGAGAGCCGTTGGCTCCCGGCAAGATCTATGACATCAACCAGAAGCTTCTGGCGGCCCGTCTGATGGAGTTGGGCGTGGAGCTTCTGGAGGCCCGCTCCGTCCCGGACGAGCCGGAGCAGATGGCGGAGGCTCTGAAAAAGGCCGCGAAGGAAGCGGATCTGATCGTTACCACAGGCGCTGTGTCTGTGGGAAAAAAGGACATCATGCATGAATCCCTGGCCCGGATTGGGGCGGAGCGCGTATTCTGGGGTATCCAGGTGAAGCCCGGTATGCCTACTTTATTTTCTGATTATCAGGGAATCCCGGTTATGAGTCTGTCCGGCAATCCCTTCAGCGCCCTAGTTATTACAGAACTCCTGCTTCGCCCTATGCTGGCGAAAATGATGAGAAAGCCGTCTCTTGAGCTGGTGCGGGTGCAGGGAACCCTGGCGGACGCCTTTGGAAAACCCAGTCCGGGTCGGCGCTTTGTGCGGGCTTACTGGGAAAAGGGAACCTTCCATCTGCCGGAGGGACTGAATTCCAATGGCGTGCTGGCCTCCATGGTGGGCTGCAACTGCCTGTTGGATGTGCCTGCAGGATCTGGGGCGCTGAAACCGGGGGATGAGGCGGAGGCGATTCTGTTATAAAGGGAAAATCTCCTTGAGATGTTGCTTCCAACAGTTAATTTGAAAGTATGGAATGTTATTTATGAACAAAAGATTAGAGAAAAAGCCGTTATTTTACGCCGTCAGCGGTGTGAAAAATTCGGGAAAAACCACGTTGATCACGAAGCTTCTGCCGGTTCTGACCGGACGGGGGCTGAAGGTGGCTACCATCAAGCATGACGGCCATGATTTTCAGACCGATGTGCCGGGAACGGATACCTTTGCCCATTTTCAGGCGGGAGCCTACGGTACCGTGGTTTTTTCGGACCACAAATTTATGGTCGTAAAGAAGCAGCCGGAGGAAGCCCAGGCGGAGCAAATGACGCCGGAGCAGCTGGCGTCCTGGTTCCCGGAGGCGGATCTGATTCTGCTGGAGGGCTTTAAGGACAGCGGGTATCCCAAAATGGAGCTGATTCGCGGAGCCAATTCCTCGGACTGTGTCTGCAGGGGGCATAATTTACGCGCCGTTGTGACAGATCTGGCGCCCGGAGCGGTGAAAGGACTGCCGGAGGGCGTGCCGGTATTCGGGCTGGAAGACGTGGAGAGCATTGCGGAATTTATTTTAAAGGATTTGTTTCCTTTATCCGGAAATACAAAGGAGATCATATGAAAACAGGAGCGGTTATCATAGCCTCCGGCGATTATGGGGAGGAGCAGCGGGAAAATGAGGGGATTCATCTGTTCCTGCCCATGTATCCGCTGGATGGGACAACGGTTATCAAGGGAGAGATCGCCAGGTTCCGTAAGGCCGGGGTTTCTCCCATCGTAGTGTTGGCAGGCTGTCACAGTGAGACGCTGAAGCTGCACCTGAGTCACAATAATGTCATCTTCGTGGAAGATGAAGCCTACCGGGAGCATAGCTTTGAGGAAGCCCTGAAGCTGGCCCTGGAGACGGCTGCACCCCTGATGGATCGGGCCCTTGTGCTGCCGGTGGAATATCCGGCCTTTGGGGAGGAGACTGTGGAGGCTCTTTTGAAGGCGGAACAGGCGGCTGTGCCGGTATATGGGGGGCAGGCCGGCTGGCCCAGAAGTGTGGTGCCAGGTGAAAAAGATACCAAAGCCGGACAGGATAGAATTTTGGTGGAGGATCCGGGCGTCTGTTATTCGCTTCTGGACGCTGGCGGGATCGAACGGGTGTCTGCTTACCTGAAAGCTCGGTGGGACGCCGCCACGCTTCATTTCAAAACCAAGCTGGTGATATCCAAGGAAGAGGATTTCTTCGGTCCCGGCGTCTACCACCTGCTTCAGTACATTGATGAGACCGGTTCCATTCAGGCTGCGGCGGTCAAAATGAATATGTCCTATTCCAAGGGCTGGAAAATGATCAACAAGGTGGAGAAGGAGCTGGGCTTCCGGTTCCTGAACCGCTGCAACGGAGGAAAGAACGGGGGTAGCTCTACCATCACCCCCGAAGGCCGCCTCTTCATGGAGCGGTATCACGCTATGCTGGAGGACATGAAGCGGATTACCCGGGGATTTTTTGAGGTGTATTTCGGGGAGTTTCAGTAAAAAGCACAGAGTGAAAGGGAGGTTGCACTTGCACCCTCCTTTTTTTCTGTGTATAATAGACCTATCGTTATTCTTCTGAAAAAATAACGGACAGAAGAAGCAGTGCGAAATAAGAAAAAAGAGGGATAGTTATGATGAGGAAGAAGGTAATCGCAGGTCTATTGGCCGGCGCGCTGGCAGTATCTATGCTTGGCTGCGGAAGCAAGCAGGCGGAAGAGATTCCGGCAGCAGAGGAGACCACAGGTGCAGAGGATACTGCAGCAGAAGAGACTGCAGAGGCAGATCCGGTGACTTTGAATGTCTTTGCGGCAGCATCCATGACAGAGACCCTGACAGAGATTCAGGAGATGTACAAAGAGGTTGCCCCGAATGTAACTCTGGTATTCAATTTTGATTCCTCAGGAACCCTGAAAACTCAGATTCAGGAGGGCGCGGACTGCGACGTATTTATTTCCGCGGCCCAGAAACAGATGAACCAGCTGGACAAGGACGCGGATCCGGAGGTGAATACCGACGGTCTGGATTACGTGCTGGAGGGCACCCGCGTAAATTTGCTGGAGAACAAGGTTGTTCTGGCGGTTCCGGATGGAAATCCGAAGGATATCCAGAATTTCGAGGATCTGGGAACAAACAAGCTTTCCCTGCTGGCTCTGGGCAATGAGGATGTTCCGGTAGGACAGTACTCCAACGAAATTCTGACCAATCTGGGTATTCTGGACAGCCTGGAGGCAGCGGGCAAGATTACTTATGGTTCCAACGTAAAAGAGGTGACAACCCAGGTTTCCGAGGCAGCTGCGGACGCAGGCATTATCTACGCTACCGACGCGTTTTCCGCCAAGCTGACCGTTGTGGATCAGGCGGGAAGCGATCTATGCAAGCAGGTTATCTATCCGGCGGCAGTCCTGAATGTTTCGAAGAATCAGGAGGCGGCAAAGGAATTCCTGGCCTATCTGCAGACTGATACCTGTATGAAGGTATTTGAGGCAGTGGGCTTCGCGGCGGCAGAATAAAAGGACGGAGTAGAGTTTTATGGACTGGTTTCCCCTGTATAATTCCCTGCGTATTGCGCTGATTGCCAGTGTGATCGTGTTTTTTACGGGCATTTTTGCGGCTTACTATATCGCAAAGCTTCACCCGGTGGTGAAGGGCGTGCTGGACGTGGTGCTGACGCTGCCGCTGGTCCTGCCGCCCACGGTAGTCGGGTATTTTCTGCTGATGGTGATGGGACCCAGAAGACCGCTGGGCGCCTGGTTTCTGGAAAATTTTGGAACTAAGCTGGTAATGACCTGGTATTCCGGTATTTTCGCGGCGGCTGTGGTAGCCTTTCCGCTGATGTACCGGACAGCCCGGGGGGCTTTTGAGAGTTTCGATGAGACCTACGCCTATTCCGGACAGACCCTGGGCCTATCTAATAGCTTTATCTTCTGGCGGATCCGGATGCCGGCCTGCAGGCAGGGCATTCTGGCGGGAGCCGTCCTGGCCTTTGCCAGAGCCCTGGGCGAGTACGGGGCCACCAGCATGGTGGCCGGTTATACGCCGGGCCGGACCGCGACCATTTCCACCACCGTCTATCAGCTCTGGCGGACAGACAACGACGCCCTTGCTTTCCGATGGGTTCTGGTCAACGTGGCGATCTCGGCGGTGGTGCTGCTGGTGGTAAATCTGTTGGAAAAAAGCGAGCGGGCTTCCCGCATGGGTACAAAACGAGAGGCCGGGAGGTAGCGGAGATGTCATTGTATGTGGATATCAGAAAAAAGCTGGGAGATTTCCGGCTGGAAACGCAGTTTGAGGCTGCGGAGGGGGTGACCGGGATTCTGGGAGCCTCCGGCTGCGGCAAGAGCATGACGCTCCGCTGTATTGCGGGTATTGTGAAGCCGGACGAAGGATATATTGAGCTGGACGGCCAGGTGCTTTTTGATTCGAAGAAGAATATCAATCTGCGGCCCCAGGATCGTCATGTGGGACTGTTGTTCCAGAATTACGCCCTATTTCCCAATATGACGGTGCGCCAGAATCTGATGACGGGACTGAAGGCGGAAAAGACCGGGAAAAAAGAAGCGGAGATAAGAATTCAGGAAATGCTGGAAAAGTTTGAGCTGAAGGGTCTGGAGAAGCATAAGCCTGCGGAGCTTTCCGGAGGCCAGCAGCAGAGGGTGGCGCTGGCGCGGATCTTCCTCTCCAGCCCCCGTGTGCTGATGCTGGACGAGCCTTTTTCTGCGCTGGACGGGTATCTTCGCTGGAACCTGGAGCAGGAGCTTCTGGAGACGCTGAAGGAGTTTGGCGGGCCCACCCTGTTTGTGTCCCACAGCCGGGACGAGGTGTACCGGATCTGCGACCGGGTATGTGTGATGGATCAGGGTTCTTCAAGTCCGGTGATTCCGGTAAAGCAGCTCTTC
This sequence comes from Laedolimicola ammoniilytica, assembly GCF_025567165.1. Lineage (NCBI taxonomy): Bacteria > Bacillati > Bacillota > Clostridia > Lachnospirales > Lachnospiraceae > Laedolimicola > Laedolimicola ammoniilytica. The sequence goes on from NZ_JAOQKC010000008.1 coordinate 36,850, forward strand.
GAAGCGCCCGAGTCCAGGGCGGCTGCGCTGCTGTCCGGCTGTAAAAACTTCGCGCGGGCCCGGGTTACGGAGAAGGGCCGGGTAACTGTGCAGGACTGGGGCGAGACGCTTTTCTACAGCGGAGAACACGGACCGGACACAGAGGACGTCCGCTATGTGGGCGTGCGCAGCCATTATATCGGGCTGATGGGAGAAAAAGAGGCGGCGGCGCAGCCGGAGAATACCTTCCGGTGTCGGATTGACCGGGTTATTGACGACGTCTTTTCCACGGTGCTGATGGTGACGCCGGAGCATGCGGAGAATTCACAGGAGAGCCGGAAGAATCATTTCAACCGGATCCGTGTGGAGACTACCAAGGAATACTGGCGGGAATTCTGTGAAAGAGAGTTTGCGGACAGAGAAAATCCGCAGGATACACTCTGGCTTCATGTGAATCCTGCGGACGTGATGGTGTTAAGATAGGTCAGCCTCCGATACGGGACATTTCCTTTCGTTCCGTTACGGTCGGAATATTTTCAAAGCAATGGGCTGCGGGCTTCTGACCGATAGCCTGGGCCAGCAGGGCTTTTACGTCCTCCGGACTTCCGTTCCGGAGGGCATTTTTTATGGAAATATGGTCGCTGTAGCACAGACAGGGCTTGATATCCCCGGTGGCCGTCAGGCGGATCCGGTTGCAGGAGCTGCAGAATTTCCCATGAATGGCGCTGATAAAACCGATACTGCCCGAAAAGCCGTCGATCCGGTAATAGCGGGCGGGGCCGTTGCCGTGGGCCCGGGAATCCGGGATCACCCGCTCAGAGCCGTAATGGGCGCGCAGGCGTCTAAGAATCTCCGGGTTGGACACCGGCTCCAGGGTTTTTCCGTAGCCGATGGGCATCAGCTCGATAAAACGTACGTCCAGCTTATGATTTTTCGCAAGCTCCGCCAGGGCGATACATTCCATATCGTTGACGCCCCGCTGGAGAACGGCGTTGATCTTGACCGGAATCCGGCGTTCCTCCATGGCGCGGATTCCATCCAGTACGGAAGAAAGCCGATCAAAGCCGGTAATTTCGGCATATTTTACCGGGTCGAGGGTATCCAGGCTGATGTTGACCGCGTGAAGTCCCTGGCGGCAGAGCTCGTCGGCACAGGAGGCCAGCAGGATTCCGTTGGTGGTCAGGGTGACCTGATCGATACCGGGCAGGGCGCTCAGCATACCGATGAGATCGGTGCAGCCTCTGCGAACCAGAGGCTCGCCGCCGGTCACCTTGATTTTTCGAATACCGAGAGCTGCGGCCTGGCGGCAGGCTTCGGTGACCTCCTCCAGACTCAGAATTTCCTCCATGGGAAGCCATTCGATACCGTCCGGCATACAGTAGCGGCAGCGCAGGTTGCAGCGGTCGGTGATGGAGACGCGCAGATAGTCGATATCCCGTCCATATTGGTCTTTCATAGAGTTATTCCGCCTTTCTCACAAACTCTCCGCTTTTTCCGCCGCTTTTGCGGCAGAGATGGATATCGGACATTTCCATACCCTTATCTACGGCCTTGCACATATCGTAGATGGTCAGGAGCGTGATCTGGACGCCGGTCAGGGCCTCCATTTCCACGCCGGTTTTTCCGGTGGTGCGGACGGTGCAGACCGCCCGCACCGAGGCGGTTTCCTCCTCTAAGGCAAAGCGGATTTCTACCTTGGTCAGGTTTAGCAGGTGGCAGAGGGGAATCAGCTCGGAGGTCTTTTTAGCGCCCATGATTCCGGCTACCCGGGCCACGCCCAGGACGTCGCCCTTTCCCATTTCCCCTTCTTTTATCTTTTCAAAGCATTCCCGGCTCATGGAAATGCGGCCCTCGGCCACAGCCTCCCTGGCGGTTTCTGCCTTGGCGCTTACGTCCACCATGATGGCTTCTCCCTGCCGGTTAAAATGTGTAAATTCACTCATAACAGTATATTTACGGATCCGCCCGCTTCCGGTGCGGATTCCCAGTTCCTTTCTTAAAAATTCAATTAAAAAACATTTCGGAAGGCTTCAGACAGCCCAGAACGAGATATTTACAGTCTTTCCGGCCTTCCGCAGATGCCCGATTAGCGCCTCCACCGTCCGGGTTTTAGTCTGGGCTGTAATCTCACTGCCCTCATAAGCCTGATTATAAGCATTTCCAAAGAAGACGTTGATATCCGTGGCCCAGGTAAAAAGAAGGGCGCCAAGCCGGGCAGCCCCGTCCTTCTTCTGCAGCATTTCATGGAAACACAGGCGGTCTTCCCGGAAATCCTCGCAGTATTCCAGCAGACGTTCCAGAGTCAGTAAGCCTTCCGTCACCAGATCCGCCCCGGGCAGGCGCATCAGGGAGGGCACGTCGTCCACCGCGGATCCTTCGATGGTGGTCAGGGGCTGACGCAGATACCGGGCCGCGATTTTCGCCGTGGTACCGCCGCAGATCACATGCTTTCCTTCCTTCTGCCAGAAGTTTTCCATATAGGTGGAATCCTGCTCAGAAGTAGTGGGCGGGCCAATCATCAGATTGACCGTCTGCTTTTTGCAGAAGCGTAAGGCCAGAACCGTCAGATCGTCGTCGGTCTCCTCCAGATTCAGGGCCAGTCCCGCATAGGCGATAGCTACAGCCATTTCCTGGGCGCTCATACCCGGGCGGTACTTCTTCTGACAGAAGCGCAAGACCTCATTGCGGCCCCAGCCGCCGTCGGTGGTTTTTCCCATTCCCGCGTTGGTGACGCCGTCGGACATGAGAATCAGCATGTCATTTTCCCGCAGATCAAAGGTGCTTTCGTGGATCACCTTTTCCTTCAGGGTGAAGGTGGAATAGGGGTAGGCCGTTACCTTGCCGTCCCGGATCAGGATCGCGTCCGGGTTGTCGAACTGGTAGAGCAGGGCCTGCCGTCCCCGGATATCCAGCACGGTGAAGGTGGAGTAGGCCAGGTGCCGGACGCTGCAGACCGGAAGCGTGTCGGCCACGGCAGCCACCGCGTCGTGAATGGGAAGCTTTTTGATAATCATATGGCTGAGCATCCGGGCGGTCAGAGTGGAGAGAATGTTGGCTTTGACGCCGCTTCCCAGGCCGTCGGACAGCACTAGCACATGATCCTCCTCATTTTCGGTGATGTCAAAGAAATCGCCGCAGATACTTTCCCGTTTTTTATTGAGGCTTATCCAGCCGAAATCCGTCACCAGTCCGTGGAAGGAGACGTTCAGCCGGTAATTTTTGTCCTTATTCATCGAAATCCTCATCCTCTCTGAGAATGGTGCGCTTCAGCTGTTCCACTGCCACCTTGGTGTCGGCGGCGGTTTCTCCCAGGAGGCTTGCGATCTGATGAACCAGCTTCAGCTGCTCGGCGGCCAGCTTGTCAGCCATGGCGGCCGCGTTGTTCCGGGCTTTCCGGATCCGCAGCTTTTCCTCCATTTCCCGGGTGATGTCCTTCATGACACAGAGAATCAGCTGATTTTTCCGGTCGTTGGCCAGAGTCCGCTCCAGATAGATCTTCCGATCCTCCAGGTAAATCTGATCGTCGGAACGGTTTTTGTCGAAGGAAATCAGGTTGACCAGGGAATAGTCGTCCATGAGATCGGAAACCGGCGCGCCAATCAGCTCCTTTTTATGCAGGGGATCGAACAGATCCCGGGCGGCCTGATTCATGTGGATAACCTTCAGCTGGTAATCAACCGTGACCAGAATGCCGGGCATCACGTTGATGATTTTGTTGGAATAGCTTTCCTGGCGCTCCCGCATGAAGGGCACACACATGGAGATCTCGGCTTTTCCGGCCAGCACGGCCTTCGCCTTCTCCCGGCAGGTATTGTAGCCGCAGGCCCCGCAGTTCAGCTCGTCCTCCGGCGTAAATTTTCCCATCTGGGCCAGTACCTTTTTAATATCTTCTTCGGAGGCTTCCGCCTCCTGTTGCCGCAGTACGAAAGTATCATAGTGACGACTGACGTCGGTCAGGGACTGCGCCGAAAAATCGTCCCGTTTATAATTGGAAATGCCTTTGTACAGGGACGCGTTCTGCAGACGGATCAGGCCGTGGAGCAGTCCGGTCTTCGTACGTCGGAAAGAAGGACCGCCGATGCAGCCGTTGGGACAGGCGTTCAGTTCCAGAAAACAGTTGGAATAACTGTCCGGATTCGCCATAAATTCATTCAGAATCTGCTTGCAGCTGTCGATCCCGCAGGCGGGAAGATAGCGCTGGTGAACGGATGGATGCATGGCCATGGTAAAGCCGCCGGACATGGCCATAATGCGGGAAAGCCGGATATCCCGGTCCGCGTCTGGAGACGCGTTTGACGGGGCGGCCACCTGCACCTGAACAGCAGTCAGCCATTCCTGCAGTTCGCTGAAGGTGATGACATAATCCACATAGTTGTCCGCCTCCCGCATCTGGGCCAGGCCGGAGATACAGGGAGAGACAGAGAGAATCCGCGCGTCGGGATATTGTTCCTTCAGATAACGGGCATGGGCCTGCATCACGGACAGAACCGGGGCCAGATAGGGAACCAGATCCGGATAACGCTTCTGAACCAGCTGTACGATCACCGGACAGTTGGAGGAAATGGTGGGCGTCTCCTGGGCCCGTTCCTCCACCAGGTTTTCGTAAGCGGTCTTGACCAGATAAGCCCCGGCGGCCGCGTCGAAGGCGTCAGACAGACCGAGCTTTTTCAGGGCTTCGGTCAGAGCCGGCAGGCTGTCGGTTCCGAATTCCGCCACATAGGCCGGGTGAAGAGAGGCGATGACCTGTCCGCCGCTCTGGATGAAGTCATGCACCCTGGGAATCATATTCAGTTCTTCCTTGGCGTTCTGGGGACAGACCAGGGTGCATTTCTCACAGAGGATGCACTGATCCTCCAGAATCTGGGCCTGATGGTTGATGACCCGGATGGCTTTCACCGGGCAGTTCCGGACGCATTTATAGCAGTTCCGGCAGTGTACTTTTTTGAATTGTAGAAATGAGGTGTCGGCGTATACCGAAGGCATAGAATAAAACCTGCCTTTCTTAAAATTTATATTTAAAATAGGAATAATTTACAAATTGATTTTTCCTAAAAGAAGATGGCCCGCTTCTCAGACTTCTGACTTCGTCCCGGCGAACAGCTTCATCCGGTCCCGCCTTGCCGCGCAGACCAGGGTGAGGCCGTATTCTTTCGCCAGCGCGATGGCTTCCGCTGTGGGCGAGGCCTTGCTTGCGAGAATGGGGATCCCGGCCCGGATGGCTTTCATGGCCATGTCTGTGGGAATCCGGCCGCTGGAATAGACCATGCACCGGGAAAGAGGAATCCCGTGACGCAGGGCATAGCCAATGGCTTTATCCAGGGCATTGTGCCGGCCGATATCCTCGCATTGGAAGAGAAGCTGGCCGTCCTTTGCCAGAAAACAGCTGTGGGTGGCCCAGGTCTGTCCATGGAGAGGCATACCTGCGTGGAAGCGGTCGGCCAGATCAAAGACCTGCTCTGCCTTCCAGGAAATGGGAGTCACTGGCTTTACCGGCTTCCCGGTCAGAAAATAATCATTTAAAATATGATTCCCGGTGCAGCAGGAGGGCATAAGCTCTGTAAAGGGCTCCCGGTCAGCCTCACAGTCCCGGGAAATTCCTTTTTCCGGTTCCTTTTCGCTTAGCACCACCCGGGCACGCCGTCCGTGCTCACAGATATAGATTTGCTCCACATCAGAAGCGTCCTCCAGGATTCCCTCGGTCAGAAGGCGGCCCAGTACCAGCTCGGTCAGATACTGGGGAATACAGACCAGCTTCATGGTCAGCCGATCGTTCAGATAGACGTCCAGCATATGCTCTGTGAGAACCGGTTCGGATTCGGTATGGCAGTTGCCGTCCCGGCCGATATAGGTATAGGTCTCCGCGGAAAGAAGCGGAAGCTTGTCGTATAATTCATTGATATACATGGAATGTTGTACTCCTGAATGATGTGGGGCTTTTTGCCCCGCTTCCATTATACATGGGGACTCCGGGCGTGTCAAACCTGTGATTGTGAAAAACTACCAGAAAATCAAAAAAATAAATTGTCTAATTTGTAACAAGTGTTGATCTGTGGGCCGAGATCAGGTACCATAGAAGACAGAGAATTTGGAGGCTGTCCGCGTTGGAAAAAGCAGACGGCAGAATAAGGGAGGAACGATAGCATGGGCAGGATCATGGCAGTAAATATCAGTGAGAAAAAGGGTACGCAGAAGAAAAACGTACATTCCGTAAAGGTCATAGAGGACTGGGGACTGGAAAACGACGCCCACGCAGGCAAATGGCACCGTCAGGTGAGCCTGCTGTCCTATGAAAAAATTGAGGACTTCAAGGCAAAGGGAGCGCCGGTGGACGAGGGCGCTTTTGGGGAAAATCTCATTGTCCAGGGGATTGATCTGAGGCAGCTTCCCGTCGGGACGCAGCTTCAGTGCGGGGAGGTTCTGCTGGAGGTGACACAGATTGGAAAAAAATGTCACAACGGCTGTGAGATTTTCAAGATTATGGGAGACTGTATTATGCCGAGAGAGGGCATTTTTACCCGGGTATTAAAGGGCGGCGTCATTTCTGAGGGCGATGAAATCCAGGTGGTAAAACGCCCCATGCGTGCGGCAGTACTGACCGCCAGCGATTCCGGCTACGCAGGGGAGCGGGAGGATTTAAGCGGCCCGGCCATCCAAGCAATGCTGGAAGAAAATGGATACGAAGTAGTCCATACGATTCTCCTGCCGGACAACCGGGAGATGCTGGCCAAAGAAATGGCGCGCATTGCTGACGAGCAGGTGGCGGAATTGCTTCTGACCACCGGGGGTACGGGCTTTTCTCCCCGGGACTGTATGCCGGAGGCTACCATGGATATCGCGGAACGGATGGTCCCGGGAATCCCGGAGGCCATGCGGGCTTACAGCATGACCATTACCCCCAGAGCCATGCTGAGCCGGGCGGCTGCCTGTATCCGGAAGAGCACGCTCATCATCAACCTGCCGGGCAGTCCCAAGGCAGTGAAGGAGTCTTTGGGCTACATTCTGCCTTCTCTTCAGCACGGTCTGGAGATCCTGACCGGGGAGGCCACCAACTGTGCCAGAAAATAAGCGGCCGGGAGAAGGCATTTCCCTGGTGGTGCTGGCGGGGGGAAGGAGCAGCCGCATGGGAAGCGATAAAAGTGATCTGCCCATCGGGGAAAGCACCTTTCTGGAATGTCAGATCCGAAAGGGCAGAAAGCTTGGAATCACAGATATTCAGGTGTCCGGCTACCGGGGAGCATGCTACAGCGCTCCGGTGACGCCGGACCGTTTTCCGGGGAAGGGGCCGCTGGGAGGACTGGAAAGCTGCTTCCGTCTGGCGCGGGAAAGGCAGGTTCTGGTGCTGGGCGTGGACATACCGCTGGTTCCGGTGGAAGAGCTGGAAAGACTGGTGCTCCGGAGCAGGGAAAAGCAGAAAAAGGCAGTGATTCTCAGACACAGGGGAAAGGAAGAGCCCCTGGCAGGCGTCTACGACCGGGATTTGGCGGATGAAATGCTGGCAGAGATCCGGGAGCGGAAGGGCTCAGTGTTCGCGTTTCTGAACCGGATCGGCTATGATATCTGTGATAGCGCCGCGCCGGAGGAGAGCTTTGCCAATATCAACCGCCCGGAGGATTATCATCGGAGGATTGTGCAAAAAGTTAGTGATAAGTAACCGATATGTTTTAGAAAACAGGACGATTGCACAAAAATGACAAAAAAGTAACGGAGATAATTGTTGATTTTATACAAAAATGGCTGTATACTGTTAGTGTATTATCAGAACGGTTACAGCCGTTTTGCAGTTGGGTGAAAATAATGTAAGGAGGGTAAATATAGTATGCTTGATCAGTCCTATTACGCAAAAGCGGATGAGATCATGGATCAGTACGGCAGAAAGCCGGCTTCACTGATTCCGATTATGCAGGAGATTCAGGGAGCTTACCGTTATCTGCCCGGAGAGCTGCTGAGTTATGTGGCAGACAAGATCGGGGTGACGGAGGCCAAGGCTTTCAGCGTAGCGACGTTCTATGAGAACTTTTCCTTCGACGCGAAGGGAAAGTATGTTATCAAAGTATGTGACGGAACGGCCTGTCATGTGCGGAAATCCATGCCGGTGCTGGAGGCCCTGTACGCGAAGCTGGGCTTAAGCAAGACCAAGAAGACCACAGACGATATGATGTTTACGGTGGAGACCGTATCCTGCCTGGGAGCCTGCGGACTTGCGCCCACCATGATGGTAAATGAAGACGTGTATCCCTGTATGACGCCGGAAAAGGCGGCGGCAGTGATCGACCAGTTAAGAGGAGGTGCCGGAATTGATCCAGAATAAAGAACAGTTACAGCAGCTTCACGAGGAAGCGGTAAAAGAGCTTAATTCCTACGACTGCCGGATCCTTGTCTGTTCCGGTACAGGCTGTATCGCCACAGGTTCCAACAAGATTTACGAAAAATTCCTGGAGATTACCAAAGCTACACCGGACGTGACACTGGAGTTCGCTCCCCACGATGAGAAAGAGCATCTGGGCGCAAAGAAGACAGGCTGTCAGGGCGTCTGCGAGCTGGGTCCCTTGGTCCGTATCCAGAAAGGTCAGGATGTGGTTCAGTATGTGAAGGTACAGCTGGACGACTGCGCCGAGATTTTCGAAAAGAGCGTTCTGGGCAATGAAGTCGTAGAGCGTCTTCTTTATCAGAAGGGCGGCAAGGTCTGTAAGGGGCCGGACGATATTCCGTTTATCGCGAAGCAGACCCGCATCGTGTTAAAGAACTGTGGTAAGTTCGACGCGGAGTCCTTAAAAGAATACATAGCCAGCGGCGGCTTTGACGCGCTTCAGAAAGCCATGTTTGAGATGACGCCGGATCAGGTCATCGAGGAGGTAGACCAGTCCGGACTGCGCGGACGTGGCGGCGGCGGCTTCCCGGCAGGCAAGAAGTGGATTCAGGTAGCCCGTCAGGCAGACCCGGTTCACTATGTGGTATGTAACGGCGACGAGGGCGACCCCGGAGCATTCATGGACGGCTCCGTTATGGAGGGCGATCCCTACCGTCTGATCGAAGGTATGATGCTGGCGGCCTATGCGGTACGCGCAGAGAACGGCTATATTTATGTGCGTGCGGAGTATCCGAACTCTGTAGCGCGGCTGAAGCATGCCATTGCCGTACTGGAGGAAAATGGACTCCTGGGCGAGAACATCCTCGGCACTGGTTTCAATTTCCATATGCATATCAATAAGGGAGCGGGAGCCTTTGTATGCGGCGAGGGTTCTGCCCTGACAGCCTCCATCGAGGGAAACCGCGGCATGCCCCGTGTAAAGCCGCCCCGTACCGTAGAACAGGGACTGTGGGCGAAGCCTACCGTTCTGAATAACGTAGAGACCTATGCGAACGTTCCGGAGATCGTGCTGAAGGGTCATGAGTGGTATCGCAGCATCGGTACAGAAGGAAGCCCGGGAACCAAGACCTTCTCTCTGACCGGCAGCATCGAGAATACCGGTCTGATTGAGGTTCCGATGGGAACGACCCTTCGCGAGATTATCTTTGATATCGGTGGCGGCCTGAAATCCGGTGCGGCCTTTAAGGCGGTTCAGATCGGAGGTCCCTCCGGCGGCTGTCTGACAGAGCAGCATCTGGACGTTCCCCTGGATTTCGATTCCGTCAAGAAGTACGGGGCCATCGTGGGATCCGGCGGACTGGTTGTCATGGATGAACATACCTGTATGGTAGAGGTGGCGCGTTTCTTCATGGGCTTTACCCAGAGGGAATCCTGCGGAAAATGCGGTCCCTGCCGGATCGGAACCAAGCGTATGCTGGAGCTTCTGGAGAAGATCGTAGACGGCAAGGGAGAGATGGAAGACCTGGAGAAGCTGGAAGAGCTGGGCCATTTTGTAAAAGACAGATCCCTCTGCGGCCTTGGAAAGAGCGCTCCCCTTCCGGTACTTAGTACCATTCAGAATTTCCGGGACGAGTATATCGAGCACATCGTAGACAAGAAGTGCGCGGCTCACGTATGTAAGTCCATGCGCGTATACGAAATCGACCCCGATAAGTGTAAGGGCTGTACCAAGTGTGCCCGCAACTGTCCGGTGAACGCGATTACCGGCGAGCGGAAAGCGCCTCATGTCATTGATAATTCCAAGTGTATCAAGTGCGGAACCTGTCTGGAGAACTGCGCCTTTGATGCGGTCATTTTAAAATAAAATTACTGTTCACAGATACTATTCCGCGAGGTGTTTTGGCATATATATGCCAAAATCCCGAGTTATTCAAGCGAGAAATTACGCAGTAATTTCTGTGCATCGCGAAGCGTATTACTGTGAACGTAGTGAACAGTAATAAAAGGAGGATGGATATGATTCATTTGACGATAGATGGAATCCCTGTAGAAGTGGAAAAGGGTACCACGATTCTGCAGGCCGCCAAGCAGATAGGCGTAAAGATTCCGACCCTTTGTTATCTGGAAAATGTGCTGCCCGATGGTTCCTGCCGCCTTTGTGTCGTGGAAGTAACCAACAATGGCAGAACAAAGTTTGATACGGCCTGTACCTTACGCTGCTCCGAGGGCGATGAAGTACAGACCATGTCTGAAAAGGTTGTAAAATACAGAAAAGAGACCCTGGATCTTCTGCTGTCCGATCACCGGGTACACTGCTTCTCCTGTGAAGCCAACGGCGACTGTAAGCTGCAGGATTACTGCTTTGAGTACGGCGTAGAAAAGACCAGCTTCCCGGGCGAGATGAACAACGCGCCTATCGATGATACCAATAAGTTCTTCACCTACGATCCCAGCCTGTGTATTTTATGCCACAGATGTGTCAATACCTGTAAGGAAATCGTAGGACGCGGAGCCATCGATACCATGAACCGTGGATTCCAGTCCGTCATCGGCGCTCATTATAAGAATACCTGGAATGAGGGAATCTGTGAGTCCTGCGGCAACTGTGTGCAGGCCTGTCCCACCGGAGCGCTGACCATGAAGCGCAGAAAGAAATACCGCCCCTACCAGATCGACAAAAAAGTACTGACCACCTGTCCCCACTGCGCGACCGGCTGCCAGTATTATGTACTGGTGAAGGATGGCAAGGTAGTAGATACAGAGGCCTATAACGGCCCCTCCAACAAGGGACTGCTCTGCGTCAAGGGCCGCAGCGGAAGCTTTGACTTTGCCCAGTCTCCGGAGCGTATCAAGTATCCGTTGATCAAAAATCATGAAACCGGAGAATTTGAGCGGGCTACCTGGGACGAGGCGCTGGATCTGGTGGCTTCCAAATTTATGGAGATCAAGAAGCAGTATGGCCCGGATTCCCTGGCCGGATTTGCCTGCTCCCGATCCCCCAACGAAGACATTTACATGGTACAGAAGATGGTCCGTACCTGCTTCGGTACCAACAATACCGATAACTGTGCCCGCGTCTGCCATTCCGCGTCCGTATCAGGTCTGTATATGACCCTGGGCTCCGGCGCCATGACCAATCCCATCGAGGATATCACGAAGAACGCGGAAGTGATTATGCTGGTAGGCTCCAACCCGGAGGAGGCGCATCCGGTAGTCGGTATGCAGATCCGCCAGGCAGTGAAGAGAGGCTGCAAGCTGATCGTTGTGGATCCCCGTGATATCGGTCTGGCCAAGAAGGCAGATATTCATCTGAAGCTGAAGCCGGGTACCAACGTAGCCTTTGCAAACGGTATCATGCATGTCATTATCGAGGAAGGTCTGCAGGACGAGAAGTTCATCGCGGAGCGTACCGAAGGTTATGAGAAGATCCGGGAGATTGTAAAGGATTATACGCCGGAGAAGGTGGCGGAAATCTGCCATATTGATCCGGAAGAGCTGAGAAAAGCAGCGGTTATGTACGCCAAGGCTGACCGCGCGCCGATTATCTACTGTCTGGGTGTAACCGAGCACTCCACCGGTACCGAGGGCGTTATGTCCATGTCCAACATGGCAATGCTGGTAGGCAAGCTGGGACGTCCGGGCTGCGGCGTGAACCCGCTTCGTGGACAGAACAACGTACAGGGAGCCTGCGACATGGGCGCTTCCCCCACAGATTTCCCGGGCTATCAGAAGGTTGCCGCACCGGGCGTGGTAGAGAAATTTGAAAAGGCCTGGGGCGTTCCGCTGAGCCATGAGGTGGGAACCCATGCAACCGACGTATTCCCCAAGGCTATCAATAAGGAGATTCGCGGTCTCTATATCTACGGCGAGGATCCGATTGTGACCGATCCGGATACCAATCACATTATCAAGGCGCTGAAGAGTCTGGACTTCTTCGTGCTTCAGGAGCTCTTTATGACAGAGACCGCCCAGTACGCAGATGTAATCCTTCCGGGCGTCAGCTATCTGGAGAAGGAGGGAACCTTTACCAACACCGAGCGCCGCGTGCAGAGAGTCCGCAAGGCGATCACCGTACCGGGTGAGATGCGTCTGGATACCGATATCATCATCGACCTGATGAACCGTATGGGTTATCCGCAGCCCCACCTGACCGCTGCTGAGATTATGGACGAAATCGCTTCTGTAACGCCCAGCTTCGGCGGCATCAGCCATGCCCGCCTGGACAGCGAAGAGGTGGGCGGCAAAGGCTTACAGTGGCCCTGCCCGACCAAGGATCACCCGGGTACCCCGATCATGCATGTAGGCAAGTTTTCGAGAGGCCTTGGCTGGTTCTATCCGGCAGAGTATGTGCCTTCCGCGGAGCTTCCGGATGAGGAATATCCGATTATTCTGATGACCGGACGTATCCTGTATCATTACACCACCCGCGCCATGACCGGTAAGACGCCGGAGCTCATGGAGATTGAGGGACACTCCTTTATCGAGATGAACATCGTGGATGCGGAGAAGCTGGGAATCAAGAACGGAGACCGGGTTCGCGTATCCTCCAGACGAGGAAGTATTGAGTCCACCGCCCGTGTAGGCACCAAGACCTCACCGGGTGAGAGCTGGATGCCCTTCCACTTCCCGGATGGCAACGCAAACTGGCTGACCAACGCCGCTCTGGATAAATACGCAAGAATTCCGGAGTACAAGGTCTGCGCGATTAAGATCGAGAAGGCTTAGCCTTATATACAGAACAAAACAGGCCGGACAGCGCATCGCTGCCCGGCCTGTTTTATAGAAAAAAGGAGAATTGATATGGCACAGATTACGCTTTTTACGGATATTCTTCCCGAAGAGCAAGAAAGAATGCGCGTCTGCTTTCGGGCAAAGGAAATGTGTTTTCAGAATAACGAGACCATTCTGGAATACGCAAGTTCCATGAATCAGATTGGGGTGATTCTGTATGGATGGGCGGACGGTCTGTCTGAAATGGTAAAAAGAATGGAAACCATACCCAAAATGTAAAATTTGTGTTATAATATAACATTAAATGATATCTGGAGGGGGAAGGTAGAAAGTGTCCTTAAAAGTAAGAGAAATATTGGAGCTGGCTGAGACGAAGGGATGCTCACTGGCAGCCGGAAAGGGCGGGCTTGACCGTGTAGTCCGTTTTGTTGACTGTATGGAAATACCGGATATGAAAGCGTGGATGCGGCCGAATGTCTTCTATATTACAACCGGATATACCTATAGCAATTCAGAGAAAGAAATTATCCAGTTAATCCGAGATTTGTACGACGCCAAGGCGGCAGCCCTGGCGACAAAATATAAATACATCGGCTGTTCCCTGGATGCGGCTATAAAGGTGGCGGATGAATTGCAGTTTCCGCTGATTCTGTGGCCGGAGGATCTTCCTTTTATAGAGATGAATTATCTTGTAATGGAGGCGCTTATCAAGTCGCAGAATAATCTGATGGATTCCATGCAGTCCCAGATTAAACGATATAATCAGCGGGAAATGGATCAGAGGTTATTTGTGGATCTTCTGACCGGCAACATCGCCCACGACGAGGAAGAAAATTACAGGATCAAGGAACAGAGGTGGCCCGTGCCGCCTTATCAGATTATTTATATCGAGGTTGACCGGATCAAGCAGAAGCTGCATGAGCTTCGGGAGGAAGAAGCCCAGGAGCGGATTGAAAAGATAGAAAATCTGATAAGGGAGGCCTTTACCGGGGAGCAGGTGGTTGTCCTGTCCAACAACGGCACCTTTCAATGTATCCTGAAGCGGACCGGGGATAAGGAGATCGGGGCTGATTATTTTGAAGCCATACAGAGGGAGATCTGTGAAAAAACAGGATACAGGGCGACCATAGGCGTGTCGAGGGCGGAGGATACTTATAAAAGATTCGGACAGGCCTATCAGGACGCAAGGGACGCGGTGGAAATCGCCGTATGTCAGAACCTGGAATCCAGGGTGCTCTGTATCGAAGACGCCGGTTTCTGGAAAATTTTGAAAAAAATCAGCAAGCAGGATATGTGCCGGGAATTTGTGGAAGAAAAGCTGAACGCGTTTATTGAATACGATCAGGAGAATGAGAGAGAGCTTCTGGAGACGCTGGAGGCTCTGGTCAACAATCTGGGAGCCAGGAATGTGACGGCAAACGCGCTGCATTTACATCGGAATACGCTGATGTACCGGATTAAGAAGATTGAAAATCAGACAGGCTATGACTTGTCTGCTCCCAACAGCATCCTGGAGCTTGCGTTTGCGCTCCGGATTATGAAATTTATGAAATAAAGGGCAGATGAAAAAACTCCGTCGTAATGTATAGATTATCATTTGCAAGTGAGAACCGTTGTGCATGGTGCATAAAAAAACAGGGGTTTTATGGTGCGCAGGGAGCGTCGACATGAAAAGGAAGCAGTGCTATACTAAGAATAGCAAGAGCTGAATGATCTTTTGGAAACCTGGATCCCATGGTACTGGAGGTTTCGGAAGATTATTTTACTGAAACGGAGGAAAAAGATGTGAAACAGAGAACGGGTACTGTAAATTGTATGATTGTAACGCTTATCCTTTGCATTATTGCGGAGCTGATTGGACCGTTGCAATTCAAGGTGATGGGAGTCGATGTAAAGATCCTGACCATGATTTGGGTTATCATTATGGGAATTTTATTATCCCCCTCACTTCTGGGAAAAGTAATCCCGCCGCTTAAGAAAGTTATCGGCCACGCTGAGATCAGCCGTGCACCCTACTTACTGTCCCTGACCTTATACCCCCTGGGCATCATGTTCGGTATCAGTGCAGGACCGAAGGTCGGAATCGTGCTTCAGGCAGGTCCGGCTCTGCTGCTGCAGGAGTTGGGTAACCTGGCAACTATGCTGATTGCGCTGCCCTTAGGTCTGCTGATTGGACTGGGAAGAAGTGCGGTTGGTGGAACCTTCTCCCTGTGTCGTGATACCGCGCTGGGAATTATCGGAGATAAGTACGGTCTGGAGTCCAGAGAAGGTATGGGAACTCTGGGAACCTACATCAGCGGAAGTGTATTCGGAACCTTATTCTACTCTTTCTTGGCACCCGTCGGCCTGCTTCTGGGATTCCACCCCTTCGCACTGGCTATGGCGTCCGGAATGGGAAGTGCGTCCATGATGAACGCAGCTACCGCAGCCCTTACCAGTGCTGCCCCGGCTATGTACTCTGAGCAGATTCTCGCATATTCAGCAACCAGTGGACTTCTGACTGCTGTAACAGGTGTGTATGTTGAGATGTTCGTGGCATTACCGCTGGCTAACTGGTATTATAAGCGCATAAATCCGGGTATCGAGCGCTTTAGACAGAGAGTATTTAAGAAAGCACCGGAGGGAGAGGTATAAAATGGAAGCTGCAAAGGAAAAATCACTGCTTGAAACTATTTTAGAGCAGATTAAAATTATTGTCGTTATTTATGGAATCATCATTGTGGTTCATATGGTTTCTATGGGAACCCCGCTTCCGGGTCTGCTGAAGTCAACCGTAGTAAGTTTTATCATGGTTGCAATCGCAATCGTTCTGAAGAACGTGGTAAAGAAACCGAATCTTCCGGGATTTGCGTGGGCTACCCTGGTGGCATTTGTTTTAACACTGCCGATCTCCCCGCTTTCCGATACGATCGTTGAGTTGATGAGCGCATACAGCTTCGGTCTGGTGGGAATCCCGCTGCTGAGCTTCGCGGGAATCGCGGTAGGAGAGCAGCTGGAGGTATTCAAGAAGCTGAGCTGGAAGATTGTAATTATTTCTTTCGTAGTTATGGCGTCTACCTATTTTGGTTCCGCAGCAATTTCCAATATTATTCTGGCTGCAAAGGGACTGATTTAATATAACATTTTGTGAAATTTTGAACAGTAACAGGAAATCCTGCGAGGATTTCCTGTTATAATAAAATTCAAATGAAATGGAGAGAAGCATATGGAGACATTAGAGACATTAAAACAGGAAATCAGTACACTTGCAGATGCAAGACAGGAAGAGTTTGAGAAGGTATGTAGCTATATTTTTGAGAATCCGGAGCTGGCGTTCAAGGAATACAAGGCTCAGGAAGCACTCTGTAAGCTTCTGGAAAGCAATGGATTTGAAGTAAAACGTGGAATTTCTGAACTGCCCACCTCTTTTGAGGCAGTATATGATACCGGAAAACCGGGCAAGACCGTAGCTCTGATGGGAGAGTATGACTGTCTTCCGGAAATCGGACATGGCTGTGGCCATAACATCATCGGAACCTCTGCGGCAGGAGCCGGCATCGTATTAAAAGAGGTTATGGAAAAGCACGGAATTGGCGGCGTGTTAAAGGTATTAGGCACACCGGCTGAGGAAAAGGGAAGCGGAAAAGCTATCATGGTTCGTCACGGCGTATTTAAGGGAATCGACACAGCGCTTCTGATGCATCCGACCGAGGCGTCCATGCCGGATGATATTTCCTTCGCATGCGTTACCCTGGAGTTCACCTTCAAGGGAAGTCCTGCACATGCAGCAGCATTCCCGTGGAAGGGAGCAAATGCTCTGAGCGGCGTACAGCTGATGTTCCACGCAGTTGATATGATGAGACTGCATTTCAAGGATTTCAGCCGTGTACATGGAATCATCACCGAGGGTGGTACCGCGCACAATACCATAACTGCAGAGGCAAAGGCTGTATTTAACATCCGTGCTCTGGAGTATGAGTATATGATGGAGTTGGTTGACATCATTAAGGACTGCGCAAGGGGTGCTGCAATCGCTACCAGAACAGAGGTTGAAGTACAGCAGTTAGATGAGGTTGTCAAGGATATCCGCAACGATAAGAGAATGGTTGACTATGTACGTAAGAACATGGAGTTCATCGGCGAGGATTACATCGAGCGTGATCTGACCCAGGGTATCGGTTCTACAGACGTAGGAAACGTATCTCATGAGATTCCGACCATTCAGTTCTATGTAAGACTGAAAGAGAATGTGGGAACACATACCAAGGAATTTGCTGAAGCAGCAGGCGGAGAAGAAGGAAAGCGTACCTTACATCAGGCTGTAAAGCTGTTGGCGATGAGTGCGTTAGACGTATTTAACGAATATAACGAATAATCCAATCCAAAAAAGGTAGTAGAGACGAGCCGGACGGCGAAGGCTGTCCGGTCCGTTTTTTTCGGGGAAATTTTTATAAAAAGCGCTTGACATGGGAAATAAAACGTGATAAGATAGCACGGTGACAGAAAGCAGAGTATCCACTCTCACCTTAGCGCAACAGGCGACTCGGGTTTATATGTATCGAAGATACCGACATCAGTATACGTCGTGTAAAAAGATATTTCAAGTGGATAGTCTGACTATCCACTTTTTTAGTTTTTTCTTTCTTAGAAGGAGGGCACTACCATTAGCGATTTAATGATTAACGAACAGATCCGGGATAAAGAGATTCGACTGATTGGCTCGAACGGAGAGCAGCTTGGAATCATGTCTGCAAGAGATGCGATGAAAATTGCCCGGGAAGCAGAACTGGACCTGGTGAAGATTGCACCGACGGCGAAACCGCCTGTCTGCAAGATCATTGATTACGGCAAGTACAAGTACGAGCAGGCGAGAAAAGAGAAGGAAGCCAAGAAGAAGCAGAGAACCATTGAGATTAAGGAAGTTCGTCTGTCACCGAATATCGAGGAGAACGACCTGAATACCAAGGTGGGCGCTGCCAAGAAGTTCATCCAGAAGGGTGACAAGGTAAAGGTAACCTTACGTTTCCGAGGCAGAGAGATGGCCCATGTACAGAAGACCAAGCAGATTCTCGACGTATTTGCGGAGAAGATGGCAGATGTCGCTGTAGTGGAGAAGGCTCCGAAGATGGAAGGCCGTCAGATGATGATGTTTCTGGCAGAGAAGCGTCAGTAAAATATGGAAATCAACCGTGGAAGCGGCAATGATTTGATAGAAATTTGGAAAAGGATACTAGGATAGGAGGAGTATATAAAATGCCAAAAATTAAGACAAGCAGAGCAGCAGCAAAGCGTTTCAAAGTAACAGGTACAGGCAAACTCAAGAGAATGAAAGCTTATAAGAGCCATATCTTAACCAAGAAATCTCAGAAGAGAAAGAGAAATCTCAGAAAAGCTACCATTACGGATGCAACCAACGTAAAGAGCATGAAGAAGATTCTGCCGTATCTGTAAGTTTCAGTACAGAACAGGCGGAAGTGAGAAGTTTCAAGGAGGAAAGAAGAAATGGCAAGAATTAAAGGCGGTTTAGGCGCTAAGAAAAGACATAACAGAGTATTAAAGCTCGCTAAGGGATACAGAGGAGCAAGAAGCAAGCAGTACCGTGTAGCAAAGCAGTCCGTGATGAGAGCACTGACCAGCTCCTACGCAGGAAGAAAAGAGAGAAAGCGTCAGTTCCGTCAGCTTTGGATCGCACGTATCAACGCTGCAGCACGTCTGAACGGACTTTCCTACAGCAAGTTCATGTATGGACTGAAGCAGGCTGAGGTTGAGCTGAACCGTAAGGTACTGGCTGACATGGCAGTAAATGATCCGGCTGGATTCGCTACTCTGGCAGAAGTTGCTAAGAGCAAGCTGGCATAAGACCAAGAAACAGAGCGCATGATGCAGCCATAGGCTGCGCATAGCGCTCTTTGTTGATTTTCTGGAGGAAAATAAAATGACAGAGATTACCATTATTTCCGGTTTCCTGGGAGCCGGAAAAACAACACTGATTAAGAAGCTTCTGGAAGAGGTATTTAAGGGCGAGAAGATCGTGCTTATCGAGAACGAGTTCGGCGAGATCGGCATCGACGGTGGCTTCCTGAAGGAGGCAGGCGTACAGGTAAACGAGATGAACTCCGGCTGTATCTGCTGCTCCCTGGTGGGAGACTTCGGAACCGCTCTGAAAGAAGTTATCGATACCTACGCGCCGGACCGCATCCTGATTGAGCCGTCAGGCGTAGGCAAGCTGTCCGACGTTATGAAGGCTGTTCAGAATGTGGCTGGCCATATGGACGTTCACATCGACAGCTCTCTGGTAGTCGTAGACGGTAAGAAATGCAAGATGTATATGAAGAACTTCGGCGAGTTCTTCAATAACCAGGTAGAGCACGCAGGCACCATCGTACTGAGCCGTACCCAGAGCATGACGGAGGAAAAGCTTCAGGAGGCTGTGAAGATGCTGCGTGAGCACAATGCGAAGGCAACTATGATTACTACTCCCTGGGATCAGTTAAATGGCAGACAGATTCTGGACGCTATGAAGCATGCAGAGCTGGATATGGGCGACCTGCATCATGAGGATCATGACCATGAGCATGATCATCACGACCACGATCATGACCATGAGCATGATCACCACGACCATGAGCATCATCATGATCACGATCATGACCACGGCGAGGGCTGCACCTGTGGCTGCCATGACCACGATCATCACCATCATCACGATCATGAGGGACACCATCATGCAGACGAGGTATTTACCAGCTGGGGCGTAGAAACTCCGAAGCGTTTTGAAAAAGAAGAGCTGGAGAAGATTCTGGAAACCTTAAGCAAGTCCGGCCTGTACGGCCTAATTTTACGTGCCAAGGGTATCATCCAGAGCACCGACGGAAGCTGGATGGAGTTCGACTTCGTACCGGAGGAGTATGAGATCCGCGAAGGACATCCGGATTACACCGGCCGTCTCTGCGTCATCGGCTCCCTGCTTGATGAGGATGGACTGAAAGAGCTCTTCGGAGTGTAAAGAGGAAGAAATTATGGCAAACAAGATCCCGATTTATATGGTAAATGGCTTTCTGGAGAGCGGAAAGACCACATTTATACAGGAGACCCTGTCCGATCCCTATTTTTCCGACGGCGGCAAGACTCTGCTTATCGCCTGCGAAGAGGGCGAGGAGGAGTATGACCTGCATGTGCTGGAGTCCTATGATACGACCCTGGTAACCATCGAGGGCAAGGCGGAATTCACGAAGGAATTTCTGGAGGACTGCCAGAAAAAGTATAAGCCCAGCCAGGTCATGATTGAGTGGAACGGCATGTGGGGCATGCAGCTGTACCGGGAAATGAATTTTCCGAAGGGCTGGTTCCCGGCCCAGGATATCACCCTGGTGGACGCCACCACCTTTGACCTGTATATGCAGAATATGAAGTCCCTGTTCATGGATATGGTACAGGATTCCGATCTGGTCATCTTTGACCGATGCACAGAGGGCACCAAGGCGGCTTCCTACAAGCGCAATATCCGCGCCGTGAATCCCCGGGCCCAAGTGGAATTTGAGCAGGAGGGCGGCGAGCCCTTCGAGTTTGAGGACGAGCTTCCCTTTGACCTGAACGCGGACATCATTGACATCAGCGATATCGACTACGGCATCTGGTATGTGGACGCCATGGATCACCCGGAGCACTACGATGGCAAGACCATCCGCTTCAAGGGCCGCGTCATGAAGCCCCGCCGGATGACTCCGGGCTACTTCGTGCCGGGCAGAAAGGCCATGACCTGTTGTGCCGACGATACGGTATTCCTGGGTTTCCTGTGCCGTAGCCACAATGTGGATAAGCTGAAGAACGGCCAGTGGCTGACCGTGACGGCCAAGGTCTACGTGGAGAAGAGGGATGAGTATTCCGGCGAGGAAGGACCGGTGCTTTATACCAAGGCCCTGAAGTCCGCAGAGCCCCCCGAGGAAGAAATGGTTTATTTCTAAGCGAAAAAATAAAAATTTTTGTAAATTAGGACTTTACAGGAAATATTTTTTCTGATAAGATAAGTCCATCAGTGAACAAGGCGGTTTGCAACAGGCAAACTGCCTTTTCTTTTTATTATAAAGCAGATAAGCCAATGCAAGGGCGGCGGATCAGATGAGGAGGAAGAAGCATGGACAACATTGATTTAAGCATACTGAAATGTCTGAAGGAGAATTCCAGACAGACGGCGTCAACCATCAGCCAGTCCATCAATCTGTCCGTATCGGCAGTGATTGAGCGGATTCGGAAAATGGAAGCGAAGGGCATTATTCAGCAGTACACGGTGGTGCTGGACGAGAAGCAGCTGGGCAACGACCTGACCGTATTTATTTCCGTGCGGCTGGAGCACCCGAAATACGGCAAAGACTTTGCGGAGGCCGCGGCGAAGCACTGCCATGTGGCCGAGTGCTATTATATCGCGGGCGATGTGGATTATCTGCTGAAGATCGTGACCGACTCCTCCCGGAGTCTGGAGGTGATTCACCAGGATATCAAGGAGATGCCCGGCGTATCCTGGACCAAAACTCTGTATGTCTTATCTACAATTAAAAATGATGTGTCAGTCTTACCCGGAGAAGTGTAATCTCCGGGTATTTTTGTCTGAAAGACTTGACACTTTGTAAAAGTTGGAATATGCTCATAGAACGGGCATCTATATTCAGAAAAAGGGAAAGAGGAATTGCCGTGAGAGAGATCAAAGCAGGCGAGTACTATCGCCATTTTAAAGGCGGCCAGTATCAGGTGACAGCCATCGCGCGGGATGCGGATACGGAAGAAAAGGTGGTCGTATACCAGGCTTTATATGGAGAGGAAGACTTTTGGGTACGCCCCTACGAGGAGTTTGCAGGCGAGGTAGATCACGAGAAGTATCCGGAGGCGGAGCAGACCTGGCGGTTTGAGAAGATCGAGGAGCCCAGGGAAATGAATCCGCTGCTGCTTCGTTTTCTGGACGCAGAGACGTACCGGGATAAGCTGGAGCTGTTTCAGGCCTGGGAAGCCTATGCGGACGAACAGCTTCTGGAGAGCATCGCAGTGTCTCTGGATATTACGCTGGGACAGGGTACTGTCCGGGATAAATACCGGGAGATTCTGAACTGTCTGAAGACCATGGAGCACTTCGAGACAGATCGGTTCCGATAAGAGGGAGAGAAAGGCATGGATATTGTAATCATCGGGGACGGAAAAGTGGGACATAAGCTTGCCATGCAGCTGTCCGGTGAAAAATACAATGTGACACTGATTGACAAAAGTGAACGAAAGCTCAGAAACGCGGTCAATGAGATGGACGTATCCTGTGTGGTGGGCGATGGAGCCAGCGCGGATATTCAGCGTCAGGCGGACGTGCCGGGGGCGGATCTGGTGATTGCCTGCGCGTCTACAGACGAGATGAATCTGTTCTGCTGCCTGCTGGCCAGAAAGCTGGGAGCCAAGCAGACCATCGCCCGTGTGCGGAATCCGATTTATCATAATCAGATCGATTTGCTGAAGGAGGATCTGAAGCTCAGTATGGCGGTAAATCCGGAACGGGCTCTGGCGGGGGAGATATCCCGGGTTCTGATCTTCCCGTCTGCAGCGAAGCTCGAGACCTTCGTAAAGGGCCGGGTCGAGCTGGTGGAGGTGACATATCCGTCTCACAGCTCCATCGATGGTCTTTCTTTAAGCGAGTTATATAAAAAGCATCAGATCAAAATGCTGGTCTGTGCGGTGCAGCGGGACGGGGAGGTCTATATTCCCGATGGTAATTTTGTGCCCCAGCCCGGCGACAAGATCAACATCACAGCTTCCCATCCGGAGATTGAGAAGTTCCTGAAGCTTACCAAGGGTATCATCGGCAAGGCTAAAAATGTCATGATCTGCGGCGGCGGACGGGTGGCCTATTATCTGGGTAGCCAGCTTCTGGAGCTTGGTATGCAGGTCAAGATTATAGAGGTGGACGAGAAGCGTTGCATGGAGCTCTGCGATCTGCTTCCCAAAGCGACGATTATCCATGGCAATGCCACCGATCACGAGCTTCTGGAAGAGGAAGGAATCTCCAAGGCAGACGCCTTTGTAACCCTGACCGGTATGGATGAGGAAAATATCATCATGTCCATGTACGCGAAAAGCCGTCATGTACCCAAGGTCGTCACCAAGATCAACGACGAGGGTCTGCAGAGCATGGTGGATCAGCTGGGCATGGAGAGCGTGGTTTCCGCGAAGAACGTTACGGCCAACGCGATTACCAGCTATGTGCGCGCCATGCGGAATTCCATGGGAAGCGCCAATGTGGAGACGGTATATAAGCTGATTGGCGGCAAGATCGAGGCGCTGGAGTTCCGGATCCGGGAGAAAACCAGGTACACCGGTATTCCGCTGAAGGATCTGAAGCTGAAGAGCAACCATCTGGTAGCCTGCATTGTACGGAACCGCCGTACCATCATACCAGGCGGAAATGATACGCTGGAGGTAGGCGATAGTGTCATTGTCATTTCCATGGGACAGGGCCTCGAGGATTTGCAGGACATCATGCGCTAGTGGGGGAAAGCTATGAATTACGGAATGATAAGATACATCGTGGGGAAAATGCTTCTGATAGAAGGTTTTCTGCTGCTTTTCCCGGCCTTTGTGTCATTTTTATATGGGGAAATGGAAGGTATCAGCTTCCTGCTGACTGCGATGCTCCTGCTCCTGGTATCGTTTCTGAGCTCCCGGAAGCCGGAGAATACGGCCATTTACGCCAAGGAGGGATTCCTTATCGTGGCACTGGCCTGGATTCTGTGGTCGGTATTCGGCGCGCTGCCTTTCCTGCTTTCGGGCTGCATCCCCCGGTTTGAGGATGCGTTCTTTGAGGTGGTGTCGGGCTTTACGACCACGGGCTCCACGATTTTAAGAGATATTGAGGGGCTGCCCAAGTGCATGAATTTCTGGCGCTGCCTGACCCACTGGGTGGGCGGCATGGGCGTGCTGGTATTCGTCATGGCGGTGATCCCCTTAAGCAATAAGAATTCCATGTTCCTGATGCGTGCGGAGATACCGGGACCCACCTGCGATAAGCTGGTACCCAAGGCGCGTACCACGGCGCGGATTCTGTACACCATGTATCTGGGGCTGTCTGTGGCGGAGGTCATTTTCCTGCTGGCAGGCGACATGAATCTGTACCAGGCAGTGATTCACACCTTCAGTACAGCCGGAACCGGAGGCTTCTCCGACCGGAACGCCAGCGTGGCGGCTTTTAACAGTGCCTATATCGACGGCGTGATTACGGTCTTTATGCTGCTGTTCGGCATCAACTTCAACCTGTATTTCCTGCTGCTCATGAAGAACGTCAAGGGTTTCTTTAAAAATGAGGAGCTGCGGAATTATCTGGGAATTGTGGCGGCAGCGATTGCACTGATCACGATTAATATTATGAATCTGTACGGCGGCGTGCTGCACGCTTTCCGTTACGCGGCCTTCCAGGTGGTATCGGTTATTACGACCACCGGCTTTGTAACGGCAAATTTTGATTTGTGGCCGGAGTTTTCCAAGACCATTCTGCTGCTTCTGATGGTGGTGGGAGCCTGCGCCGGAAGCACGGGCGGCGGCATGAAGGTGTCCCGTATTATGATTCTGGGCCGGACCATCACCAAGGAGATGCGGCAGATTCTGCATCCCAAGTCAGTCAATGTGGTAAAACTGGATGGCAAGCGCCTGACGGATGAGGAGACCCATGGGGTCTATGTGTATACTATCTGCTATTTTGTGATCTTAAGTGTGTCTGTACTGCTGATTTCGGTGGATAACTTTGATTTTATCACGAACTTTACGGCCGTATTGACTACCCTGAATAACGTGGGACCGGGTCTGGCGAAGGTGGGACCGGTGGAGAATTTCTCCGCGTTTTCCTGCTTTTCGAAGATTATCTTAAGTTTGGATATGCTCATAGGACGCCTGGAGATTCTGCCGATTATGATGCTGCTGGCTCCGGTGACCTGGCGGAAGAAGTTTTAAAAATAGCACATAACAGGGGAGCTGGTCTTTGGCTGGCTTCCATGTTAAAATAGGATTTAGAAATAAAAGGGAAAGAAGGTAATATTATGTCAGAAAAATCATGCAGCAATACAAGCTGCGATAAGACAAGCTGCGAGGGATGTCCCAGCAAGGCAAAGGAGCAGCAGCCCCAGAGCCTGCAGGCAGAGTGCAACGAATACAGCTGTGTGCGCCGGGTTATCGGCGTAGTCAGCGGCAAGGGAGGCGTGGGAAAATCCATGGTGACTGCGTCTCTGGCCAATGAGCTGGCGGCGAAGGGCTACCAGGTAGGTATCCTGGACGCGGATATCACAGGTCCGTCCATTCCGAGAATGTATGGGGTACACGGTCCGGCAGAGGGCAGCGATATGGGAATTGAGCCGCGGCTTACCAAGAATGGTATCAAGCTCATGTCCATGAACCTGCTGCTTCCCACAGAGGACACTCCGGTGATCTGGAGAGGCCCGATCATCGCCAATATTGTAAAGCAGTTCTGGACCGACGTAATCTGGGGCGATCTGGATTATCTGCTGGTGGATATGCCGCCTGGAACCGGCGACGTGCCCCTGACTGTATTCCAGTCCCTGCCGGTCAACGAGATTGTAGTCGTGACCTCTCCCCAGGATCTGGTACAGCTGATCGTGAAGAAGGCGCTGAGTATGGCAGATCAGATGAAGATTCCGGTAAAGGGTGTGGTGGAGAATTATTCCTGGCTGGAGTGCCCGGACTGCGGAAAGAAGCTTTATCCCTTCGGCAAGAGCCATCTGGAGGAAATCGCAGGTGAGGAGAAGCTGCAGATTATCGGACGCGTTCCCATGAAGCCGGAATTCGCCGAAGCTGCGGATGCGGGTGAATTTGATAAGGTGAGAAATCCTTATCTGGATGTGGATTTTGAATAGGAAAATCAAAAGAAATGTGGAAAAGGATTCGCCGGGACTTGGGAAAGACCGGCGAATCCTTTTGGATACCCGAAAATCTGGAGATAAAAGAGAAAGGGAACAGAATGGAGCGCAGAGAGATTTATACGAAGATCACAGGAAAGGCTGAGACCATGAAACAGGAGCTGGTGAAGATCCGGAGGGATTTTCATCGCTATCCGGAGCTGGGATGGATGGAAATGCGGACATCCTCTATCATTGCATCTTATTTGAAAAGAGTTGGCTGTGACGAGGTGCTGGTGGGACGCGATGTGTGTCTGGATGAAGCGCGGATGGGTCTGCCTGCGGATGAGGTGTTGGACCGGCATTATGAGGAGGCGGCGGCCCAGGAGGGCACAGAGCTTGCGTATCTGTCCGATACAAAAGGTGGATTCACCGGTGTGGTTGGAATCTTGCGCTGCGGCGAAGGACCAACGGTGGCATTCCGGTTTGATATGGACGCGCTGCCGGTGCTGGAGTGCAAGGAAGAGGCACATTATCCGACAAAAGAGGGGTTTGCGTCCCGCAATACGGGTGTCATGCATGCCTGCGGCCATGACGGCCATATGACGGTAGGACTGGGAACGGCCAAAATTCTCTGCGAGCTGCGGGAACAGCTTCACGGAACCGTGAAATTTATCTTCCAGCCAGCGGAGGAAGGCGTGCGCGGAGCGAAGTCCATTGTGGAGCACGGACATCTGGACGATGTGGATTATGTGCTGGGCGCCCATATGGGAGGCGGACTGGAGCAGAAGGAAGCAGCCATCGGAATCGGTGACGGCGAGAGTCTGGCTACTGTAAAGTATGATGTGGAATTTTATGGAAAAGGCTCCCATGCGGCGGCTTCTCCGGAAGAAGGGAAAAACGCTATGTTGGCCATGGCTACGGCGATATTGAATCTGCACGCCATTCCCCGGAGTGGTAAGGGAGATACCCGGGTAAATGTGGGAAGGGTTGTGGCAGGTACCGGACGGAATATTATCTGTGAGCATGCGCACATGGAGATGGAAGTCCGGGGCATGACCACGGAGGCCAATACCTATATGAAGGAGTATGCCGAGCGGATTATCCGCAGCGCGGCCGAAATGCACGACTGCACCTGCGAGATGAAGCTCATGGGCGCAGCCATGAATGGAATCAATGATGACGCGCTGTCGGATCGGCTGGCGAAGGTTTGTGAGGAGGATTTGCATCTGCCGGTGGTTCGGCTGAAGAAGGGCGGAGCCGGAGGCAGTGAGGATTATTCTTATATGTCGGAACGGGTGCAGAGCCATGGCGGACAGTCCTGCTATTTTATGAATCTGAGCTGCTGCACAGGTACGCTTCATAACGAACGGTTTAATTTCTGGGAGGAAGCCCTTGTCAATGGGGTGAAGGCCTTCTGCGGAATTGCGGTTGAGTTGTTGCAGTAAAAATGGACGGGCCGGGACTATGTTGTACACTGGATAACAACATAGTCCCGGCCCTGTTTTTCAAGGTCGCGAAGAGGGGCTGTTTGCTGTGCAAAGGCGCCAGATGGGGAGTTGCGAATTTTTTTGAGTGGATATAAATGATTTTTATGGATTTTGATAGAAAAATGGATAGTTGTATGTCTTTTTTGTGGATTGTAAAATGAGATCAGAAAATTAAGGAGGTATGGATTTATGGGGAAGATGGCTTTTATTGCTACAGGGGACGCGTTTGTGACCAGGCGGATTCCGAAGGAAGGTTATGAGGGATTCGAGGAGCTGCAGGATGTGATTGGGAAGCATGATGTGGCGTTTTCCAATCTGGAAATGACGTTTCACAATCAGGAGGGGACACCTGCGGCTGTCAGCGGCGGAACCTGGGCGATGACGGATCCGCGTTGCCTGGATGATATGAAGCGCTATGGTTTTAATCTTTTTACGACGGCGAATAACCATAGCGGTGATTATGGGGAGAGTGGAATTCTGGCTACGATGCGCCATTTGCAGGAACGTGATATGGTCTTTTCCGGCACCGGTGCCAATATGGCGGAGGCGTCCCGTCCTTGTTATCTGGAGACGAGAAAGGGAAGGGTGGCGCTGATCAGCGTCTGTTCCACATTCAGCGACGCGAGTATTGCGGGTGGACAGTCTGGCGAGGTGTGTGGACGGCCGGGCTTAAGTCCCTTGCGTTTTTCTACGACTTATCATGTGACGCAGGAATATTATGATATGGTGAAAAAGCTGGCGGAGGCTACGGATATCAATGCCTATGAAGATTACGGGATTAAGATTGGGTATGTGAATCCGAAGCCGGAAGGCGTGGCGAACCTGGGCAAACACATTTTTAAGTTGGATACGGAAAATTGGGTGGATACTAAGCCGCAGCCCCGGGATATGGAGCGGATTGAGAAGGAGATCCAGGAAGCAAAGCGTCAGGCGGATGTGGTGCTGGTCAGTGCCCATGTGCATGAGACGGATCACAAAGATTTCGCAGTTCCACCGCAGTTCCTTGAGATTTTTTCGAAGAAATGTATTGACGCTGGCGCGACGGTTGTGATTGGACATGGCCCCCATGAACTGCGGGGAATCGAAGTGTATCACGGTGGTTTGATTCTGTATAGTCTCGGTAATTTTATTTTCCAGACGGAGACAGTGTCCATGCAGCCTTATGAAGCGTTTGCGAATAAGGGCCTTTCGACGGATATGAAGGTCGGAGAGTTTATGAATCTGCGCAGTAAGAACGGTACAGTAGGGTATCCTACGCTGGAGAATATCTGGCGGTCGGTAATGGCGGCCTGGACGATGGAGGATGGTGTGCTGACACAGGTTCAGTTGTATCCGATTTCGCTGGGGATGGGAGAACTCAGGACGCGGAGAGGTACGCCGGTGATGGCGGAGAATGATGCGGTGCTTAGGTATCTGGCGGAGCTTAGCCGACCGTTTGGGACGGAGATCCGTATTGATGGCGGAGTTGGGTTTATTGATTTGAAATAGGACGGCCGGGCCGGGGCTATGTTGTACACTGGATAACAACATCGCCCCGGCCCTGACTTTCGATGTCGCGAGGTGGGCTGTTTGCTGTGCAAAGGCACCTTAGGCAGAGGCGGGGTAATGGAGACGTTTGGGGCGTCTCTTTTTTTACTGGGGAAAACTTGCACTTGTATCCCTGTTAGATATGTGATATAGTAAAACAAACATATGTTTCGAACGTATATTCGATAACACAAAAGATGCAAGTGAGGTTTTTACCATGACTTTTGTACAGGGACGGGCGGATTTACCTGTGATGGAGAAGCTGCGGATTCTGGCGGATGCGGCGAAGTTTGATGTGGCCTGTACCTCCAGCGGGGTGTCCAGAGGAAATTCCGGGCAGGGAATCGGTAATTGCATGGAGGCGGGGATCTGTCACAGCTTTGCGGCAGATGGGCGGTGTATATCGCTTCTGAAGATTTTATTTACCAATGAGTGTATTTTTAACTGCCGGTATTGTCTGAACCGGTGTTCCAATGACGTGCCGCGGGCTGCGTTTACGCCGTCCGAGGTCTGTGAGCTGACCATGGAATTCTATCGGAGAAATTACATCGAGGGACTTTTCTTAAGCTCTGGAATTGCAAAGAATCCGGACTATACCATGGAGCTTTTGTATGAAACCCTGTGGAAGCTGCGCCGGGAGTATCACTTTGGCGGATATATTCATGTGAAGGCGATTCCGGGGGCAGATCCGCTCCTGATAGAAAGGACGGGGTTCCTGGCAGATCGGATGAGCGTGAACCTGGAGCTTCCCACAGCGGAGGGACTCCGGATGCTGGCCCCGGCCAAGACCCGGGAGAAGATTCTGACTCCCATGCGGCAGATTCAGAATGGACGGCTGGAGTATGGGGAGCGGCTGCTGGGCGGCTCCGGAGCGCAGGAAAGCAGCGCATATGGGATAGACGACTATGGGACGAATCTGCCGCAGATTGTCGGAAAGAGTACGGATCTGGCCAGGCGGCGCAGCCGAGGACCTCAGTTTGTGCCGGCGGGGCAGTCAACCCAGATGATTATCGGGGCGACGCCGGAGAATGATTTTCAGATTATGTCGGTGGCGGAGTCGCTGTATCAGAAGTTTGATTTGAAGCGGGTGTTTTATTCTGCCTTTGTGCGGGTGAATGATGACAGTACGTTGCCAGAACTTCCGGGCGGGCCGCCACTTTTACGGGAACACCGGCTCTATCAGGCGGACTGGCTGCTGCGGTATTACGGCTTTGAGGCCGGGGAGCTTTTATCTGAGGAACGGCCGAATTTTAACGTGCTTTTGGATCCCAAGTGCGACTGGGCGCTCCGGCATCTGGAAGCGTTCCCGGTGGAGGTGAACCGGGCTTCTTATCAGACCCTTCTTCGGGTGCCGGGCATCGGCGTGAAGTCGGCTCAGAGGATTGTGAAGGCCAGGAGGCTTGGAACGGTGGATTTCCCGGATCTGAAACGGATGGGTGTGGTACTGAAGCGGGCGCTGTATTTTATTACCTGCAGGGGAAAGACCATGTATCCGATCCGGATTGAGGAGGATTTTATTACCCGGAATCTTCTGGATGTGAAGGAACGGCTGCCTTATGGTATCAGCGGGGACGTGACGTACCGGCAGCTGTCGCTGTTTGATGATTACCGGGTGCCTCAGACAGATACGACTCGATTGCAGGCATGAAGAAGAGATGGGATAGAGCAGGATGGGAGGAGAGAACGCCTGTATGACGGTTTTTGTATGTGAAGACAGCCTGGACGGGATTCTGACCGGCGTCTATGACGCCTGGGACAGTCGTCTGGGGCACAGTGGGGTGAGACTTAAGACGGCGGATACGGATACCTATGAGTTGTTTTGTGAGTACCGGGAGGTGGCGACGGATATGGAAAAGGCGGAGAAGGTGCTTCGGACGGTACTGCGCCGGATGGGCGAGGAAGCCCGGGAGGCGATCTGCTATGCCTGCGCCTGCCCCAATCCGGATAAGGCAGACGCCATCTACCGGCTGATTGCGCGGGGACTTTCCATGGAGGACGGGACGAAGGCGGTACATTATCTGCAGGATCCGTCCATAGCCCTGGTGATGAAGCTGCGGCAGAAGGCCTGGCATGAAGCACATCGGATGCTGGGTTTTCTGCGGTTTGAAGAGCTGCCGGGTGGGGTACTGTACGCCCGGATGGAGCCGCCGTATGCGGTGCTGCCGCTGATTGCGCCTCATTTTGCGGACCGGTTTCGGCAGGAGAACTGGATTATCCATGATTTGAAGCGGGGACTGCTGGCGCTGCACCCGGCGGGTGGCTGGTGGGTGCTGACGGACGATCGGGAGCTGAATCAGAAGTTCCTTACAGGGCGCTCGGAACGGGAGGAGGAGTTTCAGGCTCTCTGGAAGACCTTCTGTCAGACCATCGCCATTGAGGAACGGCGGAATCCCCGTTGCCAGCAGACACTGCTTCCGCTCCGCTTCCGGCCGCATATGAATGAATTTTAGACAGACAGGGAAAATAGCAGATAAAAGTACGGAAAAAAATACAAAATTACCGCGGGAAAATAAGCCCGTTGTGTCGCCTGTTGAATTGACACTGTAAAAATTTCATAGTACACTGTATACAGAAATCAGCAAAATCCTGTATCCGGGCCAAAATGTTGGAAAGGCATAGAACGAGGCGCGGGCAGCAGGATATTTGACAGGCAGGAGAAAAGACAATGAATGACGTTCATGTAATCAAGGCCGCGCTTCTGGGCGCGGGAACCGTCGGAAGCGGCGTGTATGATATTTTGCAGTGGCAGAAGGATGAGATGCCGAAGAAGCTGGGCGCTGTGGTGGAGCTGAAGAAGATTCTGGTCCGCGATACGAAGAAGCAACGAGAGGGCATGGACAGCAGTCTCTTTACCGATAACTGGAAAGAGATTCTGGAGGATCCGGAGATCGAGATCATCATCGAGGTCATGGGCGGCATCGAACCGGCGAAGACTTATATCACCGAGGCGCTGCATGCAGGCAAGCATGTGGTGACAGCCAACAAGGACCTGCTGGCGGAGCACGGCAGGGAGGTGCTGGACGCGGCGGCGGAGCATGGCTGCGACCTGATGTTTGAGGCTGCAGTGGCAGGCGGCATTCCGATTATCCGCCCGCTGAAGCAGTGTCTGGCGGCGAACCACCTGACGGAAGTAATGGGTATCGTCAATGGCACCACCAATTACATTCTGACGAAGATGACCAAAGATCACATGGAATTTTCCGATGCGCTGGCTCTGGCAACGAAGCTGGGCTATGCGGAGGCGGATCCCACTGCCGATGTGGAGGGCTACGACGCGGCCCGCAAGGTGGCGATTATGGCTTCCATCGCCTTCAATTCCCGCGTGACCTTCTCTGATGTGTATACACAGGGTATCACGAAGATTACAGCAGCAGATATCGCCTATGCCACCGAGATGGGCATGGTGATTAAGCTTCTGGGCGTGGCCCGCAATACGGATACCGGTATCGAGGCAGGCGTTTATCCGATGCTGATTCCGGCGGATCACCCGCTGGCAGGCGTCAACGATTCTTTCAACGCCGTCTTTGTACACGGCGACGCCGTAGATGACGCCATGTTCCAGGGCCGCGGAGCCGGAAAGCTTCCTACCGGCAGTGCGGTAGCAGGCGACATTTTCGAGGTGGCCCGGGACATCATGGCGGGCAGCACCGGAAGAATCAACTGTACCTGCTACAAGGATCTGCGGATCAAGCCCGTCGACGAGGTGCGGAACCGCTATTTTATACGTATGGAAGTAGAAGACAGACCGGGCGTACTGGCCGCTATCGCTTCCGTCTTTGGCAATAACCATGTGAGCATCTCCCAAGTCATCCAGAAGAGCGTGGGTGGTGGAACCGCAGAGCTGGTCATCATCACCGACCAGGTGGAGGAGCGCCATTTCAAGGACGCCCTTCTGGTGATGAACGAGATGTCCATCGTAAAAGAGATTCCTTCCGTACTTCGCGTATACGCGCAGAGTGAGTAAGAAAAAACAGAGGGAGACAGAGACGGGGAATGAAAAAAACACTGACATTACTGGATAAGGCGATCATATTCGCCACCAAGGCGCATTCGGGAGCCAGGCGAAAGGGTACGAACGTCCCGTATATTGTACACCCCATCGAGGCGGCGGCCATCGTATCGACCATGACAGACGACGAGGAGGTCATCGCGGCTGCCGTGCTCCACGACGTCATCGAGGACACGGACGCCACGGAGGACGACCTGTATGCCCGTTTCGGCAGGCGGATCACCGAGCTGGTACTGGACGAGAGTGAGGACAAGCGGAGAACCCTTCCGGCGGCACTGACCTGGAAGACCAGAAAGCAGGAGACCATTACCTTTCTGGAGACAAAAGCCGACAGGGATGCTAAAATGCTGGCTCTGGCTGACAAACTGTCTAACTTACGTGCCATCCACCGGGATCAGTGCATCATTGGCGACAAAATCTGGGAACGTTTCAATGAAAAAAATAAAGAGATGCATGCCTGGATGTACCGTTCTATCGCGAAAGCGCTGGAAGAACTGAAGGATCATCCCACCTGGCAGGAATATAACCGCCTGGTAAAAGAAGTGTTCGGGGAAGAAAAGAGTGTTGACAACCCGACCGAAAAAGGATAATCTGCTACAGAGAAATCTGCAGCATGATTCATACTGCGAAGAGCAATCAGAAGCAGCAATAAGCGAACAGGAGGAACATGATGAAACCGTACAGAGAATTAACCAAAGAAGAACTTGTGCAGCTTAAGACAGAACTGGAGGCAAAGTACAAAGAGGCTCAGGCCAAAGACCTGCATCTGGATATGTCCAGAGGAAAGCCCAGCGCCGATCAGTTAGACCTGTCCATGCCCATGCTGGACGTATTGAACAGCGAGAGTGATCTGAAGGATTCCACCGGACTGGACTGCCGCAACTATGGTGTGCTGGACGGCCTGAAGGATGCCAAGGCACTGCTGGCAGGCATGACCGGCGTATCCCCGGAGAACGTCATCGTCTATGGAAACGCCAGCCTGAATATCATGTATGATACCGTGGCGAGAGCCATGCTCCATGGAATTATGGGTCATACTCCCTGGTGCAGGCTGGATAAAGTAAAATTCCTCTGCCCGGTACCTGGTTATGATCGCCATTTCGCCATCACAGAATCCTTCGGAATCGAGATGATTAATATCCCGATGACTGTGACTGGTCCGGATATGGACATGGTAGAAGAGCTGGTTCAGAAGGATCCGGCAGTCAAGGGCATCTGGTGCGTACCGAAGTACTCCAATCCCCAGGGAATCACCTACTCCGAGGAGACGGTGCGCCGTTTCGCAGCGCTGAAGCCCGCGGCAGAAGACTTCCGTATCTTCTGGGACAATGCGTACTGCGTACACCACCTGTACGATGACAAGCAGGATGAGATCCCTGAGATCTTAAGCGAGTGCGTCAAGGCAGGCAACCCGGATATGGTCTTCGAATTCTGCTCCACCTCCAAGATCAGCTTCCCGGGATCCGGAATTTCCTGTATCGCCACATCTGAGAACAACCTGAAGGACATCAAAAAGCAGATGACCATTCAGACCATCGGCCACGACAAGATCAACCAGCTGCGTCACGTACGCTTCTTCAAGGACATTGACGGAATCAAGGCACACATGCAGAAGCACGCAGCCATCCTCCGCCCGAAATTCGAAGCAGTCCTGGATATTCTGGAGAGAGAGCTTGGAGGCCTGGAGATCGGCAGCTGGGTGCGCCCGAACGGCGGCTACTTTATCTCCTTCGACGCCCTGGAGGGCTGCGCGAAAGCCATCGTAGCCAAGTGTAAAGAGGCCGGCGTCGTCATGACCGGAGCCGGAGCCACCTACCCGTACCACAACGACCCCAAGGACAGCAACATCCGCATTGCCCCATCCTTCCCCACCCCGGAAGACCTGGCCGCAGCCGCAGAGCTGTTCGTCCTGTGTGTCAAGCTGGTAAGCGTGGAGAAGCTTCTGGAGACAAAATAAGAAATAACAGTGTGGATAATAAGGGAAGCCCCGGCGTCGATTTCGCCGGGGCTTCCTGCGTAAAGAAATTGGAAACGTAATTTAGTTAAAAAGCAGGAAATATACGATCACCAGCGCGCCCAGCACGATCCGGTAATATCCGAAGGCCTTAAAGTCATTTTTCTTGATGTATCCCATCAGGAACTTGATAGCCAGTACGGAAACCACAAAGGCTGTCACCATACCCACGATAAGAATGGCCGCCTCGGTTCCGGTAAAAGCAAAACCAAACTTCAGCAGCTTCAAAAGACTCGCTCCAAACATCACCGGGATCGCCAGGAAGAAGCTGAACTCAGCCGCGATATACCGGGAAGCGCCCAGGAGGGTTGCGCCCAAAATCGTAGCGCCGGATCTGGAAGTACCCGGAATCAGCGCCAGCACCTGGAATACGCCGATAAAAAGCGCCATTGGATAAGAAAGCTGCTGAAAAGAACGTACCCGGGGCTTCCGTCCCTTATTATAATTCTCAATGACGATAAAAAGCACGCCATACAGAATCAGCGTAAAAGCCACCGTCTGATAATTATAGAAGAGCTCATCAATCTTATCATCAAAGGGAAGTCCGATGACCGCCGCCGGAAGCACCGCCACCAGTACCTTAAACCACAGAGACCAGGTATCCTTCTTAATCCATCCCTTCGAGGGGGTGGTAAACGGCCACAGCTTGTCGAAATACAGCGCCACAACAGCCAGAATTGCGCCCAGCTGAATCACTACCAGAAACATTTCCATAAAAGTGTCGCTGACATTCAAATGAACAAATTCATTGACCAGAATCATATGTCCGGTACTGCTGATGGGAAGCCATTCCGTGATGCCCTCCACGATACCCAGAAGAAGAACCTTCAACCATTCAATCACATTCATCGTATCTACTCCTTAAAATAATATCCTCTGTTCTATAGGTATATTTAGATGTGCAGAGGAAAGATTCGGATTTCAGTATAACATACTGACTTTTTATGTCAATGAAAGGAGCGAAATTTAAGAAAGACTTCAAGTTCCGGAGAAAAATCAGAAAGAAAAAAGATAGAAACCAGATAGATACCAGATAGAAAAAGAAAGGGGCAGATGAAAAAAGAACCATGATAGAGGGAAGAAAACCGATAAATTATACACAATCCATATGAATATGCATAAATAGCAGCATAATCATGCATAAAAAACAAATAAAATGCATAAAACACTAAAAAATATGCAATTTAGGTCTTGCAATTTTCAAAAATGACGCTATAATAAGAAACAGGTTTTAACCTGAAACGAACAGAAAGACCATTTCAAGGTTGGGAGGAACAAATTATGAAAAAGTTAGTAGCAGTATTACTGGCAGGCGTAATGTGTGTATCACTGGCAGCCTGCGGAGGAAAGAAAGAAGAGGTAGCTGACACCACAGCAGCAGAGACCACCGAAACCACTGACGAGGCGGCAACAGAGGATACAGAAGACGCAGCAGCGACAGACGGAACCTTTACCACCGTTGCAGACGGCGTTCTGACCATGGGAACCAACGCAGCATTCCCGCCGTACGAGTACAAAGAGGGCGATGAGGTTGTAGGTATTGACGCAGAGATCGCACAGGCTCTGGCAGACAAACTGGGACTGAAGCTTGAGATCCTGGATATGGATTTCTCCTCTCTGATTACAGCTATCCAGGCAGGCAAGATCGATATCTCCCTGGCGGGCATGACTGTGACTGATGAGAGAAAGCAGAACGTAGACTTCACAGATTCCTACGCCACAGGCGTGCAGGTGATTATCGTAAAAAACGATTCCGATATTAAGAGTGTAGACGACTTGGCAAATGACAAGATCATGGGCGTACAGGAGGGAACCACCGGACATCTGTACTGCTCCGACGACTACGGCGAGGAGCACGTTATCGCTTACACCAACGGCGCAACCGCTGTACAGGCTCTGCTTCAGGACAAGGTTGACTGTGTCGTTATTGACCAGCAGCCGGCAGAAGAGTTCGTAGAAGCCAACGAGGGACTGAAGATTCTGGATACCGAGTATGTGGTAGAGGATTATGCAGCAGCAGTATCCAAGGACAACCCAGGCTTAACCGCAGCCCTGAACCAGGCACTGCAGGAGCTGAAGGACGATGGAACTATCCAGTCCATCCTTGACAAGTACATCAAGGCAGAGTAAGCAAAAAAGCGGACGCTCAAGGCTATAAGAGCATCAACGGAGGTGTTCAGATCGGACACCTCCGTATTTTTGCAAAATAGAAAAATAAGATAGCGTAGAAATATAAGAAGCAATAAATTCAAAAAATAAAATTGCTTTTTATATTTCTACGTTATAGAATAGAAGAAATATGGTAACTGCCTCAGAGCCTGAACAGTTACGAAATACGTACAGAGGAGAATAAGCATATGTTCGAAGACTTAAAAAAAGGTCTTTACCAGACATTTATCCTGGATGACAACTACCAGTATTTTATCAAGGGCATCCAGACGACGTTGATTGTCACAGTTTTTGCGCTGATCGTCGGCGTGATTCTCGGCGTGATTGTGGCGATTATCCGTTCTGCCCACGACCAGCAGCCGGAGCGTAAGAAAAATATCTTTCTGCAGCTGGCCAACGCCATTTGTCAGATTTATCTGACGGTTATCCGTGGAACCCCCATGATGGTACAGCTTCTGATCATGTGGTTCGTGGTCTGGGCCAGCGCCCGCGCCACTGACTCAAACATGATTCGCTGCGCGATCCTGGCCTTCGGTATCAACTCCGGAGCCTATGTGGCCGAGATCATCCGTTCCGGTATCATGTCCATCGACAAGGGTCAGATGGAGGCGGGACGTTCCGTAGGACTGACCTACGCCACCACCATGCGCTGCATCATTATTCCGCAGGCGTTCAAAAACGTACTGCCTGCCCTGGGAAATGAGCTGATTACCCTGTTAAAGGAGACATCCGTCGTGACGGTTATCGGACTTCGCGACCTGACCAAGGGCGCGCTGATTATTCAGTCCAAGACCTATCAGGCCTTCGTGCCGTTCTTTGCCATTGCCGGTATATATCTGGTCATGGTACTGGGTCTGTCCTGGCTGATGGGAAAACTGGAAAGGAGACTGAGACAGAGTGATTTACGTTAAGGATCTGGCCAAAGCATTTGGCGACAATCATGTTATCAAAAATATCAATATGCATATTACACCGGGCGAGAAGGTGGTTATCGTAGGTCCCTCCGGATCCGGTAAATCCACATTCCTGCGCTGCCTGAACCTTCTGGAGCAGCCCACCGGCGGCAGCATTACCTTCGACGGGCAGGAGATCACAGCCCCGGGTGTGGATGTCAATAAGATCCGCCGCCGTATGGGTATGGTATTCCAGCATTTCAACCTGTTTGCAAATCTGACTGTGAAGGAAAATATCATGCTGGCTCCGGTGCAGCTGAAGCTGAAGACCAAGGCCGAGGCGGAAGCAGAGGCCATGCGTCTGCTGAAGCTGGTTAATCTGGAAGAAAAAGCGGATTCCTATCCGGCCCAGCTGTCCGGCGGACAGAAGCAGCGAATTGCCATTGTTCGTTCCCTGGCGATGGATCCGGAAGTGATGCTCTTCGATGAGCCCACCTCCGCCCTGGACCCTGAGATGGTAGGAGAGGTTCTGGAACTGATGAAGAAGCTAGCTGACGACGGCATGACCATGGTGGTCGTGACCCACGAGATGGGCTTCGCCCGTGAGGTAGCCACCCGCGTGGTATTCATGGACGGCGGTTACATCAAGGAGGAGAACAATCCGAAAGACTTCTTTGAGCATCCGCAGGATCCACGTCTGCAGGATTTCTTATCCAAAGTACTCTAAAGACAAGCACAACCGCTGTCAGAGCCCCATTTTCAGGGCCGGACAGCGGTTTTTTTTAATTTCATCATTCTTTCGTAAGAATTTCTTAATCGACTTTATATTTTTTTTAGAGGCTGGACATATCTTAGTCACAATTCCCTGATATAGTATTAAATGTAGCAAGAACACATATCAGTATTTCATTCATAACACTCGGGGACTTCCGGGAGGAAGCCCCCACTCCCTCGTAAATATGGGTTTCTCAGAAATGAGAAGCCCTTTTTTGATGCCAATTTTGGCGAGTTTACCAGAGATTTACCAGATTTGGTGGGAAAGAGAGTTTGGTATGTTCATTGTCGCTCTCGTTGGATTGTGTTATACAATCTTCGGGAGAAAAAAATAGCCGCCACTACTCGCAATAGTGACGGCTGGCCTCGTAAGAGGTAA
This sequence comes from Laedolimicola ammoniilytica, assembly GCF_025567165.1. Classification (NCBI taxonomy): domain Bacteria; kingdom Bacillati; phylum Bacillota; class Clostridia; order Lachnospirales; family Lachnospiraceae; genus Laedolimicola; species Laedolimicola ammoniilytica. The sequence goes on from NZ_JAOQKC010000008.1 coordinate 75,974, forward strand.
AAGCTTATAACTACGGGGTAGGCCGGATTACTCTGGCTTTCCCTATATCTATCATCAATATATCACATTTGGCAGCAGGACGCAAGGGGATATATACAGAAAATATAAGGAAAATATAAGGAAAATATAAGGAAAATATAAGGATCCTCCGCGTGCACCAGCCAGAATCTACTCTTCAGCAGATGTTTTTATGGAGGTTCGCTCCATTCGTTCATCAATCGCCTTTTTAATATAGTCGTTTACGGATTCGCCGGAGGCTTCGGCTGCGGCCTTTATTTCCTCGTACTTTTCTTTCTGGACGTCCAGGGGGATGCGCTTGAGGTTCTTTTTAGCGTAGTTATACATGGACTGTTTTTGACCTTCTGTTAATGGCATTCGAATACATCGGTATGATTCAGCAGGTGCGGAAAGCCTTTATAGAGCAGAAACGGATCTGCCTGCAGTTGGGGCGCCGGAGCGAGATAGAAGTGGACGGGCAGAGGGACTTTGTATTTTTGAATAACGGCCCGCCACATTCTCGTAACTTTAGTGACGAGTTAGGCGGGCAAATTTTTTGCCAAGTTATCGAACTGGTGTTTACTCTCCGGCTAACATATGGTATAATCGAAACATGGAAAAAGATATATTTACTATGGAAAATACATGATTAATTTTATCAAGACGTAAGTATTCTTTTCTTATCTCTAATTCTATGTCAAAGTGCAATCCCAATATGGTATAACTGAAAAGGTAACGTACAGGAATGTAGATTTGCTATTGACGATGTCAATATATATGTATATATTTAAATTAGACAAAAGTCTAATATGAGACAAGATAAGAAGAAATGGGGTGGAGGTTTGAAAAAATTACCCGATGCGCAACTGGAACTGATGCTGATTATCTGGGATGCAGACAGACCTGTGACCAGAGCGGAGATTGAAGAAAAGATGGATGACAGTAGAGACGTGCTGCCGAATACGGTGCTGGCTCTGCTGTCCCGTCTGGAAAAACGGGGATTTGTAAAGAAAGAGCGGGATGGGAAGATCAATCACTACAGTGCCCTGGTGGAACGGGAGCCCTATATGAAGGAAGCCAGCAAGGGAATTTTGAAGCAGATGTTTCAGGGTTCTCTGAAAAATTTTGCTGCTGCTCTTTATGATGGAGAGGAACTCAGTGAAGAAGATGCAAAAGAGCTGATGGAATTTCTGGAAAGCAAGGTCAAGAGGTAGCGCTATGAGAGAGTTTTTTATCTATGCATTGCAGAATCTTCTTGTACTGGATGCTTTGATTCTGATTTTGTGGCTGCTGGATGGACGTTTTTCCTGGAAATCGGGGCATCTTTGGCGGAAATGGCTGTGGCTGCTTGTGTGTATACGGATGCTGCTTCCGGTGGAGTTCCATCTTGAGGATCTGAATCAGTCCTGGAAAGGCTGGCAGGTTCAGCTGGAAGTGGAAACGGATGATGCTTCCCGGACAGACAGGGAAGCGGAGGAAGAGATTTTCCTAAATGGAGAATCGACTTATGCACAGATGCCATCCGCTGATACTGCTTCGGTGCAGTCAGCGTCAGAGGGTGACAAAGAACAAGCAGCGGTCTCAGAAAAGAATCACACATCTGAAGAAGCGAAAGCAGAGAAGCAGGAAGCTTTTTCTGGTTTTCTGTGGAAGCAGAAAACGCTGATTCTGTCCGGTATCTGGCTTTTGGGCTTCCTGGTGCTGCTGTTTTATCATATTCTGCAGTATTACCTGCTTAGGGATTTCTTTTTTGGAGATTCCAGAACCTGTCAGGATGAGAAAGTGACAGGGCTTGTGAGAAGCTGGTGCAGAAGCTATCATATCAAAAAAGTGCCGGAGCTTCTCTGGAAGGAGCAGCTTCCTACCCCTGTGACCTTTGGATATTTCCGGAAAAAACTGGTATTTCCGCCGGAACTCTTTGAAGAAGAGGAAATGCCACTGGTTCTGCGGCACGAGCTCATGCATCTGAAATACAGGGATTCCTGGTACAAGGCCATCCTGCTTCTGGTCTGCGATCTGTACTGGTTCAATCCGGTTTTCTGGGTGATGAAAAAGCTGGCATTCCGGGACGTGGAGTATGTCTGTGATGAACGGGTCACCAGGGAAATGAAGCCGGAAGAAAAGAAGCAGTACGGCGAAACTATTTTAAAGGCAGCCAGGTACAGCACAGGAAAACCGGCACCTGCCCTGGTTCCCTTTGCCCTTCGGAAAAAGGATATAAAGAAGCGGATGAATAATCTGTTCGTTTTCCGGAACTGGCGTGGAGGCTTCATTCCATTCCTGCTGGCGCTTCTGGGGGTAGGACTTCTGGAAATGGGGATTACGGTATCTGTCAAAGAGATTCCGGTAGAGGCAGCTGCGGAGCAGACGCCTGTGAACTGGGAGGAAGAGGAAGTCATCGCAGGAACTTATCCCACGGACGATCTGCAGGCGCTGAACCGGCAGAAGGATGCGAAAAGCTCTTATATTACGGATCGGTTTACAGGTTTTAATCATTACTATATTGATGAGAACGGTACCCTTTGGGGAACCGGGGAAAATGACAGCTGGCAGCTGGGCATCACAAAGGAAAGCGATATCAATAACCTGGATGTGACCTATACGGAGCCGATGAAAATAGCGGAGCATGTGGTGCATGTGGATGCGAATGTGAACAGTACCTTTGTGATCTGGATAACAGAGGATGGAAATCTGTATGGACAGGGAGCCAATACCTGGGGGGCACTCCGGCTTCCCATGAAAGAAAATGAACCATGGAATCCCTGGCTGAATCTGACAATGGAACCTCAGCTTCTGATGGAGCATGTCACCTATGCTTCCGCAGGTCAGGAATGTATCTCTGTGCTGACGGAGGACAAAAAGGTCTGGTGGTGGGGACGGATGCAGGCTACCACCGGAACCGAAGGGCCTGGCAATCTGTTCGCAGAGGAACCCAGGCTGATGGTGGAGAACGCCAGGTATACGGTCTGTGGCCTTGCCACTGCGGCGGCCATCGATGAAGAGAATCGTCTGTGGCTGTGGGGCTGTAATGTCTGGGGACAATGTGCCACAGAAGGAGAGGACTATCTGGAGGAACCCTATATGGCCTGTACAGATGTGGAAATGGTCTGGACCGATTTTCTGAGCGCCCGCCAGAATGTGTTTGATCCGGCAGAGTGGATGGGAATGAACCCGTATGGCAGTTCTGAAAAAGACTGCATACATTCCTATACGACGTTCATCCGAAAAACAGATGGACAGATGTATGCCTGCGGGATGGATCTGGGGGCTTTCGTGAAGTCGGTCAAGCTGTTTGGAGACTTATATGTAGAAAACTCCGAACGTCCGGAGGATTATGTACGGAGTTATTCGCCGTATTTTCTCCCGGTAGAAATTATAGAAGAATAGAGGAGACAAGACGTATGAAAAGAGAAAGCAGACAGGAGTTTGATGAATGGAATGAGGAGGAGAGTGGTTTTTCCGTACGAACTGTGCTTGCAGTTCTGGCGGCCATCCTGTGTGTGCTGGGACTATGTGCTGTTCTGTATTTTCTGATTTTCCGGGGCGAAAAGGAAGAACCGGAAAAAGCCGAGGAAGTTCAGGTCATTGCCGATACGGAAGAGGAAATAGTGGATAAAGAGGAGCTGGATTATGAAGATCCGCAGAGCACGGAGAATCTGACTTCCGATGAGACCGGGGCAGAAACGGCAGTTTCAAAAATTCTGATTTCTGAACATGCAGCAGAAACGGATGATGTGACCCTTGGTATTGATGTTTCCCGGTTTCAGGGAACTATTGACTGGAAAGCAGTTGCAGATGCAGGCATCGATTTTGCCATGATACGGGTGGGCTATCGTACCCAGAGCAGCGGAGAGATTGTGGAGGACAGCAATGCCCGGTATAACATGCAGGAAGCGTCGGCAAACGGAATCAAAATAGGTGCTTACTTTTTCTCCACAGCAGTATCGGAAGCAGAAGCAGTGGAGGAAGCACAGTGGGCAGCAGATATCATTTCCCAGTATCCCATTACCTACCCGGTAGCCTACAACTGCGAGGGGTTTGAAAATCCGGAGAACCGGCTGTACAGTCTTACCAAAACGGAGCGGACCGACTGTGCCATTGCCTTTCTGAATGAGATTTACAAGCAGGGCTACACCCCGGTGTTTTACGCTTCCAAAAACGAAATGGAAGAAGATTTGAAATGGGAAACCTCCCGGATTGACAAGAGCTTTAAGATCTGGGTATCCCAGTATCCGGCGGCGCCCTATCCCCAGACAGTTACATCCAGCTACAGCGGCACGCATGTCATGTGGCAGTATACCAACAATGGTACGGTAGCAGGCGTTCCAAAGCCGGTGGATGCCAATGTGGCGTATTTCGGATATGAGAGCAGCGCCCAGGCACAGAACCAGGAAGCACCGGAAGAGGCCGAGGCGGATGTGGAGGCACTGATGAAGTTTCAGAAGGTAGAAGAAACAGTTACGTCTAAAGACGTGACCAACCTGCGTGATATGCCCAGCCAGGGCTCCGACAGTACGGTACTTCGGACCCTGACCAATGGAGAGACGGCCACCAGAACCGGCATCAGTGACAGCGGCTGGTCCCGGCTTCTCATTGACGGCGAACGCTATTATGCAGTATCCAACTATCTGACGACGGATTTATCCCATCAGACGCCGGTGAAGGAGCCGGATGACGGATTGAAGACGAAATCTACGAAGGTTTCGGAAAATGTGACACCGAAGATCGAAGTAAACCTGCGGAAGCTTCCCAGCGTGACGAATCCGGATGCGGTTGTGGTGGCAACGGTCACTGCAGGCGAAGTCTTTGTGCGGACCGGAATCAATACAGATTATGGATGGTCCAGGGTGGAATACAATGGACAGACTCTGTATTGCGTAAGCAGCTATCTGAATGTGGTGGAGTAATAAGCAGTAAAATATAAAAAATCCATCATGCAGTTTATAAAAAATTAAGGGTTGGAACAGGTCACAAACCTTGAATTCTATTTTTTATTCTTTAAATGTAGAGTGTAGAAATCATGGTATTCGTGTCATATTGCGAGATATTATTGAAAATAATCGTGCTTATTAGTGCGAAAACTGAAGAAAATTCCGTTGATTTTTGCATGAATATTTGTCATGCTATGGTCAGTACCTTTAAGGAGGACGGATTATGTATAGAAAGATTATGGGCTTCTTGAATGGCTTTGCCTGTCTGGCATCGTGTCAAGGGTTTACAAGGTGGAGCAAATCAAAAAGCCGCTGGAAAACTATCGTGATATTGATGCGTTTAAGATTTATGTGTCTGACTTGGGATTACTTTGTGCCAAGAAGGATTTAGCTGCCAATGACATTCTTTATATGGTCGAGGAAATTAACGACTTTAAGGGCGGTATGGCGGAGAACTATGTCAATGTGCAGCTCTCCATAAACAGCTATTACACTTATTATTGGGAGTCAGAGCGGGGGGCAGAGGTTGATTTTATCATTCAGCGTGACGGGCAGCTCATTCCCATTGAAGTCAAATCTGCCGATAACACCAGAGCCAAGAGCTTAAAGGTCTATATGGACACCTACAAGCCCGCTTATGCGATTAAGCTCTCCACTAAAAACTTCGGCTTTGAGGACAACAAAAAAATCGTTCCTCTCTATGCGGCATTTTGTATCTGAAATCAATATTTTGACGATAACGCTCACAGAAAATACAGGCGGAGATTCTGGCAGATATGACAGATTGAGTATCAAAAAAACGATGGGTCAACCGGCAAGTAGACCGGAGCCCATCGTTTTTTGACTCAGAATCTGGATTTACAGAACCTGCATTCCGCCGTACTTCCGGATCATCAGTACGCTGCAGGCACCCTCGCCGAATACGCCGTCCAGAGCAGCCTTGTATTCTGCTACTGCCTCATTTTTCACAAAGGCCTGGATAGTTCCGGCAAAGCCGCCGCCGTGTACACGGCTGACGCCGTTGCTGCCGAGAATGGCGTCGCTGACTGCCAGGGCCACCGATACGTTCTGGTGGGTAATGTCGTGGTTGGTGTATACGTTCTGGAGATATTTGAAGGAGGAATCGCCGGAGGCCTTTACAGCAGCCAGGAACGCATCGAAATCCTCTGCCTGGAGAGCGGCTACCTCTTTCTGAACTCTTACATTTTCGGTAACAAAATGGATAGCGCGTAAGTAAGCGCGGTCGCCGGTCTTTTCACGAATCTCTGCAGCATGGGAGAGGAGCTGCTCCAGAGTAATACCATGCAGAAGTTCCTGACCGAGTACAGCAGCCACGGCGCGCATCTCGGCGGGAACGGCTGCGTAATCCGGAGTCAGATCCGCATGGGAGCCCTTGGTATCGGTGATACAGAGACTGTATCCATATTTTACCAGGTCGCAGCTTACATTTTCGATAACCGGGTGAGCCACGTCCGCAAAATCAATATGTACCAGATTGCCCACGGAGCTGGCCATCTGATCCATCAGTCCGGAGGGCTTTCCGAAGTGGACGTTCTCCGCATACTGACCAATGATGGCGATATCAACCGGGGAAAGCTTCATCTCATTGTAGAGGCCGGATACGATGGTTCCGATGATGGTTTCGAAAGCGGCAGAGGAGGACAGGCCTGCGCCAATCAGTACGTCGCTGGTCACATAAGCCTGGAAGCCGCCGATTTTGCCTCCATGGTTTTTGATTCCTTCCAGCACGCCGCGGATCAGGGAATCGGTGGTTCCTTTCAGTTCTTCCTTTACCTCCAGGTCGTCCAGGAATACGGTAATCATGTCGTAACCGTCAGATACCACGCGGACAACCGGTTCTGCCAGAGGCGCTGTGATGGCGATGGCGTCCAGGTTGATGGAAGCGGCCAGTACTTCACCGTGCTGATGGTCGGTGTGATTGCCGCCGATCTCGCTGCGGCCCGGAGCGCTGAAGATCGCGATCTCTCCGGCTCCATACAGCTCCTCATAGTGTGTCAGGGCGTCGATGTAACGCTGACGCTGATAGTCCAGACGGCTTTCGTCCAGGTAAATGTCCATGAGTGTGGAATCCAACTCCCGGTTTTGTAACAGATTTTTTATTTCTCCCGTTGTTTTCATTTGGAACTCTCCTTATATGATGTGAAATTTATACATAATTTCATAGTAAACGATTTTGGATTGCTTGTCAATCACCTTGGAAGTCAACAGAAATCAAAGACTGGATCGTAAAAAATTAACCTAAAAAAGTAAAAAAATACATTTGATTTGGTTGGAATTATGTTATAATTTTTATGTAGTTTGTAACTGCAACCACATGAAAGGGAGGATTTACTATGAAAAAGAAACTTTTAGCAGTTGTATTATGCGGCGCTATGGCATTATCCATGCTGGCTGGCTGCGGCGGCAAGAAAGAGGAAGCTCCGGCAGCTGACGCTACTGCAGAGGCAGAAGCAGGCGACGTAGCAGACGCTGCAGAGGCAACCGGAGATCTCTCCGATGCTAACATCGCAGTATTCTATTACACCTACTCTGACACATATATCTCTTCTGTTCGTACCGCACTGGATGCGAAGCTGGACAGCCTTGGAGTAAAGTATCAGAACTATGACGCAAACAACAACCAGACCACACAGAACGAGCAGATCGATACCGCTCTTGCACAGGGCGCAAACATCCTGATCGTAAACATCGTTACCTCCGGTTCTGTAGACGCTTCCCAGGCAGTTGTTGATAAGGCATCCGCTAAGGGCGTTGACCTGATCTTCTTCAACAGAGCAGTTGAGGATGACGCTACAGCAGGACAGGTTCTTGGTTCCTATGACAAGTGCGCGTTCGTTGGAACAGACGCTCCGGAAGCAGGACATATGCAGGGCAAGATGATCGGCGATTACCTGGTTGAGAACTTTGACAAGGTTGACCTGAACGGCGACGGCAAGATTTCCTACGCTATGATGATGGGTCAGCTTGGTAACGCAGAGGCTATTTACCGTACTCAGTTCGCAGTAGAGGACGCTAACGCAGTTCTTAAGGAGGCTGGCAAGCCGGAGCTTGAGTACTTTGACCCGACCAACACAGACAAGTATCAGGTAGACCAGGACGGCGCATGGAGCGCAACCGCTGCAAATAACTACATGACCACCAACCTGTCCCAGTACAACGAGGGTAACGGCAACATGATCGAGCTGGTTATCTGCAACAACGACGGTATGGCTGAGGGCGTTATCTCTGCACTGAACGATAAGGGATACAACCTGGGAACAGCTGATTCCACTCTGATTCCGGTATTCGGCGTAGACGCTACAGACGCAGCGAAGCAGCTCATCAGCGACGGCAAGATGGTTGGTACCATCAAGCAGGACGCAGAGGGTATGGCAGACTGTATCTCCATCATGGCTCAGAACGCAGCGAAGGGCGCAGCTCTGACAGATGGAACTGACAGCTACAATGCAGACGCAGAGATCAGCAACAAGATTTACGTTCCGTACGCACCGTACACAGGAGAGTAAATCACAGGAAACGATTTAAAAAGATAGCAAAGTAAGGATACAACAAAGGCGGCCGTAAGTTACGTCCGCCTTTGTGTCAACGAGATGGGAGGAAGAGTATGGAGCATGATGTTCTCTTACAAATGACAGACATCTGTAAAGAATTCCCCGGTGTCAAGGCGCTGGATCATGTTTCTTTGACAGTGAAGAGGGGAACCGTCCACGCGCTGATGGGAGAAAACGGCGCAGGAAAATCCACCCTGATGAAATGCTTGTTTGGTATGTATGCCAAGAATAGCGGACAGATTTTTCTGGAAGGCAAAGAAATTAATTTCAAGAATTCGAAGGAAGCACTGGAAAACGGTGTGGCAATGGTGCATCAGGAGCTGAATCAGGCACTGAAGCGTAATGTAATGGACAACCTGTGGCTGGGACGTTATCCCAAGATTGCAGGCGTCATGGTAAATGAGAAAAAAATATACGATGATACGAAGGCTGTTTTTAAGGAGCTGGGCATCGACGTAGATCCGAAGCGGATTATGAGTACCATGCCGGTATCCCAGAGACAGATGGTGGAGATTGCGAAAGCCGTTTCCTATAATTCCAAGGTCATCGTATTTGACGAGCCTACTTCTTCACTGACAGAGCAGGAAGTAGAACATTTATTCGAGATTATAAATATGCTGCGTGACAGAGGCTGTGGCATTATCTATATTTCCCATAAGATGGCAGAGATTTTACGGATTTCGGATGAAGTTACCATCATGCGGGATGGTCAGTATGTGGCAACCCGTCCGTCAAGTGAGCTGACTACCGATGAAATTATCCGTCTGATGGTAGGCCGTGAGCTGACCAACCAGTTCCCGCCGAAAACCAATACGCCGGGCGAGGTAGCGCTGGAAGTAGAACACCTGACCGCGCAGTATTCCCTGCTGAAGGATGTATCTTTCAATGTAAGAAAGGGAGAGATCGTAGGTCTGGCAGGTCTGGACGGCAGCGGAAGAACAGAGACCCTGGAGAATATCTTTGGTATCGCTACCCGCCATTCCGGAACCATCAAGCTTTATGGAAAAGAAGTAAAGAACCGCAATGCCCGTGAGTCCATCAAAAATGGTTTTGCCATGCTGACGGAGGAGCGACGTGCCACCGGTATCTTCGGTATCCTGAATATCCGGGAAAACACGGTCATTTCCAGTTTGAAAAAGCACCTGCGTATGGGCTTCTGGCTGGATGAAAAGTCCATGAAAAAGGATACCCAGTGGTCTATTGACGCCATGCATACGAAGACCCCGACCCAGGAGACGAAGATTCGTTCCCTGTCCGGTGGAAATCAGCAGAAGGTTATTCTGGGACGCTGGCTTCTGACCGAGCCGGAAGTACTGCTTCTGGACGAGCCTACCCGAGGAATTGACGTAGGAGCGAAGTACGAGATCTACCAGCTTATCATTGACCTGGCCAATAAGGGCAAATGTGTCATCGTGGTATCCTCTGAGATGCCGGAGCTGCTTGGTATCTGCGACCGGATTCTGGTTATGTCCGGCGGACGGCTGGCAGGCGAAGTAAATGCAAGTGAGACGACGCAGGAAGAGATTATGACTCATGCTGCGAAATACGTATAAAGGGGGCGGCGCGATATGAACGTTTTTTCTAATATGAAATCCAACTGGAACGCAAAGATTTCCAGTTATCAGGCATTGGACAGCAAGGATAAGAAAACCTTCTGGAAAGAGGCACTGATCAACAACGCCATGTATATTCTGATTCTTGTGGCGATTATTTACACACAGGCGAAGAACAGCTATTTCCTGAAGCCGGATTCTATCGTCAATATTATTTCACTTTCCGCGGCAAATATTCCGATTGCCTGCGGTATCGCAGGTTGTATCGTACTGACTGGTACAGACCTTTCTGCAGGACGAGTAGTAGGTCTGACCGCATGTATTTCCGCATCGCTTCTGCAGTCTGTAACTTATGCTACAAAAATGTTCCCGGATCTTCCGGTTATGCCTATCTGGCTGGTTATCCTGATTGCCATCGCAGTGGGCGGTCTGGTAGGCTGGGTCAATGGTTTCTTCGTGGCGAAGTTCTCTCTGCATCCGTTTATCGTAACACTGGCAACACAGCTGATCGTATACGGCTGCCTGCTGATGTACATTATGATTAATGGCAACAATGGTCAGCCGCTTTCCGGACTTGACCAGTCCTTCAAGGATTTTGTAACCGGAAGCCACCTGTCTGTAGCAGGCGTTCCGATTCCGAATTACGTATTCTACGCAATTGTAGTTGTTATTTTCATGTGGTTCATGTGGAATAAGACAACCTTCGGTAAGAATATGTTCGCAGTAGGTTCCAGCCCGGAGGCTGCTAACGTATCCGGTGTAAATGTTATGAAGACTACCATTCTGGTACATACCCTGGCAGGCTGTATGTATGGTATTACCGGATTTATTGAGTCCGCCCGTATCGGTTCTAACCAGGCAGGTACCGGTCTGAACTACGAGTGTGACGCGATTGCGGCCTGCGTTATCGGCGGCGTTTCCTTTGTTGGTGGTACCGGTAAGATCAGCGGCGTAGTAATGGGAGTATTCCTGCTTCGTATTATCTTTGTAGCGCTGCAGTTCCTTTCCATCAACCAGAACCTGCAGTACATCATCAAGGGTCTGATTATCCTGATTGCCTGCTCTATTGATATGAGAAAGTATCTGGTGCGTAAGTAATCTATTTTCAGAAAAGGACAACTGACAGAAATCTATGGCAGAAGATAAGAAATGGTTCGGAAGGGGCATCTACGGAAGTAAGGATGTCCCCATCCGTATTTTAGACGGATTTATTATAGGCGCGATTTGCTTCGTGGTGATTCTGGTGTTCTGGTTTGCCACCCATGGGGGTTACAATGTGACCTTTGATACAGAGGGCGGGTCGGAGATTGCCGCCCAGCGTCTGAAGCATGGGGAGCTGGCAAAGGAGCCGGAAACACCTTTGAAGCCCGGCTATACCTTCTGTGGCTGGATTACCTCAGAGGATGAAAGCCTGGCGAAGGAATGGAATTTTGCTACCGATAAAGTGGAAAACGACATGACTCTCTATGCAGTATGGATGCCTGCCGAGGTAATGGTAAAATTTGATCTGGATGGCGGAAATCTGGATGAAGAAACATATATACCGGATAAGGCAGTGACTTATGGCGAGGCCTACGGGGAGCTTCCGGTACCGGAAAAGGAAGGCTTTCTTTTTGACGGCTGGGTATACAGCGGAGCTGTGATTAAGGCAGATACGACGGTGACGATGACCGGAGAGCATGTGCTGACAGCCCGGTGGATTCCGGCAGAGTGAGACTTGGATAAGGAGAAAGACGATGAATCGTGACAAAGCGAGAATAGCGGTCTATGCACTAGGCGGCCTGTATCTTTTATATCTGGCATGGCAGATGTTTCAGGGACTGCCCACGGCAGGTTCTGAAAAAACGCTGATGATCGGGTTTATGATTTTCTTCACCATCATCGGTGCAGGGCTGGCAGGCTGGGGGCTTTATACCAGCTGGAAGGCGGCCAGCGGACGAAGTGCCGGAGTCGAAGAAGCAAAACAGAGCGACGAAGAGTCGGAAGAAGCTTCTGATGAAGTAAAATAAAATTGTAAAAGAATGGAAAAGAGCTTTCTGTAAATGATACAGGGGCTCTTTTTTACTCTATAGGAAATACCGTGTTACATGAAAGTGCGAAAGCTATGATTCCTATAGAGCAAAAAGCCCCTCCGGGGGATCGCACTGGATTCTATTTTTACTGGAAATTTTACTATACATCAAGTATACTGGATAGCAGAACAGGAAAGTGAATGAAAGGGGAATTATCCATGTATCAGGCAAGTGAATCAAGATATGAAACCATTCCGTATCATCGCTGTGGGGACAGCGGTCTTTTACTTCCGGCTGTATCCTTAGGCTTCTGGCACAATTTTGGAGATACAGCTTCTTATGAAAATATGAAAAAGCTCTGCTTTACCGCTTTTGACCATGGCATTACTCATTTTGACCTGGCCAATAATTACGGCCCGGAGCCGGGGAGTGCAGAGAAGAATCTGGGTCTGATTCTGCGGGACGAGCTTTCGGCTTATCGGGATGAACTGATCATCAGTACGAAAGCCGGTTATGATATGTGGCCGGGACCTTACGGCAACTGGGGAAGCCGCAAGTATCTGATTGCGAGCCTGGATCAGAGCCTGAAGCGCCTTGGACTCGACTACGTGGATATCTTCTACCATCACCGGATGGATCCGGAGACGCCGCTGGAGGAGACCATGGAGGCCCTGGCTCAGATTGTACGGAGCGGGAAAGCCCTCTATGTGGGTCTGTCCAATTATAACGGGGAAAAGCTGTCCCAGGCAGAGGCGATTTTAAAGGAGCTGCACTGTCCGTTTATCATCAATCAGAACCGTTACTCGATCTTTGACAGGACGATAGAACAGAATGGCCTGAAGGAGACAGCCGCGAAGCTCCATAAGGGTATCATTGCCTTCAGTCCCCTGGCTCAGGGGCTGCTGACAGATCGTTATCTTCATGGCATTCCGGAGGACAGCCGGATTCGGACAGACGGACGCTTCCTGAAGGAAAATGCATTGACAGAGGAACGTCTGGAACAGATTCGGAGACTGAATAAACTGGCGGCTGAGCGTGGCCAGACCCTGGCGGAAATGGCCCTTGCCTGGATCCTCCGTGACGGCGTTGTGACCAGCGTCCTGATTGGCGCGTCCAGGCCGGAGCAGATTCTCGATAATATTAAGGCGCTGGAAAATACGCATTTTACAGAGGAAGAATTAAGAATCATAGACCATATTTAACAAAAAGCGAATATCCCGCAGTCCGAAAAGGACGGCGGGGTACAAGTGATAAAGGAGACGACAGATAAGTATGACGAAGCAGGAACTTGCTCTGGAAATTATTGACAGATTAAAAAAGGAATATCCGGATGCAGATTGTACTCTGGATTACGATCAGGCCTGGAAGCTGCTGGTCAGCGTACGGCTGGCAGCCCAGTGTACCGACGCCCGGGTCAATGTGGTGGTGGAGAAGCTGTATGAAAAGTACCCGGACGTGAAGGCTCTGGCGGCGGCGCCGGTGGAGGATATCGAAGCCATCGTGAAGCCCTGCGGACTGGGTCACAGCAAGGCCCGGGATATCAGCGCCTGCATGAAAGTGCTGGAGGAAAAATATGATGGAAATGTGCCGACCACCTTCGACGAGCTTCTGGCGTTGCCGGGCGTGGGACGAAAAAGCGCCAACCTGATTATGGGAGATGTGTTCGGAAAACCGGCCATTGTCACCGACACCCACTGCATCCGTCTGGTGAACCGGATGGGGCTGGTGGACGGCATAAAAGACCCGAAGAGAGTGGAAATGGCCCTGTGGAAGCTGATTCCACCGGAGGAGGGCAGTGATTTCTGTCACCGCCTAGTTAATCACGGGCGGGAGGTCTGTACGGCGCGGACCAAACCCTATTGTGAGAAATGCTGTCTGCAGGATATCTGCGTGAAAAATGGAGTAGAGGAGTAAAAATATGGAATACGCAATCGCTACACTGAAGAAGGGCGAGGGACGCGCGCTGAAGGCGGGCGGAGCCTGGATTTACGATAATGAAATCGAATCAGTCATGGGACACTTTGAGGACGGGGATCTGGTTCTCGTCCGGGATTTTGACGGCTATGGACTGGGAAAGGGCTTTATCAACCGTCATTCCAAAATCCGGATCCGTATGATGACGAGAAATCCGGAGCAGGAGATTGATCGGGAATTTATACACAACCGTGTAAAAGCAGCCTGGGAGTACCGGAAGAAGACCGTGGACACTTCCAGCTGCCGTGTGATTTTCGGCGAGGCGGACTGGATTCCGGGTATGGTGGTGGACAAGTTTTCTGATGTGCTGGTGGTACAGGCGTTGGCGCTGGGAATTGACCGGATGAAGAAGACAGTGATAGAAGAGCTGGAGAAGGTGCTTGCAGAGGACGGCGTCTCTATCCGCGGCGTCTATGAGCGAAGCGACGCCAAGGAGCGGGAAAAAGAAGGCATGGAGCGGGTCAAGGGCTTCCTGGGTGAGCCCTTTGACACGAATGTGGAGATCGTAGAAAACGGCGTCCGCTATCTGGTAGATGTGAAGGACGGTCAGAAGACAGGCTTTTTCCTGGATCAGAAGTACAACCGTCTGGCTATTCAGAAGCTCTGTAAGGACGCGAGAGTGCTGGACTGCTTTACCCATACGGGATCCTTTGCCCTGAACGCGGGCCTGGCCGGAGCCCAAGAGGTTATCGGCGTAGACGCCTCAGAGCTGGGCGTACATCAGGCGGAGTTAAACGCAAAGCTGAACGGCCTGGAGCAAACCGTGCGCTTTACATGCGCGGACGTCTTTGATCTGCTTCCGGATCTGGAGAAAAAGGGCGAGAAGTTTGATGTGGTGATTCTGGATCCCCCTGCCTTTACCAAGTCCCGGAATTCGATTAAGAATGCCACCAAGGGCTATCGGGAAATCAATATGCGGGGACTGAAGCTGGTGAAGGACGGAGGCTTTCTGGCTACCTGCTCCTGCTCCCATTTCATGAGCTACGAGCTGTTTACCCAGACCATTGCCCAGGCGGCAAAGAGCGTACATAAGCGGATCCGTCAGGTGGAATACCGGACCCAGGCGCCGGATCATCCGATTCTCTGGGCGGCAGACGAGTCCTATTATCTGAAATTTTATATCTTCCAGGTGTGTGAGGAAAAATAAAAATGCAGTTACCGGAATTATTTGAAGAAAAAATGAAAGGCCTTCTGGGGGCAGAATATGACGAGTTCCGAAGAAGCTACGGGAAGGAGCGCCGTCAGGCCCTGCGGGTGAACCCGGCAAAGCTGTCGGCGGCAGAGATGAAGGAGAGGAGCCCCTTTACCCTGGAGCCGGTGCCCTGGGCGAAGAACGGCTTTTATTACGGAGCGGAGGACCGTCCCGGCCGACATCCCTGGCATGAGGCCGGCGTCTACTATATCCAGGAGCCCAGCGCCATGTCTGTGGCGGAGCTTGCGGGGGTACAGCCCGGGGAGCGGGTGCTGGATCTCTGCGCGGCTCCAGGCGGAAAGAGTACGCAGCTTGCGGCGGCGCTGGAGGGCAGGGGCCTTCTGGTATCCAATGAAATTCACCCGGCGCGGGCGAAGATTCTGGCCTCCAACGTGGAGCGGATGGGGATCCCGAATGCTGTGGTAACCAATGAGCCGCCGGAGCGGCTGTCATCTCATTTTCCGGCTTTTTTTGACCGGATTGTGGTGGACGCACCCTGCTCCGGAGAGGGAATGTTCCGGAAGGAGGAACAGGCGGTGCTCCAGTGGAGCCAGGAGAATGTGGAGCTCTGCGCCCGCAGGCAGCAGGATATTCTGGAGGAAGCAGCCGGGATGCTCCGGCCGGGCGGCGTGTTAGTCTATTCTACGTGCACTTTTGCGCCGGAGGAGGACGAGAAAAGCGTGGTGCGTTTTCTTCTGAAGCACCCGGAATTTTCTGTAAAAAAGACGGAGGCGTACGGGGGCTTTGCTCCGGGAAGACCGGAGTGGGTACGGCTTACGGAGGAAGAAAAGGAGGGCGTCAGCCCGGAACGGCTGGAGGAGATTCTCGCTTCTGTCAGAGATACCTTCCGTTTGTGGCCTCACAGGCTTGACGGGGAAGGACATTACGCGGCAGTGCTGGAAAAAGCCGGAGCAGGCAAAGCGGAGGCCCCAAAAAAGGCAGGGCGCGTCTCCGGTAAGTCCGGTCGGGGAACGGTGGACGCGGAAGCCTGGAAACTCTACGAGGAATTTGCGGCGGATACCCTGAAGAACTGTCCGGAGGGCGTGCCCATGCTTTTCGGCGAGCAGCTGTATCTGTTGCCCTGCGAACTTAAGCTGGCGGGACTTAAGGTCCTGCGTCCCGGCCTTCATCTGGGAACCGTAAAAAAGAAGCGCTTCGAGCCCGCCCATGCCCTGGCGCTTGCCCTGAGGGCGGAGGAGGTAAAGCGGACGGCGTCATATCCGGCAGATTCCGGGGAGATCCGCTCCTGGCTGTCGGGAGAAACGCTTCCGGGAGGAGAGGGCAAGGGCTGGACGCTGGTTCTGGTAGATTCCTTCCCTCTGGGCTGGGGAAAGCTGGCGGGCGGAAGTCTGAAAAACCATTACCCAAAAGGGCTTCGGAAATGAAATAAGGAAACAGAACCTGTAAATTTGTGCAAATATCACACAAAACAGAAAAAGAGACGGGTTTAGATTGACAAAAACGACAAAAGATGGCACAATGAATACAAGGCAGAGCTCAGATCAAATGTTGCGGACTGAACACGGAGGCTGCCGGATTACATACAATTTCGTGGGAGGATTTTCTTATGAATGATTATGAACGGATCCGGGATATTCTGGACAAAAGCAGCTATACAGTAGCGATGTGTGGAACAGATATGATGAAGGAGTCTGGTATGCCCAGTCTTCGCGCTCCGGAGATTGCCTATCAGGTGGAGAAGGAGTTTGGTTATTCGCCGGAGGAGATTTTCTCTTCTGTATTTTACGCGAACCGCCCGGATACCTTTTTCAAATATTACCGGGAATGGATGCTGAAGCCCCATCTGGAGCCCAGTGCAGGCTTTTACGCGCTGGCGGAGCTGGAAAAGCGTGGAAAACTCCAGTGCAGTATTGCGAATAATGTACACAATCTGCCGGGCCGGGCTGGCTGTCAGAAGGTACTGAACCTTCACGGAACCATTTATGACAATGAGTGTTCCAGATGCGGAAGAAAGTATCCCATGGAATATATCCGGGATACCAACCGGGTGCCTCTGTGTGAGGATTGTATGGCAGTGATCCGCCCGAAGGTGCTGCTCTTTGGCGAACAGGTGGATAACCGGATGATGACGGCGGCGGTAGAGGAGATTTCCAAGGCGCAGGTATTACTGCTTCTGGGGACGTCTATCGGCTCCGGTCTTTGCGAGCGGTATGTGAAGTATTTTGAAGGAGAGACTCTGATTATTATCAATGCAGCGGAGCATTTTACCGATGAAAAGGCGGATATTGTGCTGCGGGAGGAAGTAAAAACGGCGCTTCCGAAGATAGTAGGATTATAATAATACGGACAAACGAAGGAAAGGCAGGATGACAGATATTATGAAAGCACTGGAAGAGAAGATATTACAGGAAGGCGTCGTCGTAGACGGAGACATTCTGAAGGTGGACGGCTTTGTAAATCATCAGGTGGACGTGCCTTTAATGGAAGAAATTGGAAAAGATATGGCGGAGCATTTTAAGGAACAGGGAATTACGAAGGTATTTACCATCGAGTCCTCGGGTATCGCGCCGGCCTTATTTACCGCGAAGGAGCTGGGCGTGCCGCTGGTGATTCTGAAGAAGCAGCAGACTGCGGACAGCCTGAAGACCGAGGTGTGGCAGACTGAGGTTGTGTCCTATACGAAGGATACCTCCTATCGGCTGACTTTGGCGAAGAACTATATTTCTGATGAGGATCACGTGCTGATTATCGACGATTTTCTGGCCAATGGCGAGGCAGCCACCGGCGCCATCCGCCTGATCCGCAAGGCCCATGCCACTGTGGCAGGACTTGGCGTACTTATCGAGAAGGCCTTCCAGCCGGGCCACGAAAAGCTGGAGAGCCAGGGCATCCACGTATATGCCCAGGCCAGCATCCAGGCGTTTGAAGACGGAAAAGTGGTATTTTAAATGAGAGAGAAGAACAGAACAGGCGCGGACGCAGCAGTCCGCGCCTTTGAAAAGAGCGATATTTCACAGATTCTGATCACCATCGGCGGTATGCTGATCTACGCCATCGGCATCAACAATTTTATCGTTCCGGCGGGACTTTACAGCGGTGGCGTCATGGGTATCAGCCAGATTCTCCGTACCCTTCTGGTGCAGTACGCGCACCTGAATTTCGGCGGCACGGATATCGCGGGTATCATCAGTTTGATTCTGAATCTGCCGCTGTTTGTGCTGGCCTATATGTCGGTGGGACGTCATTTCTTCTGGAGGACAGTCATTTGCGTGGTGAGCCAGTCCCTGTTCCTGACTCTGATTCCGATTCCGGCCAGCCCCATTGTGGAGGACACGATTACGGCGACGCTGATCGGCGGCATCATCGTGGGGGCCGGTATCGGTATCTCCCTTCAGAGCGGCGGATGCAGCGGAGGAATCGATATCCTCGGCATGTATTTTACGAAGAAATACAATGGATTCAGCGTGGGAAAGCTGAATCTGCTGATTAATCTGGTGATATATGGAAGCTGCGCTTTGCTCTTTGATATCAAGGTCGTGATCTACTGTATCATTTACGCGGCGGTGAATACGCTGATGGTGGACAAGACCCACACCCAGAATATACGGACGGCAGTGATCATCATTACCAAGGAGGATCCGGAGAAACTGAAGCATTATATCATGGACGAGCTGGCCCGGGGCGTCACCCACTGGGACGCGACGGCGGGCTACACGGACGACCGGTCGCATATCCTTTTCACAGTTATGTCCAAGCATGAGCTTTCTATACTGAAGCAGGAAATGAAGTATATCGACCCGAAGGCCTTCATCGTCAGCAAGGATAATGTGGGAATTGACGGAAGATTCGCGAAACATCTGTAAAATATGTGAATTTGGTTCCGGACAGTGAAGTGCTCCAGGGGCTTTTATAAATCCCACACAGTTTTAGAAAATCTGCGTATACTATAAAAACGGAGCGATTCCGGAATCTTTCTATAAGGAAAAAGCCTGTACCCGGATGTTGGGGTGCAGGCTTTTTGCGCGGGTTAATTCATCTTATTGACGAAGGACTCGCAGTCGGTACACTCGACCTTGGTCGGGTTGGCTTCATGGGTGCCCACCTGAATCTTGTTCAGAGTACAGTAATTCTCTGTCTGGGCGTGATGGGTGCAGTTATTGACGGTACATCCGATGGCTTCATTCTTGTTGGTCATCTTAAAAATTCCTCCTTTTCGGTGCGGTGATCCGCGGGTGATTGCGTTACAGAAGTAGTGTGTACCGAATCATCATTTTTATACACAAAAATCTCCTGCCGGAGTTGTGGACCGTCAGGAAATTTCTGTCGCTTTATACTATCGAAGAAGGAGAGTAACAATTGAAAGTGTTCATTGCTACATAGAACTATATGATAAAGGGGGTTACCCATTGTTTTTAGACGGGGCCGGTCGGCACCGAAGCAGCACCGGCAGCCCCATTTTTATGAGTAGCATCTGCATGTTTTTTGCTTTGCTTCATTTGATAATACTATCATACACAAAGGATGTGTCTAAGTTGTGTCCGCACTCTTAACAAATAATTGGGAATTTCTAAAAAATATATAAAATGGAAAAAGGATATGCTATAATGTCGTGAGACATTATAGCTTGCCGAATGGCATCCAAAGCGGAGCGGCATATCCGGAGGATATGCTATACTGAAGTGTAGAAAAGGAAAAGGAGTATCGAAATGTCATTTATCAGCGTATTTGACGTGCTGGGTCCGAATATGATCGGCCCGTCCAGCTCCCACACGGCGGGAGCCGCCAGAATTGCCTATCTGGCCCAGAAAATGATTGCCGGGCCCATTATAAAAGCAGAGTTTATCTTATACGGTTCTTTCGCCCGCACCTACCGTGGCCACGGCACGGACCGGGCGCTGCTGGGCGGCATCATGGGCTTCGATACGGACGACGAGCGGATCCGGGACTCCTTTCAGATAGCAGAGAAGCGGGGTATCGCCTTTTCCTTCACGCCGGACGCGGAGGAGACCGAGGTGCATCCGAACACGGTAGACATCCGGATGGAAAATGAGGCCGGTCAGAAGCTGACTGTGCGGGGCGAATCCCTGGGCGGCGGCAAGGCCCGCATCTGTCGCATCAATCAGGTGGAGGTGGATTTCACCGGTGAGTACAGCGCGGCCATCGTGATTCATCAGGACCGGCCGGGCGTGGTGGCCCATATCACCAGTGTGCTGAGTCGTCACGGCGTCAATATCGCGTTCATGCGCCTGTTCAGGGAGGGCAAGGGCGACATCGCCTACACTATTGTGGAATCAGACGGACGGCTGCCGGAGAACGTGTCGGACGAGCTTCGGGAAAATGGGAACGTGCATGAAGTGATGATTGTGCAGCCCTAGAAGCCGGGGACTTCATCACCGGAGCATGAAACACAGATCCGGAAAAAAGTGGATTGCAATAGAACAGGGAGTTATAAAAATGGATTTTAAGAATGCGAAGGAGCTGCTGGCACTCTGCGTGGAGCAGAACATGCGGATCTCAGATGTCATGCGGCAGCGGGAGATAGAAGAGGGCGAGACCAGCGGGGAGCTCTGCGACGCCCGGATGAAGAAAGCTTATCACATCATGGGAGAATCTGCCCGTGGACCCATACGGAAGCCAGTCAAATCCATGGGTGGTCTGCTGGGCGGTGAGGCAAAGAGGCTTTCGGACTGGCAGCAGGGGAAAGGCCGGGGAAAAAGTCTCTGCGGGCCGGTGTTGGGGCGGGCAGCGACCTACGCCATGGCAGTTCTGGAGACTAATGCCTCCATGGGACTGATTGTGGCGGCCCCCACGGCGGGCTCTTCCGGTATTGTGCCGGGGGTCCTGCTGGCTTTGGAAGAAGAGTTTCATTTTACAGAGGAAGAGATGATACAGGCCCTTTACAACGCGGGAGCCGTGGGATACCTGGCCATGCGGAACGCTACGGTGGCAGGCGCTGTGGGCGGCTGTCAGGCCGAGGTGGGCGTAGCCTCCGCCATGGCGGCCTCAGCCGCTGTGGAGCTGCTTGGCGGATCTCCGAAGGCCTGTCTGGACGCGGCTTCCACGGTTCTTATGAACCTGCTGGGACTGGTCTGTGATCCCGTAGGCGGCCTGGTGGAATACCCCTGCCAGAACCGCAACGCAGCCGGAGCCGCCACAGCCCTGACCGCCGCGGAAATGGCCCTGGCCGGAGTCCCTCAGCTGATTCCGCTGGACGAGATGATCGTGGTGATGTACAACGTGGGCAGACGGCTTCCGGCAGAGCTTCGGGAGACGGCCCTCGGCGGCTGCGCCACTGCGCCGTCGGCCTGCGAGGCCTGCGGAAAGTGCAGTTGAGAAATTTTAATTGCCCCCTTTACAAATATTTCATTTTCGAGTATAATAGCAGTTGCTGACACAGCAGGCTGGAATAGCTCAGTCGGTAGAGCACTTCACTCGTAATGAAGGGGTCGTGAGTTCGAGTCTCATTTCCAGCTTGATACAAAAGAAGCCCTGAGGATAAGCTCCTCAGGGTTTTTTTCATGGAATAGGAAATTCCGATAGAATTCCCTATTCCATAAAAAATATTATCGCACTGCGGCGCAGTGGTAGATGGTTGCCAAGGCAACCGCGCCTCGGCGCGAGAATGTGCCAATGGCACATTCCTTTTTATCCTTACTTCAGATCCAGCTCCACCGGGCAGTGATCCGAACCGAAAATTTCCGTGTGAATGGAGGCGTTTTCCAGTCGATCCTTCAGCCGTTCGGATACGATAAAATAATCAATGCGCCACCCTGCGTTCTTCTCGCGGGCGCGGAAGCGGTAAGACCACCAGGAGTAGACGCCCTCGGCGTCCGGATAGAAGTAGCGGAAGGTGTCCACAAAACCGGAGCTTAAGACGGTGGTCATTTTCGCCCGTTCCTCGTCGGTGAAACCGGCGTTTTTGCGATTGGTCTTCGGGTTTTTCAGATCGATTTCCTGATGGGCCACATTCAGGTCGCCGCAGTAAATGACAGGTTTCTTTTCATCCAGACTCTTGATATAGGCGAGAAAATCATCCTCCCACTGCATTCGGTAGTCCAGGCGCCTAAGGCCGTCCTGGGAGTTGGGCGTATAGACCGTCACCAGATAGTAGTCCTCAAATTCCAGCGTAATCACGCGTCCCTCGTGGTCGTGCTCCTCGATACCGATGCCGTAAGCCACGCTCAGGGGTTCCTCCTTTGTAAAAATGGCGGTTCCGCTATATCCCTTTTTCTCCGCGTAATTCCAGTATTGATGATAGCCGGGCAGATCGAGTTCAATCTGTCCCTCCTGGAGCTTGGTTTCCTGGAGACAGAAAATATCGGCGTCCAGTTTCTTGAAATCTTCCATAAAATTTTTCCCGACACAGGCCCGCAGGCCGTTTACATTCCAGGAAATCAGTTTCATAAGATCCTCCTTACAGAAAAGATTTGATCTTTTCTTGCATTTTACATATAATAGATATTATTATAGTGGTTCTGCGAAAAAAAGTAAAGAATCGCAGCCGAAAGCATTATAAAGAAAAGATTTTTACAAGAGGAGAATACGTGTATGGAGAAGTTACTGGATCGGATTACCGCTGCGGTATCCGAAGCCTTTGTAAACTGCGGCTATGAGGCCGAGTACGGAAAGGTCACCATTTCCAATCGCCCGGACCTGTGCGAGTATCAGTGTAACGGCGCCATGGCAGGCGCGAAAAAATATCACTGCGCGCCCATTCAGATTGCCAATAAGGTGGCGGAGAGCTTAAAGGAGCAGGAGCTGTTTTCCGAGGTCAATGCGGTAAATCCGGGCTTTCTGAACCTGAAGCTGGCGCCAGCCTATGTGCAGGAATACCTGCAGGGCATGGCCGATGACGAGCGTCTGGGCTGTGAGAAGACCGCGAACCCGAAAACCATCGTCATTGATTACGGCGGACCCAACGTGGCGAAGCCGCTGCATGTGGGACATCTCCGTTCTGCCATCATCGGCGAGAGCGTGAAGCGCCTGGGACGTTTCGCAGGGCACAAGGTGATCGGCGACATCCATCTGGGAGACTGGGGACTGCAGATGGGACTGATTATCACAGAGTTGAAGGAACGTAAACCGGATCTGGTGTATTTCGATGAGGACTATACCGGCGAGTATCCGACCGAAGCGCCCTTTACCATTTCCGAGCTGGAGGAGATCTATCCGGCAGCCAGCGCACGTTTCAAGGAGGACGAGGCCTACAAGGAGCAGGCGATGCACGCCACCTATCTGGTGCAGCACGGGCATAGAGGCTATCAGGCCATCCTGCAGCATATTTTAAATGTGTCGGTCACCGATCTGAAGCGCAACTATGCGAATCTGAATGTGGAGTTCGACCTGTGGAAAGGCGAGTCCGACGCCCAGCCCTATATTCCGGATATGGTGGAGAAGCTGAAGAACGAGGGCTTTGCTTATGAGAGCGAGGGCGCGCTGGTAGTTGACGTCAAAGAGGATACGGATACCAAAGAGGTTCCGCCCTGCATGATTCTGAAGTCTGACGGAGCGTCCCTGTATACCACCACCGACCTGGCGACTCTGGTGGAGCGCCGAAAGCTCTTTGATCCGGACGAGGTCATCTACGTAGTAGATAAGCGTCAGGAGATGCATTTTATCCAGGTATTCCGCTGTGCCAAGAAGACCGGTCTGGTAAAGCCGGAGACGGATTTGGAATTCTTAGGATTTGGTACCATGAACGGCAAGGACGGTAAGCCCTTCAAGACCCGCGAGGGCGGCGTTATGCGTCTGGAGTACCTGATTGCCGATATCAACGAAAAGATGTATCAAAAGATCGCGGAGAATTCTGAGATTTCCGAGGAAGAGGCGCGGGATACGGCGAAGAAGATTGGTCTGTCCGCCATCAAGTATGGCGACCTGTCTAACCAGGCCTCCAAGGATTACGTGTTCGATATCGACCGCTTTACCTCCTTTGAGGGCAATACCGGACCCTATATCCTGTACACCATTGTGCGGATTAAGTCCATTCTGAACAAGTATCAGGCCCAGGGCGGCGATCTGACAAAGGGACGGATTCCGGCAGCGGAAAATGACAGCCAGAAGGCGCTGGAGCTGGTACTGGCCCGCTTCAACGGCGTGCTGGAGAATGCCTTTGACGAGCTGGCGCCCCATAAGGTCTGCGCTTATATCTATGAGCTGGCGAACGCCTTCAACAAGTTCTATCATGAGACAAAGATTCTTGGCGAAGAGGACGAAGAGAAGCGTGCAGGGCTGGTGGCTGTACTGCAGTTGACCAAGCGGGTGCTGGAGACCTGCATCGATGTGCTGGGCTTCGAAGCACCGGAGAGAATGTAAGATAAATAGGTAATGTGAGAGATCCGGGATTGAAACATGTGAACAGGTTCACAATTTCAATTCCGGATTTTTAATACATGGAGCTGTAAAAATATTCCAAATACGATACAAAAATTCGTGCGTTGCACAAGCGTGTTATCATGAAAAGTGTGAAGAGCAATATTTTACTAATTTTCAGGGGACTCTCATTCTATGTCATGTCCCTATGCACACGTTTATGCTAAGATAAAATCAGAAAACACAGCAGGAGGACTTCACCATGGAGCAGATAAAAACCGGAAAATTCATCGCGGAACTGAGAAAGGAAAAGGGCATGACCCAGGAGCAGCTTGGCGACAGATTGGGTGTCAATTCCCGCAGTGTCTCCCGCTGGGAAAATGGTCACGGAATGCCGGATATCTCATTGCTGCTTACTCTGGCAGATGTGCTGGGTGTGACAGTGCAGGAACTGCTGGAGGGAAGCAGGCGGGAAATAGAAAGTGGAAATGCCGGAGTCGTCACCTATGAGGGATTGCATACCGTAGTGCAGTATCTGAATCAGGAGCGGGCAGCCTGGAAGAAACAGATCGATTCCAGCCTGAAATTCAGTCTGTTTTGCGTAGGTGTGGCCACTGTCGGATATGTGGTTATGGAGCTGCTCCGGGCATACAGAGGAATAGATGGCGGCATCATCGATGGAGTTCTGTTTCTGATGCTGTGCGGTTTTATCCGCATCCTCCAGTGCCAGCGCATGAATAAAGATGAGTACAAGTTCACTACGGAGCAGCTGGAAAGCCTGATGGAAAATCAGTGCCCGAAAATGCACACGGCTCAAGAGATGCTGTACTTTCTGAAAAGCCGCCAGCAGCCGGAGCCGGACGAGAGTAAGTGCGAGAAGATTCTGAAAGCTATTGAAACGGAATTGAAGCCTGGCGAAGCCGTCGAACTGGTCACCCAGTATGGCGAATACACCCGAAACGCTCTCCCCATGATGTGGCACCCTGTCATCGCCTTCACCGATCACCGCATGATCATCGGAGGTGAGCGTCAGAAGGGCATGCTTATGGTAGAGTATGACACCGAAAGCTACGAAAAAGACGACATCCTTTCCAACCGTACCGAATGCGACGGCATCCAGTGGGAAATGATCATCGGCACAAAGCAGGCGGAGCTTCGGTTTACCATCAAAAAGAAACGGCAGTCACAGAAAGATAGAGAGAAAACGTCGGAAAAATAGAAGGAAACAGGGTTGTAAAAAGTTTTCGAAAAGGGAAAAATGCCGCAGGTTCCGCAAAAGAACCCGCGGTATTTTTTATTGGTGTAAAAGAATGATTGTTTAATCTGCCACCGCCATCTGCTTCACCCGCACAAACGCCTTATTCACCGCCGGAATCGCCAGTACAATCAGTGTAATGGCCGCCTCGCAGCCCAGATAAGAGCCGTTGTAGGCCAGGGAATAAACCGGGGCGCTCATACCGGATCCTTCCGCGTACATGCCGAAGAAAATCAGGCCGGACAGGAATGCGAAGAGGTAGCGGCCCAGGACGCCTACAATGTAGCCTTTCACAAGGCCATTTTTCTTGTTACAGAAGATACCGGACAGACCCAGTGCGCCGAAGGCCAGGATATAGTCCGTAATCATCTGGGGCAGGCTGATGATATAAGGATCGGAGATGAGCTGCAGCAGGCCGTAGGCCACGCCGGTCATAATACCGGCCCGCAGGCCGTACCAGTAACCGATACAGCAGATGAACAGCATGGAAAACAGAGTAACGGATCCGCCCATGGGAGCCTCAAAAAGCTTCAGGAAGGACGTGATCATGGCCAGGGCCATGGCAACGGCAGAAAAAACCAGGTGCTTCGTTTTCAATTTTGCCTTGTCTCCGGTGAGATAGCAGGCCAGGATCAGAAGAACCAGCATCAGGGCGACCAGGGCACCGTAACCCAGGCCCGTCAGGTTGTAGGTGGCGTTACCGTATTCGTCCACCAGTTTGGTAGCAAAAAGTGACATAAAAAAACCTCCTTAGGAATGAAAAAATTTCACAGGAGGGGATACAAAAGATGCTTCCTTACGCCGGTATTAACCGGTTCAAGTAATGAGGGTCAACACAGATGTGTATTCTCAGCCTTTGGCTCCCCTAGCTTTCGCTATGTGATTGATTTAAATATAGGGCAGACAGGGAAGAAAGTCAAGAGAAAACATTTTGCATTTTCGTGAAAAAGTACAGAAAAACATTTTGTATTTTCGTGAATAGCAGGAAGATTTGACAGGGACAAAGAAGGGGCTTATACTTGTAGAATATGAATCCATATGGAAGAGAACCCTGGTAGCCAAAGGTGAAACAGGGTCAAAGTATAAGAAACGGAGAATTCTATGAACCGAATACCAAACAATAAAAAAATCATTTTCATCCTGAGCGCCCTGTGCTGTCTGCTCATGGTGGCGGTCAACATCTATCAGCAGAAAACCTGGCGGGGCATGGACGTGATTCTGTTTATGGGGCAGAGCAATGTGAGCGGAGCGGGCGGCGACGCCTCGCAGGCACCGGAGCTGACAGAGGGAGCCGGGTATGAGTACCGGGCCGTGACCGATCCGGACAACCTGCATGTGCTGACGGAGCCCTTCGGCCAGAATGAGAATCGGGGAGCTCTGGATGATACGGATATCCTGGAGCGGAACGGCAGCATGGTGACGGCCTTTGTAAACGCCTATTATGAGAAAACTGGCGTTCCGGTGGTGGCCATTTCCGCGTCCCGGGGCAGCTCTTCCCTGAACGGATGGCTGAACAGCGGGCGGAAGGAAGAGGCGGCGGATCGCCTGAATGCGGCGAAGGAGTGCCTGAAAAAAGAAAAAATCCGGGCGCGTCACATTTACATGGTCTGGTTCCAGGGAGAGGCGGACGCGAATCTGGAGACGCCCGGGGATGAGTATCAGACCATGCTGCGGCAGCTGGTGGATGATATGGAGGAGCAGGGTGTGGAGGATTGCTTCCTGATTCAGCTGGGCCCGGATCTGACGGATCTGACCAGACACCAGGAGATTATGGACGCGCAGCTGCAGATTTGCGAGGAAAATGAGGATATCGTGCTGGTGTCCACCCTCCCGGCCGAGCTGACCGGGGCGGATATGAAGGACGAGGGGGGAATCCATTTTACACAGAAGGCTCTGAACCTTATCGGAGAGGACGCCGGAAAAAATGCGGGAGAGTATGTGAAAGAGCATGGAGCAGAGAAAGAATCTCAGTAAAAGCCTGTGGGAGCTGGCTATGCCGTTCCTGCTGTACGTGAGTTTGAATATGGCAATCCAGGCGGCCCTGGAGCTTTGTTTTTTCGAATTCTTCACAGCACCGGAGCATGCAGTCTGGGAGCTGGCTGTGGTCAATGGGATTGAAATACCAATTTTTTATAGAATGTATCGGGAAAGCTGTATCCGGGAGCAGTTGGAGGAGCCGGAACCGAAACGCGGCGGAAAAAACGCAGTCTGGAAAAGAAAGTCCCGGACAGGCCGCCTGCTTCTGGCGATTTTGGGCGGCCTCTTCCTGGGCCGGGGCATCAACCTGCTGATCGGCCTGACGCCGCTGCCGACCCTGTTTCCGGGCTATGAGACAGCCGCGGACAGCATGTATACAAGCAGCCTCCTGTCGCTTGTGGCAGCCAGCATGGTGACGGCGCCGATCCTGGAGGAGCTGCTGGTACGGGGCGTTCTGTACCGGAATCTAAAAGGGGTGCTTCAGAACCGCTATGCCGGCATGGCTTGCGCGTCCCTGCTTTTTGGCATTCTTCATGGGAATCTGGTGCAGGGGCTCTTCGCCTTTCTGATCGGCCTCTATCTGAACTGGATCTACGAGTCCGAAGGCTCCCTGCTACCGGCAATTCTGGCTCATGCGGCGGTGAACGCCTCTACCATTTTTCTGGAGAGGATGCCGGAGTGGCAGAATGTGCTTTATGGAAGTTTGCCGTTGTATCTGGCGGTGACAGCGGTGTGTCTGCTGGCTGGATTTGAAATATGGAAAAAATTTCCACTTTCAAAAGAAAAGTAAGGATGTAAGGAACGAAAAGCAGAGAATATCATAAAAATAGCGTAGAAATTATTGAGAAAAATGATATTTGAATTGTTCCTATAGTCCTCATTTCCAAAGAAAAAAGAGAAAACAAAGATGCAATTCAACGAAAAAGACGAAATTCACAAATAATCTGACAATAATACAAAAATTCACTCTTTACATCTGAAAAAAATCGTTGTATAGTACCAATAAAGTCAGAGCAGGACGCTGCACTGAAGAATAATAGTAATTGAAAATTCCAAACAAGCGAGTTCAAGGATCTGGAGGGATAGGTATGAGCCAACAGAGCAAGGGATTGTATGACCCGCGATTTGAGCACGATAACTGCGGTATCGGTGCAGTGGTCAACATCAAAGGATTGAAAAGTCACGAGACCGTGGCGAACGCATTGAAAATTGTAGAGAACCTGGAACACAGGGCCGGCAAAGACGCCGAAGGTAAGACTGGAGACGGAGTAGGAATCTTATTACAGATATCACATAAGTTCTTCTCCCAGGCAGTCAAACCTCTCGGCGTCTTTTTAGGTGAAGAAAGAGATTACGGTATCGGCATGTTCTTCTTCCCCCAGGATGAACTGAAGCGCAACCAGGCCCGGAAGATGTTCGAAATCATCGTAGAAAAAGAAGGGATGGAGTTCTTAGGATGGAGAGAAGTTCCCACCGTGCCGTCTGTCCTTGGCACCAAGGCGCTGGAGAAGATGCCGTGCATCATGCAGGGCTTCGTCAAACGTCCGGCAAACGTGGAAAAGGGACTGGACTTCGACCGGAAGCTTTATGTGGCCCGTCGGACCTTCGAGCAGTCCAACGACGACACCTACGTGGTATCCCTTTCCAGCAGAACTATCGTATACAAAGGCATGTTCCTGGTACATCAGCTGCGCTCTTTCTTCCAGGATCTGCAGGATGAAAATTACGAATCGGCCATCGCCATCGTACATTCCCGATTCAGTACCAACACGAATCCAAGCTGGGAGCGGGCGCATCCCAACCGTTTCATCGTACACAACGGCGAGATCAACACCATCCAGGGCAATGCAGACAAGATGCTGGCCCGGGAAGAGACTATGGAGTCCAGCCACCTGAAAAAAGACCTGAACAAGGTTCTTCCGGTGGTCAATGCCTCCGGTTCCGATTCCGCCATGCTGGATAACACCCTGGAGTTCCTGGTTATGAGCGGCATGGATCTTCCGCTGGCCGTCATGATTACCATTCCGGAGCCCTGGGATAACAATAAGGCCATGTCCCAGAAGAAGCGTGATTTCTATCAGTATTACGCTACCATGATGGAGCCCTGGGACGGCCCGGCCTCCATTCTGTTCAGCGATGGCGATGTGATGGGAGCGGTTCTGGACCGCAACGGCCTCCGTCCTTCCCGTTACTATATCACCACTGATGACGATCTGATTCTTTCCTCCGAGGTGGGAGTCCTGGACATCGACCCGACCAAGATCGTAGTCAAGGAGAGACTGCATCCGGGCAAAATGCTTCTGGTGGATACAGTCAAAGGCGAGGTGATCGACGACGAGCATCTGAAAGAGAAATACGCTTCCGCACAGCCCTACGGCGAGTGGCTGGACAGCAATCTGGTACAGTTAAAGGATCTGAAGATTCCCAATGAAAGAGTACCGGAGTTTTCCGCAGATGAACGCAGAAAACTGCAGAAGTCTTTTGGATACAACTACGAGGAATACCGTACCTCCATCCTGCAGATGGCCCAGAACGGAGCCGAGGGCATCGGAGCTATGGGTATTGACACCCCGCTGGCGGCATTGTCCGAGGAGCATCCGCCGCTTTTCAACTATTTCAAGCAGCGGTTCGCCCAGGTAACGAATCCGCCCATCGACGCCATCCGTGAGGAAATCGTCACTTCTACCACCGTGTATGTGGGCAAGGAAGGAAATGTGCTGGAGGAGACCCCGGAAAACTGCAGACTGCTTCGCATCAATCATCCGATTCTGACGAACACAGATATCCTGAAGATTAAGAGCATGAAGGTTCCGGGCTTCAAGGTGGAAGTGATTCCGATTACCTATTATAAAAATACCAGCCTGAAGAAGGCCATGGATCGTCTGTATGTGGAGGCGGACCGTGCTTACCGGGACGGCGCGAATATCCTGATTATCTCCGACCGGGGCGTGGATGAGAACCATGTGGCGATTCCGTCCTTGCTTGCGGTATCCGGACTGAACCAGCATCTGGTTACCACCAAGAAGCGTACTGGCGTGGCGTTAATTCTGGAGAGCGGCGAGCCTAGAGAGGTACATCATTTCGCAGCGCTTTTAGGCTACGGCGCCTGTGCTATCAACCCCTATCTGGCACAGGAGACCATCCGGGAACTGGTATCATGCAGGCTGCTGAATAAAGATTATTACGCAGCCGTAGACGATTATAACAGCGCGGTACTTCATGGCATTGTAAAAATCGCTTCCAAGATGGGTATTTCCACCATCCAGTCCTATCAGGGCTCCAAGATCTTCGAGGCCATCGGTATCGACAAGAATGTGGTGGACGAGTACTTCACCAATACCGTCAGCCGTGTGGGCGGCATCACTCTGGCAGACATCGAGAAACAGGCGGACGAGCTTCATTCCGCAGCCTTTGATCCCCTGGGACTGAACGTAGACCTGACTCTGGAGAGCGTGGGACGCCATAAGAGCAGAAGCGGCGGCGAGAAGCATCTGTACAACCCCCAGACCATCCATCTGCTGCAGGAGTCCACAAAGCGGGGCGACTACAAGATGTTTAAGGAATACACAGAGCTCATCAACGGGGAAAATAACCGCGGTTATCTCCGCAGATTGATGGACTTCAACTATCCGAAGAAGGGCGTGCCCATTGAGGAAGTAGAGAGCGTGGATTCCATCGTGACCCGGTTTAAGACCGGAGCCATGTCCTACGGATCTATTTCCCAGGAGGCCCATGAATGTCTGGCCATCGCCATGAATACTTTGCATGGCAAGTCCAACTCCGGTGAGGGCGGTGAAAGCCTGGAGCGTCTGGAAATCGGGCCGGACGGCCTGAACCGCTGTTCCGCCATCAAGCAGGTGGCTTCGGGACGTTTCGGCGTAACCTCCCGGTATCTGGTCAGCGCCAAAGAGCTGCAGATCAAGATGGCCCAGGGCGCGAAGCCCGGTGAGGGCGGCCATCTGCCGGGCGGAAAGGTGTACCCGTGGATCGCGAAGACCCGTCACTCCACGCCGGGCGTGAGCCTGATTTCCCCGCCGCCTCATCACGATATCTATTCCATCGAGGATTTGGCGCAGCTGATTTATGATTTGAAGAATTCCAACCGGGACGCGCGGATTTCCGTGAAGCTGGTTTCCGAAGCCGGCGTGGGAACGGTCGCAGCCGGTGTAGCCAAGGCCGGAGCCCAGGTTATCCTGATTTCCGGATACGACGGAGGTACCGGAGCGGCGCCCAGAAGCTCTATCCACAACGCGGGACTTCCCTGGGAGCTGGGACTGGCGGAGACACACCAGACCCTGATCATGAATGGCCTCCGGGGCCGTGTCCGCATTGAGACCGACGGCAAGCTGATGACCGGCGAGGACGTGGCCATTGCGGCTATGCTGGGAGCCGAGGAGTTCGGCTTCGCGACGGCTCCGCTGGTAACCATGGGCTGCGTCATGATGCGTGTCTGCAATCTGGATACCTGCCCGGTGGGCGTGGCTACCCAGAACCCGGAGCTGAGAAAACGGTTCCGCGGCAAGCCCGAATACGTCATCAACTTCATGCGCTTTATCGCGCAGGATCTCCGCGAATACATGGCGCGCCTGGGCGTGCGTACCGTGGATGAGCTGGTGGGCCGCTCCGACCTTCTGAAGGTACGCGAGGGACTGACTGGCCGTCAGGCGGAGATTGACTTAAGCAACATCCTGAATAACCCGTTCGCGGGCAAGGGCCAGAAGGTCATCTTTGACCCGAAGCTGGTCTACAACTTCGAGCTGGAGAAGACTCTGGATCAGAAGGTGCTGTTCAAGCAGCTTCTTCCCGCCCTGGAAAATGGTTCCAAACGCAGCATTGAGGTGGATGTAAAAAATACGGACCGTGCTTTCGGCACCATGTTCGGTTCCGAGATCACCAAGCGGTATCCGGAAGGCCTGGAAG
The DNA here is from genome assembly GCF_025567165.1 of Laedolimicola ammoniilytica. Classification (NCBI taxonomy): domain Bacteria; kingdom Bacillati; phylum Bacillota; class Clostridia; order Lachnospirales; family Lachnospiraceae; genus Laedolimicola; species Laedolimicola ammoniilytica. The sequence goes on from NZ_JAOQKC010000008.1 coordinate 108,630, forward strand.
AGGATGCCTTTACCGTGAAATGTAAGGGCGCGGGCGGACAGAGCTTCGGTGCCTTTATCCCCAGGGGTCTGACCCTGGAGCTGGAGGGCGACAGCAATGACTACTTCGGCAAGGGCCTGTCCGGCGGCAAGCTGGTAGTTTATCCGCCCAGAGGCGTGCATTACAGGCAGGATGAAAATATCATCATTGGAAATGTGGCCCTCTACGGCGCCACCAGCGGTAAGGCTTACATCAACGGCGTGGCCGGCGAGCGTTTCTGCGTCCGTAATTCCGGCGCGGTAGCAGTCGTCGAGGGCGTGGGCGACCACGGCTGCGAGTACATGACCGGAGGCCGGGTGGCTGTCATTGGCAAGACCGGCAAGAACTTCGCCGCAGGTATGAGCGGCGGCGTGGCCTATGTGCTGGATGAGGACAGAGACCTGTACACAAAGCTGAATAAGGACATGGTTCTGATTCAGGAAGTGACTGATAAATACGATGTGCTGGAGCTGAAGGGCATGATCGAGGATCATGTGGCTTACACCAATTCTGAGAAGGGCAAGGAAATCCTGAATAACTTTGGAGCTTATCTTCCGAAGTTTAAGAAGATTATTCCGCGGGATTACCAGAGAATGCTTATGACCATCGTTCAGATGGAGGAGAAGGGCTTAAGCAGCGAGCAGGCACAGATTGAAGCATTTTACGCAAACCAGCAGAAATAAGGAGGGGAGCATCATGGGAAAACCGACAGGATTTATGGAGTATGACCGGGTAAATCCAAAAGCCCAGTCTCCGAAGGAACGTATCAAGCATTTTAATGAATTCCATACCCCTCTTTCCAAAGAGGAGCAGGAAAAACAGGGAGCGCGCTGCATGGCATGCGGCGTCCCCTTCTGCCAGGCAGGCATGATGATCGGCGGCATGGCCTCCGGATGTCCGCTGCACAACCTGATTCCCGAGTGGAACGATTTGCTTTACATGGGCAACTGGGAGCAGGCCTACAAGCGCCTGAAGCGCACCAGCAGCTTTCCGGAGTTCACGGGCCGCGTGTGCCCGGCCCTCTGCGAGAAGGCCTGTACCTGCAACCTGAATGGCGATCCGGTGTCAACGAAGAGCAACGAGTTGGCCATCATCGAAAATGCCTACAAGGAGGGCTACGCCGTGCCGACGCCGCCCAAGAACCGTACCGGCAAGAAGATTGCGATTATCGGAAGCGGCCCCTCGGGACTGGCGGCAGCCGATCAACTGAACCACAGAGGACATTCTGTGACGGTCTTTGAGCGCTTCGACCGGGTAGGCGGACTTCTGCGCTATGGTATTCCGAACATGAAGCTGGAGAAGCACATCATCGACCGGAAGATCGATATGATGAAAGCCGAGGGCGTGGAGTTTGTAGTGAATACAGATGTGGGCAAGGACAAGAAGGCGGCGGAGATCCTGAAGGATTACGATCGCGTCATCCTGGCCTGCGGAGCCTCCAATCCCCGGGACATCAAGGTGCCGGGCAGAGAGCTGAACGGTATCTACTTCGCGGTAGATTTTCTGCGGGCTACCACCAAGAGCCTTCTGGATTCCAATTTCGCTGATAAGAAATTTATTTCCACCAAGGGAAAGAACGTCATGGTCATCGGCGGAGGCGACACCGGAAACGATTGCGTGGGAACATCCATCCGACTGGGCGCAAAATCCGTGATTCAGCTGGAGATGATGCCGAAGGCGCCGGACACCCGGACTCCGAACAACCCCTGGCCCGAATGGCCGAAGATCTGCAAGACCGATTACGGCCAGGAAGAAGCCATCGCCATGTTCGGTTCCGACCCGCGTATCTATACCACCACAGTCAAGGAGTTCGTCGGAGACAAGGCAGGCAATCTGAAGAAGGCGGTCTGCTGTAAGCTGGAAAGCAGAAAGGACGAGAAGACCGGCCGTATGATGATGGTGCCCATAGAGGGCAGCGAGTTCACCCTGGATGTGGACGTGGTACTGATCGCCGCAGGCTTCCTGGGCAGCCAGGACTACGTGACCAAGGCCTTTGGCGTGGAGGTCAATGCCAGAACCAACGTCAACACCGCTCCGGGCCAGTATAAGACCAACGTGGATCGTGTCTTCACCGCCGGAGATATGCACCGGGGCCAGTCTCTGGTTGTATGGGCCATCCGCGAGGGCCGGGAGGCCGCCTGCGCGGTGGATCTGGATCTGATGGGGTATACGAGCCTGCAGGTGCAGTAAATAAACATTGGGAGAAAGAGAAGCGTCAAAAACTTCTCTTTCTTTTTACGTTCTGATTTTAAATGAGAAAAATCTGCGGATTGGAAATTATGAGAAATGGATAATCAGAATCCTGAATTGACAAGGAAAATTTAACGCTATATAGTAAAGAATGGAATAAATTTTATTCCAAAGAATCAATGGAGGTAAAACAATGAAAAAAGTGATCGCTACAACCAATGCACCCGCAGCCATCGGCCCTTATTCCCAGGCCATCGAGTATAATGGTATGGTATACGCATCCGGCCAGATTCCGGTAAACCCGGCTACCGGCGAGGTAGAGTCTGACAACATCGAGGGTCAGGCAGAACAGTCCCTGAAGAATGTGGGAGCTATCTTAAAAGAGGCAGGTCTCGACTACAGCAACGTGATCAAGACCACCTGTTTCCTGGCAGACATCGCGGATTTTGCCAAGTTCAACGAGGTATACAGCCGCTATTTTAAGGAAGAGGCTCCGGCCAGATCCTGCGTGGCAGTGAAGGACCTGCCCAAGGGAGTTCTGTGCGAGGTCGAGGTTATCGCGGGAAGATAAAAATGAGATGAAAAAGGGAGCGCTGGGAGGCGCTTCCTTTTTTAAACAAAGCAGATGCAGAAAAGACAAAGTCAGACTCCGGGAATGAATTACTGTAGATTCATTCCCGGTTTTCGTTACGCCCCGCACAGCTCGCTGAGCGGATGAAAGGTATACCCCATCTCCTCCCACTTCGTCAATAGCTCGTCGAGAATCTCCCCATTGGTTTTCGAGGTATTGTGGAGCAGCACCACAGCGCCCGGGTGGACACGGGTCAGGAGCTTGTCGAAGGCCTGTTCGTGGGTGGGCTGGTCATCCTGCTTCCAGTCCACGTAGGCCAGGCTCCAGAAGAAGGTGTGGTAACCCAGTTCCTTCGCCATCTGCAGGTTCTTTTCGCTGTAAATGCCCTGGGGTGGCCGATAGTATTTCGAGATGGGCTCGCCGGTCACTTCCTGGTAAAGGGTTTCCAGGGATTCCAGCTCCTTCGAGAAGTCCGCTTCGGTACTGATTTTGGACATATCCGGATGATGGTAAGTGTGATTGCCCACCGTGTGTCCCTCGGCCAGCATCCGCTTCACCAGATCCGGGCTGGTCTCCAGGTAATGGCCCACCACGAAGAAGGTGGCGGGCGCGTCATGCTTCTTCAGGGCGTCCAGAATCGCAGGCGTATTGCCATTTTCAAAGCCGCAGTCGAAGGTCAGATAGAGCTTCTTTTCCGCCGTTTCTTCTATGTAATAAGCGTCATATTTTTTTAGCGTATTGGCAGAAACTGTACCGGTGGGCGGAGTGCCGGGTTCACCAAAGCCCAGTCCCCAGCTGGTGGAAGCTGCTCCGGATACAGGGAGTAGTGCAGCACTTCCGTCCGAAATGCGCGCGACGCCCTGACCGCCGAAATAGGCCAGGGTCAGAAGCAGGGCAATCCCGCACAGGCGCAGGAACAGGTGAGCAGACATGGAAGCGACAGGTTTCATAGGCGGACTCCTTCGACTTGTAGTTTTACAGTATATGTGAAAATCAGAAGGTATATGAACGCAGGATTGCGTTCACAGGAAACAGCATTTCACAGTTTTCCCATAATTTTCCCATAATCTGAACACAAAGTTCCGGTATGATAACAGCATCAACAGAAAAATAAAAGCATTGACGCCGGATGCGGAAGGCTTTCGGGGCGTAAATGGAGGTATAAGATTATGAAGTATGCGAAATTGTTGGCGATGGGTTGTGCTGTGGCATTGGCGACAGTGGGAATGACCGGTTGTACAAAGACAACGGCAGATAGCACACAGACGTCTGAGGCAGAAGAGAGCGAGAGCGTAACTGCGCAGGTGACAGCGGTAGACGGCAATACGGTGACGGCGGACCTGGGCGCGATGGCTGAAATGCAGGCGCCGGGCGATGGTCAGGCTCCGGGCGAGGCACCGGAAAAACCAGACGGCGAGGCTCCCAGTGGAGAAGCGCCGGAGAAGCCGGACGGAGAGAGTACAGACGGGGAAGCTCCGGAGAAACCGGATGGAGAGGCACCGAGCGGTGAGACTCCCGCAAAGCCGGATGGAGACAGCTCAGACAGCCAGGCGCCTTCGGATAATGGCAATGGAAACGGTGGCGTGCCAAACGGAGCCCCAGACGGCCAGGGTCAGGCACCGTCCATGTTCACCGCCTCCGGTGAAGCCATCACGTTTACCCTGACGGATGATACACAGATCACCGTAGAGCAGGGCAGTGAGACTACCGATGGAACTGTCGACGATATCAAGGAAGGCAGCATCCTGGAGCTGACCCTGGACGCGGATAACAATGCGCTGACTGTGATAGTGAAGAACGCGGGCGGCCCGGGTGCGGGAGGTAACGACGGCCCCGGCCAGGGCAGCGACGCTTCCAACGGAACGGCGGCCACGACGATAGATGCGGATACTACCGCAGATGGCGAGACCTACAGCTCCACCGGCGACGACGAGAACGCCCTCCGGGTGGACGGAGTCACCGCGACGTTAAGTAATATCACTGTTAATAAGACTGCCGGTTCCTCATCAAGCGCCGACAACGGCGATTTCTACGGCATGAACGCAGGACTGCTGGCCCAGAATGGAGCCACCGTTACCATAAAAAATGCCACGGTGAATACCGGTGTGAAGAACGGCAACGGCATATTTAGCTACGGAACCGGAACCACGGTCAATATTTCTGATTCCACCATCCGTACTACCGGCGACTGCTCCGGCGGCATTCAGACCACCGGCGGCGGAACCACCAACGCAGCCAATCTGGATGTGGAAACCCAGGGAAACTCTTCCGCAGCCATTCGTAGTGACCGGGGCGGCGGGACTGTGAATGTAAATGGCGGCAGCTATGTGACCAACGGCACCGGAAGTCCGGCAGTCTACAGTACTGCGGACGTCAGCGTATCCGACGCAACACTGATTGCCAACAACAGCGAAGCCGTGGTCGTAGAGGGCAAGAATTCCGTCTCCCTGACAGACTGCAACGTGACCGGTAACATGACCGGTACCTATCAGGACGACAGCGAAAATATTCACAATATCATGATTTATCAGAGTATGTCGGGAGACGCGGAGGTAGGAAAGGCTAACTTTACCGCAGAGGGCGGCAGCATCACAGCGAAGAGCGGCGATATGTTCTATGTGACCAACACGGACTGTACCATTTCCCTGAAGGATGTGGCCTTCAAGCTGGCCAATGAGGTATTCTTAAGAGTCGAGGGAAATTCCTCCGGCAGAGGCTGGGGACAGGAAGGCTCCAATGGTGGAGACGTGGTTTTGAACGCGGAGAAGCAGAGGATCGAGGGCCAGATTCTGGTGGATGAAATCTCCAGTCTGAAGCTGAACCTGACAGATGGCAGCGGCTTTACCGGCTGTATCAATCCGGACGGCGCAGAGGGCACCGTAGACGTGACCTTAAGTAAGGACTCCACCTGGACGCTGACCGGCGACAGCTACGTGAGCAGCTTCACCGGCAGCACGGATAACATTACTGCAAACAGTTACCATCTCTACGTGGATGGCGAGCAGGTGCTGTAAACCCGCTCGATGTGCATGGCCAGATAGCCGATCTCCATCTCGTCGAAGGTAAGACCGGTGGAAGCGGCCAGGCGATCGCAGACAGAGGTGGCCAGGGCGTAGGATTTGGGAAATTTAATAGACATATAGTCGTTCATATTCACCTTCAGATCTTCGCCGGTGACACCCCGGGCGACCATGTATTTGATATGATTCATGAGACGATTGTAGGCAAGGGAGAGTACGTCGATGTGCTCTCCTGTTTCCTGCTCCAGCATGTCAACGCACTCCCGGACGGCCTGTGCGGTCTGCATGGCCATGGAAATTTTTTCATCCTCGATGGCGGAGTGGATGTGGAGAGCCACGTAGCCCACCTCGTGGTCGTCGAGGGAGAGACCCAGACGATCGCGGAACAGATCCTTGATAAGGAGAGCCGTTTTAAATTCACTGTGGAACAGGGTGCGGATGTCGTCGGTCAGAGGATTGCTGATCTGTTCGCCGTTCCGGACCCGGGAGGCTGCGAAGGACAGATGATCGGCCAGGGGCAGCATGACCCGGCGATCCACGGTGCCGAAGCGGCTTTCGGCTTCCCGCATAACCGCGTCGGCCATCTCGATAAATTCCGGAGCCACATTCTGGGCCAGAGATTTCGCGGAACCCCGTTCCGTATCATCTGCCAGCCGGTACATGGATATCCCATCCGGCTTCTCAAACCGCTCCGAGACCTTCTTCCCGAAGCCAAGCCCCTTTCCCAGCAATACATATTCCTGATTATCTTCCATATCAATGGCGATGACACCGTTATTATTCAAAACTCTGCTCACCCGATACATAATTGAATCTCCCCCATAAGTGATATTAAAATTATGGTATCAAATAGGGAGAAAAAAGTAAAGAGAAGATAAAAAATACTTGACTTTCCCATAAATCATGTTGTATACTCATTTTGCATTAAGTGTGTAACTGTTCGGCAGGCATTAACTTGGCATAGATATCACAAATATTTTTGTATGTTTATGGAGGGTTATTGTCTTTTTTTTGTGCCCAAAATCCGGTTATCCGGAGAATCGGGATTTTGCCGCACAGAGGAATAAGCTCTTGCATAAACGTCAAAAATAAGATTGCATTTCAAGGAGAGAGAAAACAATGAAAGACAAGATTTTTGGCGTATTGCAGCGGGTGGGACGCTCCTTCATGCTTCCCATCGCCATTCTTCCAGTAGCGGGTCTGCTGCTGGGTATCGGTAGTTCTTTTACCAATGAGACCACCATTGCCACCTATGGTTTGACCGCCATCCTGGGCAAAGGTACCATATTAAATTCCCTGTTAATTATCATGAATCAGGTGGGCAGCGCCGTGTTCAATAACCTGCCGCTGATCTTCGCCGTGGGCGTAGCTATCGGTATGGCCCACAAGGAGAAAGAAGTATCCGCCCTTTCCGCGCTGATTGCCTTCTTCGTTATGAATACTGCCATCAACGCCATGCTGCAGGTCAACGGTAAGATCCTGGCCGACGGCACCATTTCCGCGGACGTGCTGGAAGGAACCATCACTTCTGTGTGCGGCATCCAGTCTCTGCAGATGGGCGTCTTCGGCGGTATCATCGTAGGCCTTGGCGTAGCGGCTCTGCACAACCGCTTCCATATGATTGAGCTGCCGAACGCTTTATCCTTCTTTGGCGGCTCTCGTTTCGTTCCGATTATCTCTACGGTAGTATACATGTTCGTCGGCATCCTGATGTACTTCGCATGGCCGGTGGTACAGAACGGCATCTATGCTCTGGGCGGTCTGGTAACCGGCAGCGGCTACATCGGAACCCTGATCTTCGGTATCATCAAGCGTGCGCTGATTCCCTTCGGCCTGCATCACGTATTCTACATGCCCTTCTGGCAGACTGCAGTGGGAGGCACCATGGAAGTGGCAGGACAGATGGTACAGGGCGGCCAGAATATCTTTTTCGCACAGCTTGCTGATTCCGCTCATGTGGCACACTTCAGTGCAGATGCAACCCGTTACTTCTCCGGAGAGTTCATTTTTATGATCTTTGGTCTGCCGGGCGCGGCTTTGGCCATGTACCGCTGTGCAAAGCCGGAAAAGAAGAAGCAGGCAGGCGGTCTTCTGCTGTCCGCAGCACTGGCATGTATGTTCACCGGAATCACAGAGCCCCTGGAGTTCTCCTTCCTGTTCGTAGCGCCGGCCCTGTTCGTGGTACAGGTCATTCTGGCTGGTTCCGCCTATATGATCGCGCATATGCTGAACGTGGCCGTAGGCCTGACCTTCTCCGGCGGCTTCCTGGATCTGTTCCTGTTCGGAATCCTGCAGGGAAATGAGAAGACCAGCTGGCTTCGCATCATCCCGGTGGGCATCATTTATTTCATTTTGTATTACGCCATTTTCACCTTCCTGATCAAGAAGTTTGACTTCAAGACCCCGGGACGTGAAGACGACGATGAGGAGACCAAGCTGTACACAAAAGCAGATGTAAACGCGAAAAACGCAGCAAATACAACAACTTCCACATCCACCGACCCGGTCAGCGAGACCATTACCAGAGGTCTGGGCGGAAAAGCCAACATCACCGGTGTAGACTGCTGCGCTACCAGACTCAGACTGACCGTAGCAGATTCTTCCAAAGTAAATGAGGCCCTGATCAAAAGCACCGGCTCCCGCGGTATCATCATCAAGGGACAGGGCGTTCAGATCATCTACGGCCCCCAGGTAACCGTCATCAAGGCAAAGCTGGAGACCTACCTGGAAACCGCGCCGGACACCTTCGAGGAGGAGAACGTGGCAGAGACCACCGACACAGCATCCACCACAGAAGCAGCAACCGAAAAGGCAGCGCCCACAGAAGAAAAAGTAGTCTCTACCACCATCATTTCCAGCCCCATTACCGGCCTGGCCACCGCCATCGAGAATGTACCGGACGAAGGCTTCGCAGGCAAAATGATGGGTGACGGCGCAGCCGTAACTCCCGAAGATGCCACCATCTGCGCGCCGGAAGACGGCGAGGTAGTTTTCGTATTTGATACCAAGCATGCCATCGGCTTCCAGACCGACAGCGGAGTAGCCCTGCTCCTTCACATCGGTATCGACACCGTAAACCTGAACGGCGAGGGCTTCCAGGTCTTCGTAGAGAACGGCCAGAAGGTTAAGAAGGGCGAGCCCCTCATGAAGATCGACATCGATTTCCTGAAGAGCCACGCACCCTCCCTCTGCTCCCCGGTGCTCTGCACCGAACTTACTCCGAACCAGCGTATCCGCCAGATCGGAGATGGCGAGATCAAAGCAGGCGAGCCTCTGTTCGTAGTGGAGACCCTGGCGTAACCCATTTTCAATAATATAGAAAAACGATCCACCCCGCAGAACAATACGTCTAATCTCATCAATGACGTATATCCCTGCCGGGACAAAAAGCTTCCCCTGTGAGAACGTTAGCTCATTTTCCGTAGGGACGAGCAGGCTGGCAGCACCTGAAGGAGCCTCTGTTTGAGGCCGAAGGCCGAGTTAGGCGGTCAGGTGCGTATAAGCCGCCTGCGAGGAGTAGGAAAATGTGCGTGTTCTCACAGGGGAAGCTTTTTGCCCCGGCAGTACGTAACCTAGGCGTGTTCCCACAGAGGAATATTTTTCTGTCCCAGCAGCACACAACATGAAAAAAAATGCATCTCCCAGTTGAAAAAACACGATTTATGTTCTATAGTAATAATAATACGGAATTTTCTACACTAAAGTAACGCATCAAAGGGGAGATGAAAAAATGAACTTAAATTTAGCAGTCATATCCGGCGACGGCATCGGGCCGGAGGTCGTGCGAGAGGCAAGAAAAGTCCTTGACCGCATCGCAGAAAAATACGGACACGAAATTCATTACACCGATCTCTTGATGGGCGGCGCATCCATCGACGTCCACGGCGTCCCGCTCACCGACGAAACCATCGAAATCGCCAAAAGCAGCGACGCAGTCCTCATGGGATCCATCGGCGGCAACGCAGCCACCTCACCATGGTACAAACTCCCGGCAGATCGCCGTCCCGAAGCAGGTCTCTTAAAGCTTCGTAAATCCTTAGGTCTCTTCGCAAACCTGCGCCCGGCCATCCTCTACAAAGAGCTCCAGGATGCCTGCCCGCTTCGCAAAGACATCAGCGACAAAGGTTTCGACCTGATGATTATGCGCGAGCTGACCGGAGGACTCTACTTCGGAGCCAGAGAGACCAAAGAAGTAGACGGCGTCATGACCGCCATCGATACCCTGACCTATAACGAAAATGAAATCCGTCGCATCGCCAGGCGCGCCTTCGACATCGCAGGCAAGAGAAGAAAGAAAGTCTGCAGCGTAGACAAGGCCAACGTCCTGGACTCCTCCAGACTCTGGAGAAAAGTCGTGGAAGAAGTGGCGAAAGAATACCCGGACGTAGAACTGACCCATATGCTGGTAGACAACTGTGCCATGCAGTTAGTCAAAGACCCGGCCCAGTTCGACGTCATCCTGACCGAGAACATGTTCGGCGACATCCTCTCCGATGAAGCCAGCATGGTAACCGGTTCCATCGGAATGCTGGCCAGTGCCAGTCTGAACGACAGCAAGTTCGGACTCTACGAGCCCAGCGGCGGTTCCGCTCCGGATATCGCGGGACAGAATATCGCAAATCCGATTGCCACGATCCTGTCCGCAGCTATGATGCTGCGTTACAGTTTCGATCTGGACAAAGAGGCGGATGCTATCGAGCAGGCAGTTTCTCAGGTACTGGCCGAGGGTTACCGCACCGGCGATATTATGTCCGAGGGCTGCAAGAAGGTAGGCACCACCGAGATGGGCGACCTGATCGCAGAGAGAGTATAATACATATTTATTATAGAAGGAGAACGAAAAAATGAGAAGTGACGCAGTAAAAGTAGGCATGCAGCAGGCGCCTCACCGCAGCCTGTTCAACGCACTGGGACTGACGGAAGAAGAGATGAAGAAGCCACTGGTCGGGATCGTAAGTTCCTATAATGAAATCGTACCGGGTCATATGAACCTGGATAAAATCGTAGAAGCCGTAAAGCTTGGTGTCGCCATGGGCGGCGGTACTCCCATTGTATTTCCGGCCATTGCAGTCTGCGACGGCATCGCCATGGGCCATGTGGGCATGAAGTATTCCCTGGTAACCCGTGACTTGATTGCCGACTCCACCGAGTGTATGGCCATGGCCCATCAGTTTGACGCCCTGGTTATGGTACCGAACTGTGACAAGAACGTTCCGGGACTTCTGATGGCGGCAGCCCGCATCAACGTGCCCACCATCTTTGTCAGCGGCGGCCCCATGCTGGCAGGCCATGTACACGGCCAGAAGCGCAGCCTTTCCAGCATGTTCGAGGCGGTAGGCTCCTACGCAGCCGGAACCATGACCGAGGACGATGTGAAAGAATTCGAGGCAAAGGTTTGTCCCACCTGCGGTTCCTGCTCCGGTATGTACACGGCGAACAGCATGAACTGCCTGACCGAGGCGTTGGGTATGGGCCTTCCGGGAAATGGAACCATCCCGGCCGTCTACTCCGAGCGTATCAAGCTTGCAAAGCACGCAGGTATGCAGGTCATGGAGCTGTGGAGAAAGAACATCCGTCCCCGGGACATCATGACAAAAGAAGCGTTCCTGAACGCCCTGACCGTAGATATGGCCCTTGGCTGCTCCACCAACAGCATGCTGCATCTGCCGGCCATCGCCCATGAGGCAGATGTGGATCTGAATATGGAGATCGCCAATGAGATGAGTGCCAAGACCCCGAACCTCTGCCATCTGGCGCCTGCAGGCCCCACCTACATGGAAGACCTGAACGAGGCGGGTGGCGTCTATGCAGTCATGAACGAGTTAAATAAGAAGAACCTGCTGAATACAGAACTGATTACCGTCACCGGCAAGACCGTCGGCGAGAACATCAGGCCTTGCGTCAACCGCAATCCGGAGGTCATCCGACCTATTGAGAATCCCTACAGTGAGATCGGCGGCATCGCTGTCCTGAAGGGCAACCTGGCTCCGGATACTGGCGTGGTTAAGCGCTCCGCAGTGGTACCGGAAATGATGGTCCATGAGGGACCGGCCCGCGTCTTCGACTGTGAAGAGGATGCCATCGCAGCCATCAAGGGCGGCAAGATCGTGGCAGGCGACGTGGTTGTCATCCGCTACGAGGGACCGAAGGGCGGCCCGGGCATGAGAGAGATGCTGAACCCGACCTCCGCCATCGCAGGTATGGGTCTCGGATCCACTGTAGCCCTGATTACTGACGGCCGTTTCAGCGGCGCGTCCAGAGGCGCGTCCATCGGACACGTATCCCCGGAGGCAGCCGTAGGCGGACCCATTGCACTGGTAGAAGAGGGCGACCGCATCCTCATCGACATCCCGAACAACAAGCTGGAGGTTCTGGTATCCGACGAGGAGCTGGCAGCCAGAAAGGCAAAATGGCAGCCGCGTGAGCCGAAGGTCACCACAGGATACCTGGCGCGCTACGCAAAAATGGTAACTTCCGGAAACAGAGGAGCTATCCTGGAGAAATAGTTTAGCCATACGTTTGTATGGGCAGACTTTATGCTTGCATAAGAATCTGCCCTGGCGCGGGCTAAATGTACGAATTAATATGAATAAAGGGGAGAGCAAATATGGAACTGACAGGAGCACAGATCTTAGTAGAATGTCTCAAAGAGCAGGGCGTAGACACCGTCTTCGGATACCCGGGCGGAGCCATTCTGAACGTATACGATGAATTATATAAGCACAGCGATGAGATTCGTCATATTCTGACATCTCATGAACAGGGCGCGTCCCACGCGGCGGATGGATATGCCAGGGCCACCGGCAAGGTAGGCGTATGTCTTGCTACATCCGGTCCGGGAGCCACGAACCTGGTCACCGGTATCGCCACCGCCTACATGGATTCCGTCCCCATAGTAGCCATCACCTGTAACGTAGGCAAGGGCCTGCTGGGAAGAGATTCCTTCCAGGAGGTCGATATCTCCGGTATCACCATGCCGATCACCAAGCATAATTTTATCATCAAGGACGCGGAAGCATTGGCTCCGGCCCTTCGCAAGGCCTTTGACATTGCCAGAAGCGGCCGTCCGGGCCCGGTTCTGGTGGATATTACCAAGAACGCCACGGCAGATAAGACGGAATACGAGTACAAGAAGCCAGTGATGCCCGAACGGGTAACCGAGACCATCAGGAACGAGGACATTGAGAAGGCCCTGGAAATGATTCAGGAAGCAAAGCGTCCGTTCATTTTCGTGGGTGGCGGTTCCGTCATCTCCGGCGCATCCGAGGCGGTAAATACCTTTGCCCATAAGGTTCATGCTCCGGTCTGTGATTCCCTGATGGGAAAAGGCGCGTTTAATGGCACGGATCCGCTGTACACCGGCATGCTGGGCATGCACGGCACCAAGTCGTCCAACTTTGGTGTGGCTCACTGCGACCTGCTGATCACCCTGGGCGCGCGTTTCAGCGACCGTGTCACCGGCGACACCAGCCGGTTTGCAAAGAAAGCAAAGATTCTCCAGATCGACATCGATCCGGCGGAGATCAACAAGAATGTCCTGGTAAGCGGCAGCGTCATTGGCGATGTGAAGTCTGTTCTGGATATCCTGAACGAAAAGCTCCCGGATATGAAGCATGAAGACTGGATAGAAGAGGTAGAAGCCCTGAAGAATCAATACCCGCTGAAAGTCGACAACGACCGTCTGACCGGCCCCTATGTAGTAGAGGAGCTGTATCGCGTGACAAAAGGCGACGCCATCGTCACCACAGAAGTAGGTCAGAACCAGATGTGGGCGGCACAGTATTATAAGTATAAGGAGCCGAGAACTTTCCTGACCTCCGGTGGCCTGGGAACCATGGGCTATGGCCTGGGAGCCAGTATCGGAGCGAAGCTGGGCCGTCCGGACAAGACGGTTGTCAATGTGGCGGGCGACGGCTGCTTCCGTATGAATATGAATGAGATTGTCACAGCAGCCCGTTATAACGTACCGATTATCCAGTTAGTGCTGAATAACCATGTACTTGGCATGGTGCGCCAGTGGCAGAGCCTGTATTACGGACAGCGTTATTCCGCAACGGTGCTGGACGACCAGCTGGATTTTGTAAAGCTGGCAGAGGCCATGGGCGCAGTCGGCATGCGTGTAACGAAGAAAGAAGAAGTAGCTCCGGCGCTGGAGAAGGCCATTGCATTAGGCCGTCCGGTGGTTCTGGAGTGCGTCATCGACAGCGATGACAAGGTATTCCCGATGATGTCTCCGGGAGCCCCGCTGGAGGAAACCTTCGACGCGGATGATTTAAATCAGAAATAAGACATCAAAAAACGAGTGGAGTAAAAAGTGAAAAAATGATAGCGGTAATAAAACGGATACGCTGGTATCTCTGGGTACTGATCGTTCTTGTGATAGCTTATGTGGGAGTTTCTGTTTACTTTATGGAACATTTCTTCACGGGTACTGAGGTCAACGGAGTGAACGCGGATCTGTATACGGTGAAACAGGTGAACGAGCTGCTGCTTTCCCAGGCAAATGCTTATACATTAACCATTACGGAGCGGGGCGGCGACACCGTCACCCTGACTCCGGCGGAGCTCGGCATGAGCTTCTCAGAGGGCGACACCGTCCGGACACTGAAGCGGGAGCAGAACGGTTTTCTGTGGCCCAGAATGTTCTGGCAGAAGGATATGTACCAGGTGGGCCCCGAGCTCAACTATGATGAGGACGCTTTTGGCGCAGCGGTGGATTCCTGCATGAAAAAAGGCGCCTCTCCGGAAAATGCCTGGGTGGAAATGACGGAAGATGGCTACAAGGTACATAAAGAGGAGCAGGGTGCAGAGCTTGATCGGGAAACTGTAAGCGACCAGCTTCGCATGGCTTCCGAAAGTCTGATAGAGACGCTTGATCTGGATGATGCAGGCTGCTACGTGGAGCCTCAGATTACTACGGAATCAGAAGAAATCACATCACTGACAGCGCAGCTCGATGAATGGCTTGGCGCTTCTGTCACCTATACCTTCGGAAAGCAGGCCGAGGTGGTAGACAAATCCGTCATCAGCGGATTTATTACCATTGATGATTACAAGGCAACGCTTTCGGAGCAGGCTGTGACCGACTGGGTGACCGCCCTGGCTAAGGAGCGCGACACCTACAAGCAGTCCCATACCTTCAACAGTACCCTGAGAGGAACCATTACCGTCAAGGGTGGCAATTACGGCTGGCAGATCGATAAAGCGACTGAGAGCGCCGCACTCCTTGCTTCCATAGAAAATGGCGAGACGGTTACAAAGGAACCGGCCTACAGCCATAAGGGAAATACCTGGGACGGCCCCAACGGCGACATCGGCAGCACCTATATTGAAGTGGATATGGGTGCGCAGCATATGTGGTGCTACAAGAACGGTGCTCTGGTGGTAGATACCGACGTGGTAACCGGCAATATCAGCAAGGGTTACAACACCCCGTCCATTGTGGCAACCATTCAGTATAAGACCCGTAACGCAGTGTTGAAGGGGGACAACTACCGGACTCCGGTAAACTACTGGATGCCTTTCTATGGCAATTATGGAATTCATGACGCCTACTGGCGTGCCCAGTTCGGCGGAGAGGTCTATCTGACAAATGGTTCCCACGGCTGTGTGAACACACCGCCCGCAGCCATGGCGCAGGTTTATGCCAACATGGAATCCGGGACCCCGGTGGTGCTTTATTATTAAAAATCTGTCGATAATACCGAATTTGCACGAATTTATGACACAATTCGAATTGACAAGAGTTTAACATAGTACTACAATAAAGAAATAACAAAATATACACTTAGAAATTTGAAGTGGGAGGAATGAAAAAATGAGTCGTGTGTACAATTTTTCAGCAGGACCGGCCGTAATGCCGGAAGAGGTTTTGCGCGAAGCAGCAGATGAGATGCTGGACTACCAGGGAACAGGAATGTCCGTGATGGAAATGTCACACCGCTCCAAGGCCTTCGAGAAGATCATCAATGAGGCGGAGCAGGATCTGCGCGATCTGATGCAGATTCCGGACAATTACAAAGTACTGTTCATGCAGGGCGGCGCACATCTTCAGTTTGCGGCAATTCCCATGAACCTGATGAAAAATAAGGTGGCTGATTATATCATCACCGGACAGTGGGCAAAGAAGGCGTTCAAAGAGGCGCAGATCTATGGCAAGGCCAATGCTATCGCGTCATCCGAGGACGAGACCTTCTCTTACATCCCGGACTGCTCCGATCTGCCCGTCAGCCCAGACGCAGACTATGTATATATCTGCGAGAACAACACCATTTACGGAACCAAGTTCCATACACTGCCGAATACCAAGGGCAAGACACTGGTATCCGACATCTCCTCCTGCTTCTTATCTGAGCCGGTGGACGTAAGCAAGTATGGTCTCGTCTACGGCGGAGTACAGAAGAACGTGGGCCCTGCGGGAATGGCCATCGTGATCATCCGCGAGGATTTGATTACCGAGGATGTGCTTCCGTACACCCCGACCTATATGAAATATAAGATCCATGCGGACGCCAACTCCCTTTACAATACCCCGAACTGTTACTGCATCTATATGTGCGGGAAGGTCTTCAAATGGCTGAAGAAGCAGGGCGGACTGGAAGTGATGAAGGCCCGCAATGAGGAGAAGGCAAAGGTTCTCTATGATTTCCTGGATTCCAGCAAGCTCTTTAAGGGTACTGTCCGCAAGGAAGACCGTTCCATCATGAACGTCCCCTTTGTCACCGGAGACAAGGATCTGGACGCCAAATTTATCAAGGAAGCCACCGAGGCAGGCTTTGTGAACCTGAAGGGCCACAGAACCGTAGGCGGCATGCGCGCAAGCATCTACAACGCCATGCCGATCGAGGGCGTCAGGGCTCTGGTAGAGTTCATGAAGAAGTTCGAGGAGGAGAATTAAGCCATGTATCAGTACAAATGCATGAACCAGATCGCGCAGTTTGGTCTGGATCATTTTACAGAGGATTATAAGCAGACAGAAAATATGGAGGAGGCAGACGCGCTGTTAGTCAGAAGTGCCGCGCTCCATGAGGTAGATTTTCCGGAGAATCTGAAGGCCATCGCCCGGGCCGGAGCCGGAGTCAATAATATTCCGCTGACCAAATGCGCGGATCAGGGTATCGTAGTTTTCAATACGCCGGGCGCCAATGCCAACGGTGTAAAAGAGCTGGTACTGGCAGGTATGCTGCTGGCAGCCAGAGATATCATCGGCGGAGTGAACTGGGTACAGTCCGAGCGCATGAATGAGGATATCAGTAAGCTTGCGGAAAAGCAGAAGAAGCAGTTCGCAGGCCATGAAATTCAGGGCAAGAAGCTGGGTATCATCGGTCTTGGAGCTATCGGCGTACAGGTGGCCAACGCGGCTACACACCTGGGTATGGAAGTACTGGGTTACGACCCGTATATTTCCGTAGAGGCAGCCTGGAACCTGTCCCGCAATATCCACCACATCACCAATGTGGACGATATCTATAAAGAGTGTGATTACATTACCATCCATGTTCCCCTTCTGGACAGCACAAAGGGGATGATTAATGCCGAGGCTATCGAGAAGATGAAGGACGGCGTTGTTGTATTGAACTACGCGCGGGATCTTCTGGTAGACGAGAAGGCTATGGTAGACGCACTGAAGAGAGGCAAGGTAGCCCGCTACATGACCGACTTCCCGAATACCACCACCGCAGGAGCCAAGGGTGTCATTGTGACTCCGCATCTGGGCGCTTCTACCGAGGAGGCGGAAGAGAACTGCGCGCGTATGGCAGTGAAAGAGGTGCGCTGCTATCTGGAGCACGGCAATATCCAGCATTCCGTCAACTATCCGGACTGCGATATGGGTATTCCCAGCTATCCGGCACGTGTGGCTATCTGCCATAAGAATGTCAAAAACATGCTGAGCCAGTTTACCACCATTCTCGGCGATGCCAATTACAATATCGGAAATATGACGAACAAGAGCCGCGGCGACTACGCGTACTCCATGTTCGATCTGGAGAGCCCGGCCAGTCCTGAGCTTATCAAGAAGCTGGAGACAGTGGACGGCGTACTGAAAGTGCGGGTGATCTGCTAATGGCAGAGATCAGAGCCTTTCGCGGCATCCGTCCCGCAGCCGGAAAGGAAGCGGATATTGCGGCTCTTCCCTATGATGTATACAATCGGGAAGAGGCCAGAAAGGCCGTAGAGGGCCGTCCCCTTTCCTTCTTACGCATTGACCGGGCGGAGACCCAGCTTCCGGAGGATACCGATATCTATGCGCCGGAAGTATACCAGAAGGCGAAGGAGCTGCTCTGGGGCATGGTGGAGGATGGTAATTTCGTGCAGGATAGTGCGCCCTGCTATTATCTCTATGAGCTGACCATGAACGGTCGCAGCCAGACCGGTATCGTGGCCTGCGCTTCCATCGACGATTACCGGAACGGCGTCATCAAGAAGCATGAGAACACCCGCCGGGAAAAGGAAGAGGACAGGGTGCGTCATGTGGATACCTGCGACGCCCAGACCGGCCCGATTTTCCTGGCTTACCGGAATCAGGAAAACCTGAAAAAGCTGGTGGCGGAAGTAAAGGAAGGACAGGCGCTCTTTGATTTTACTTCAGAGGATGAGATCCGTCACCGGGGCTGGAAGATTGCGGACGCAGCGAAAATCAGCGCCATCTATGAAGCCTTTCACCAGATGGATGCCCTGTACATCGCGGACGGACACCACCGGGCGGCTTCGGCAGTGCGGGTAGGCGTAAAGCGCCGGGAGGAGCATCCGGGCTATACCGGAGAGGAGGAGTTCAATTACTTCTTATCCGTGATTTTCCCGGACGATGAGTTGATGATTATGGATTATAACCGCGTGGTTCGTGATCTGAACGGACTGACGGCGGAAGAATTTCAAGGCGAGATTAAAAAGGTTTTTGACGTGGAGCCACTGGACAAAGCAGAGCATCCGAAGAGAAAAGGCCAGGTGACCTTATTCCTGGCGGATCAGTGGTATCTGCTGACTCTGAAGCCGGAGTATGCGAACAGTGACCCGGTGGAGGGACTGGACGTATCCGTTCTGCAGAAGCAGATTCTGGAGCCGGTTCTGGGCATCCGGGATCCGAAGACCGACAAACGGATCGACTTCGTCGGTGGAATCCGTGGCCTTTCCGAGCTGGAGCGCCGGGTACATACGGATATGAAGGCAGCCTTTGCCATGTATCCCACCTCCATCGGCGAGTTATTTGCGGTAGCGGATGCAGGACTTCTGATGCCTCCCAAATCTACCTGGTTTGAGCCGAAGCTTCGCAGCGGATTATTTATCCATGCGTTAAGATAAAAGGCTCAAAGGCTTTCTGAATTTACAATAAGCGCTTGCAATATATGGAAAAATGCTCTATAATAAGCGCTGTTAGAGAATTGGAAGTTAAAAGTCAGAGGAGGATTATTATGACTGCTAAGAAAGCAACACAGACTACAAAGAAGGCAGAAAACGTAAAGATAAACGCTCCGGCTAAGACAGTAGAGACAGCAAAGGCAGAGACAGCAGTGAAAGCTGAGACAGTAAAGACAGAAGTAAAAGAGGCACCGAAGGCAGAAGCAGTAAAGGCAGAAGCACCGAAGGCTGAGGTAAAAGCAGAGGCTGTAAAGACAGAGGCACCGAAGGCTGAGAAGAAGGAAGAAGGAAAGGCAGCGCCGAAGAAGCGCGGACCGAAGCCGAAGGCTGAGAAGGCAGACGCTAAGAAGGCTGAGAAGAAAGAGGCTGTACAGAACGTATATGTTCAGTTTATGGGCAAAGAGATTCTGACTGCAGATTTGGTAGCACAGGCAACCGAAAAATGGGTGACACTGGGACACCGTGCATCTTCTATCAAGGAGCTGAACCTGTATGTAAAGCCGGAGGACAGCGCAGCATACTATGTGATCAACGGCAAAGAGAGCGGAAAGCTTGAGCTGTAATTCTCTTGATAAACTTTATAGAAAAAAAGGAAAAGAGGCATTCCATCATGACAACAGCGGTGGAATGCCTCTTTTTTGTGCCTTTTTTGCAGTGCCGGACTGCCTGAAACGTTCGCCCCATAAAGGCAAGTGTCCGTCTCAGATATAACTTTTTTGCAATTTCCTCTTGCTATTCGATTTTAAACGTGCTATACTAATGCCCATATTAAGAACCACGCACAAATGTCTTTGTAGGACGAACAAAAAGACGAAAATTGTCGGCGACAGCCGAAGCGTGGAAAGAGGAGGAAGAAAGTTATGAAAAAGCGTGCATTATCAGTATTACTGGCTGCAGCCATGGTCAGCACCATGCTGGCAGGATGCTCCGGCGGAAGCTCTGACAGCAGTTCCGCAAGCGCAGACGCGTCTGCCACAGACGGAAATGTCGTAAAGATTGGTGTCTACGAGCCGGCATCTGGAGACAACGGAGCAGGCGGAAAGCAGGAGACCCTGGGTATCCAGTACGCCAACTACGTTACCCCGACCGTGGAGATCGGCGGCACCGAGTATACTGTACAGCTTGACATCGTAGACAATGAGTCCTCAAACGACAAGGGACCCTCCGCAGCGGCTAAGCTGGTAGGAGACAAGGTATCCGTAGTACTTGGTTCCTACGGTTCCGGCGTATCCATCGCAGCTTCTGACGTATTCAAGGAGGCAGGTATCCCGGCCATCGGCGTCACCTGTACAAACCCGCAGGTAACAGAGGGTAACACCCATTATTTCCGTATCTGTTTCCTGGATCCGTTCCAGGGTACCGTACACGCGAACTTTGCCAAAGACAAATTTAACGCAAAGAAAGCGTATGTCCTGACCAAGCTTGGCGACGACTATTCCACAGGACTTGGTTACTACTTCACACAGGCCTTTGAGGCGCTGGGCGGAGAAGTTGTGGCAGAGACTTTCCAGGAAGGAAACAGCGACTTTACCTCTTACATTACATCTGCAAAGAAGGCAGGAGCCGACGTATTCTTTGCTCCCAGCTCTACCGAGGCAGCAGCTCTGATTATCGAGCAGGCAGCTGCACAGGGACTGGGCATGCCGATTCTGTCTACCGATACCTGGGATTCCAACGTTATCCTGAACGCGGCAAAGGGCAAAGACCTTGAGATTTATGTAACCACTTTCTATCAGGAGGGCGCGAACGAGGAGTTTGACGCAGGTATCAAGGAGTGGATCAACAGCGATTCCACTGCAAAGGCCAATAACGGCGGCGACGATACCGTATCCGGTCTGACGGTTATGGGCTATGACGCTTACTACACCGCACTGGAGGCTCTGAAGGCAGCAGGCTCTACCGACCCGGCAGCAGTCAACGAGGCACTCTGGAACGTGGACTACACCGGCGTAACCGGACATATCACCTTCAATGAGACAGGTGACGCGAACCGTGACACCGCATAC
>NZ_JAOQKC010000008.1:130062-154097 GCF_025567165.1 Laedolimicola ammoniilytica
CTACACCATGGTCTACGGAATCTTGAGACTGATTAACTTCGCCCACGGCGACATTTTCATGGTGGCAGGTCTGATTATGGTGTATGCCATGACGGTCATGCCCATCTATGTGGCGATTCCGCTGATGATTGTACTGACGGTGCTCTTAGGCTTTACCGTAGAGCGCGTGGCTTATAAGCCGCTTCGGAGCGCTCCGAGAATGTCCATCATGATTTCTGCCATCGGTATGTCTTATCTGTTACAGAACCTGGCGCTCTATGTGACCGGCGGTCTGTCTCAGCAGTATCCGGCTATTCCCTGGCTCAGCGATACCATCACGGTCTTCGGTGCGACCACCAAGCGAGTGACGGTCATTACTCCGGTTCTGACTATTGTGCTGGTGCTGGCTCTGGTAGCCCTGATCAAATACACCAAGATCGGTATGGCCATGCGCGCAGCTTCCCGTGATTTTGAAACATCCCAGCTGATGGGAATTAAGATCAATTCCGTTATCAGCATGACCTTTATCATCGGAAGCTTCCTGGCGGCCATCGGAAGTATGCTGTTCTTTACCAACTACACCGGCGTGACCCCAACCGCAGGCGCGATGCCTGGTCTGAAGGCTTTTGTCGCGGCCGTATTCGGCGGCATCGGATCGATTCCGGGCGCGGTCATCGGCGCGTTTATCATCGGTATCTGCGAAAATATCATTAAGGGCCTGGGCTGGACCACCTTCTCAGACGCGTTCACCTTCGCCCTCTTGATAGTTATTCTCATTGCCAAGCCCACGGGTCTGTTCGGTGAGAAGGTTATTGATAAGGTATAAGGGGGCGTTCAATCATGAAAAAACAGACAAAGGTCATGTGGAACGTCGGCCTGATCGGAGGACTTCTCCTTCTGCTCTTTGTGCTGGAGCAGATTCTGCCGTCCAGTTCCATGTTATTTACAGTATTGAAAAAGGGCGCGATTTACGCGCTGGTAGCGGTGTCCATGAACCTGCTGAACGGCTTCACCGGCCTGTTTTCCCTGGGCCAGGCAGGCTTTATGCTGCTGGGTGCTTATACCTATGGTATTCTGACGATTCCAGTGGAATCGAGAGCCAGCGTCTATCAGTATTTTGACGGTGGTATCGTGCAGTTTGCCATCCCGGTTCCGCTGGCACTCATTGCAGGCGGTATTATAGCGGCGATTTGCGCGTATCTCATCGGTCTGCCGGTACTGCGTTTGAAGAGCGATTATCTGGCGATTGCGACCTTAGGTTTTGCGGAGATCATCCGTGCGGTATTTCAGTGGGATAAACTGGGCCCGCTGACCAACGGATCAAATCTGCTGCGTAATTTCCCGGCTTTTAAGTCGGTATTATATCCGTTTATCGTATCTGGTATCTGCATTGCCATCATCGTGATGTTGATCAATTCCACATATGGACGTGCCTTCAAGGCCATCCGTGACGATGAGATCGCGGCGGAGGCCATGGGTATCAATCTGGCCCATCATAAGAGACTGGCTTTCGTCATCAGCTCCTTCTTCGCGGGTATCTCCGGAGGACTGCTGGCCATGTATCAGACTACCATTCAGGCGTCCATGTTCAAGTCTGCCATGACTTATGAGATCCTGCTGATCGTCGTCATCGGCGGTATCGGATCTGTGACCGGAAGCTGCATCAGCTCCTTCCTGTTCATCGCCTGCTCCGAGTGGTGGCTGCGTTTCCTGGACAATGACAACTTGTATATCGGAAGCTTCCATGTGCCTTTCTTACGCGCCGGTTTCCGTAAGGTTGTGTTTGCGGTCATCATCATGTGCATCGTACTGTTTTACCGTAAGGGAATCATGGGCGACAAAGAATTTTCGATCGAAGGAATCGCGAATTTCTTCCGCAATCGATTTAAGAAAAAGAAGGTAACGGAAGGAGGCGCTTCCAAATGAGTGCGGAAAATGTATTGAAAGTAGAGAACATCACCATGCAGTTTGGCGGCGTCATTGCCGTGGACAATATGAATCTGGAGATCAACAAGGGCGAAATCGTGTCCCTCATCGGCCCCAACGGAGCCGGTAAGACCACGGCCTTCAATGTGATCACAGGCGTGTACGCGCCCAGCAACGGCGCCATTTACTATAAGGGCAATAAAATCGTCCAGAACCACCCCCAGGGCAAGATGAAGAAGCTGTACCGGGGCGAGAATCCGGCCATGTACGCGGGACAGCATGTGCTGGCGCCCACGCCGGATAAGATTACGAGACTTGGTATCGCCAGAACCTTCCAGAATATCCGTCTGTTCAAGAGCCAGACCGTATTCGACAATATCCTGATTGCCAAGCATATGCTGCGCACCAGCAATATCTTCACGGCCACCTTCCACCTGAACGGCAGGGAGGAGGCCAAGATGCGGGAGGAGACCGAACGGCTTCTGGAGATCGTGGGCCTGACTGATGTGAGAAATGAACTGGCGACCTCTCTGCCCTATGGCAAGCAGCGTCATCTGGAGATCGCCCGTGCCCTGGCCACCAAGCCGGAGCTTCTGCTTCTGGACGAACCGGCGGCTGGTATGAACCCCCAGGAGACCCTGGAGCTGACGGAGTTTATTGACAAGATCCGCAGGCAGTTTGACCTGACGGTCTTTATGATTGAGCATCATATGGATCTGGTTATGGAGATTTCCGACCGCATCTACGTGCTGGATTTTGGAAAGCCCATCGCGGAGGGTACCCCGGAGGAGATCCGGAACAATCCGAAGGTTATCGAAGCTTATCTGGGAGGTGCGGACGATGAGTAATATTCTGGAAGTCAAAGATTTGAACGTATCCTACGGCGGCATCAAGGCCGTAAAGGATATCAGCTTTTCAGTACCGAAAGGTGAGGTCGTCACCCTGATTGGAGCTAACGGCGCGGGCAAGAGCTCAACCCTTCGTTCCATCGTGGGCCTGGTGAAGCCGGAGAGCGGCAGCATTCTCTTAAAGGGCGAGGAGCTGGCGGGCGTGTCCACCGAGCAGATTGTAACGAAAGGGA
Organism: Laedolimicola ammoniilytica; assembly: GCF_025567165.1. NCBI lineage: Bacteria > Bacillati > Bacillota > Clostridia > Lachnospirales > Lachnospiraceae > Laedolimicola > Laedolimicola ammoniilytica. The sequence goes on from NZ_JAOQKC010000008.1 coordinate 133,049, forward strand.
TTACACTGGTGCCCGAGGGACGCCGGGTATTCCCGGATATGACCGTAGCCGAGAACCTGAAAATCGGCGCTTATATGCGAAAAGATTCTCTGGACGAGGATATGAACTGGGTCTATGATCTGTTTTCTCGCTTGAAGGAACGTTCCTGGCAGCTGGCCGGAACCCTGTCCGGCGGCGAGCAGCAGATGTTGGCCATCGGTCGCGCGCTGATGTCGAGACCGGAGATTATCATGATGGATGAGCCGTCCCTGGGACTGGCCCCCATCATTGTAAAAGGCGTATTTGATATCATCCGGGAGATCAATAAGCAGGGCGTGACCATCCTCCTGGTAGAGCAGAATGCGAACATGGCCCTGAAGGCCGCAAACCTGGGCTATGTCATGGAGACCGGCCGCATTACCCTGAGCGGAACCGGAGCCGAGCTTCTGGAAAATGAAGCAGTGAAGGCGGCGTATCTGGGAAAAGCAAAGAAGTAAAAAGGACGTTAAAAGGGATCATAAGCGTAAATTATAAATAATCATAATTTATAGAAAGAAATCCATTTACTTTTTGAGAAAAACAAGGTATACTAAACGTCGGTGCAGTGCGTCTGCACTGACGTTATTTAATTTTCAGTATTTAAACCTAATGGAGGGATACAAGCTATGGTAAAAGCAATCGTAGGCGCCAACTGGGGTGACGAGGGAAAGGGCAAGATCACAGATATGCTTGCTCAGAAGTCTGACATCATCGTCCGTTTTCAGGGCGGTGCAAACGCAGGCCACACAATCGTAAACAATTACGGAAAGTTCGCGCTGCACAGCCTGCCGTCTGGTGTATTTTACAATCATACCACCAGCATCATTGGAAATGGAGTCGCACTGAATATTCCGGTTCTGTTCAACGAGATTCAGAGCATTGTGGAGAAGGGAGTTCCGACCCCGAAGATTCTCGTATCCGACCGTGCGCAGATTGTGATGTCTTATCATATCCTGTTTGACCAGTGCGAGGAGGAACGTCTGGGAGGCAAGGCCTTCGGTTCCACCAAGTCCGGTATCGCGCCCTTCTATTCTGATAAATACGCGAAGATTGGTTTCCAGGTCAGCGAGCTGTTCGCGGACGAAAAGTATCTTCGCGATAAGATCGCCAATGTATGCGTGAAGAAGAATGTGGTTCTGGAAAACCTGTATCATAAGCCGGCTCTCGATGAGGACAAGCTCTATGAGGAACTGATGGAGTATAAGAAGATGGTAGAGCCGTACGTATGTGACGTATCCAAGTATCTGTGGGACGCGATCCACGAGGGCAAGAATATCCTGCTGGAGGGTCAGCTTGGTTCCATGAAGGATCCGGATCACGGCATTTACCCGATGGTTACCTCTTCCTCTACCCTGGCAGCTTACGGCGCCATCGGCGCAGGTATTCCGCCCTATGAGATTAAGGAAATCATCGTAGTCAGCAAGGCATACTCCAGTGCCGTAGGCGCAGGCGCGTTCGTCAGCGAGATTTTCGGCGACGAAGCGGACGAGCTGAGACGCAGAGGCGGCGACGGCGGAGAGTTCGGCGCAACCACAGGCCGACCCAGAAGAATGGGCTGGTATGACTGTGTGGCATCCAAGTACGGCTGCCGGATCCAAGGCGCTACCGGCGTAGCCTTCACCGTACTGGACGTACTGGGCTATCTGGATGAAATTCCGGTCTGCACAGGCTACGAGATCGACGGAAAGGTTACTACCGACTTCCCGACTACTCACCTGCTTGAAAAGGCAAAGCCTGTATACGAGGTGCTGCCGGGCTGGAAATGCGACATCCGCGGCATCAAGAAATACGAGGATCTGCCGGAAAACTGCCGCAAGTACATCGAGTTTATCGAGAAGCACATCGAGTGCCCGATCACCATGGTATCCAACGGACCGGGCCGCGACGACATCATTTTCCGGAATAAATAAGAGGAAACTATGATAGATACAGTCATTTTTGACATTGGAAAGGTCCTGATGGGTTACAGCTGGGAAAAATATCTGCACAGCATCGTGGGTGAGGATAAGATTGCCTATGCGACTCTGGAGCAGGCCATTTTCCTGAGCCCCTGCTGGGAAGAGCATGACAAGGGCCTGATGACCGAGGAAGAAGAGCTCTGGGATTTTATCTCCAATGCGCCGGACTACGAGCCGGAGATTCGCGCTGTATATGAAAATCTGGGACAGTGTACCTGGCCCTATGATTACGCGGACGCCTGGGTGAAGGAGTTGAAGGACAAGGGGCTTAAGGTCTATGCCCTGTCCAACTGGCCGAAGCACATCTACGACCAGCGAAGGCACGTGATGACCTTCCTGGACCAGATGGACGGCTGCGATATGTCCTATCGGACCCACAGCAACAAGCCCGATCCGGAGGCCTTTACCGGTCTTTTCGAGCACTTCGGTATCGACCCGGAGAAAGCCGTATTCATCGACGACAACGCGGACAATATCGAAGCGGCGAAGAAGCTTGGGCTTCACGCTATCCGCTTTGCGTCTTATGAGCAGGCGAAGGAAGAATTGAATCAACTGTTATAACATACAAAAACCCTGCGGTTTCATGATAGAAGCCGCAGGGTTTTTGTATGTTTTCTCATTTTTACGCACAAAAAAAACCCGTGAAACACGGGTTTTAAAAAGCTGCTGACGGGAATCGGACCCGTGACCTCCGCACTACCAATGCGACGCTCTACCGACTGAGCCACAGCAGCGTTTTTATGTCTTGCGCAACGCGCTAGATTATAGTACCATCACTTTTAGAAAATGTCAAGCGTTAAAATGAAATTTTTTAAAAAAATTTTTTGAGGCAGTTTTTGGACGGTTTTTGGGCATTTTGACGAAAAAAGACTTCCCAGATAAAGGAATGGCGTGTTATAATCGAACCAATGAAACCACGGAGGTGTAGTAGTATGATTTCTCATCAGGTGATACAGTCGAGTCTGGAGGAGCTGCGGGGCATAACAAGAATTGATCTCTGCGTGCTGGAGACGGATGGAAGCCAGGTCGCGTCCACCTTTGACGCGTCAGGCATAACCCAGGAGATGGCCAGGAGCTTTGTGCAGTCTCCGGCGGAAGGGCAGAACCTTCAGGGCTGCCATTTTTTCAAAGTCTATGATGAGGGAATCCTTGCATACATCCTGATTGCCAAAGGCAGCGGCGACGATGCCTATATGATAGGCAAGGTGGCGGTCAGTGAGCTGCAAAACCTGATCGTGGCTTACAAGGAGCGGTTCGACCGTAATAACTTCATCCAGAACCTGCTGCTGGATAACCTGCTGCTGGTGGATATCTATAGTCAGGCCAAGAAGCTGCATATCGAGACCGAGGCCATGCGGGTGGTATATCTGATTGAGACCCGTGACGAGAAAGACGTCATGGCCCTGGAGGCCGTGCGGAGCGTCTTCGCCCCCAAGTCCCAGGATATCATTACCGCAGTCGATCAGAAAAATATCGTGGTAGTCAAGGCTGTGGGAGAGGGAGATACTTATGAGACCCTGGACGAGGTGGCTGTGATGCTGGCCAGCATGCTGAACGGCGACGGCAATGCCTCCCGCAGCCGGGTGGCCTATGGAACCATCGTCAGCCAGATCCGTGATTTGTCCAAGTCCTATAAGGAAGCCAAGATGGCCCTGGAGGTGGGCAAGATCTTCTACCCGGAAGCCACCGTGAACGCGTACCATACCCTGGGCATCGGCCGCCTGATTTACCAGCTGCCTCAGCCCCTGTGCGAGATGTTCATGAGCGAGGTATTCAAGGAGAATACGCCGGATACCTTCGATGAGGAGACCTTATCCACCATTGAAAAATTCTTTGAAAATAATCTGAATGTGTCCGAGACGGCCCGCCAGCTCTTCGTGCACCGCAATACCTTGGTGTACCGGCTGGAGAAGCTTCAGAAGACCACCGGACTGGATATCCGGGTATTTGAGGACGCGCTGACCTTTAAGATTGCATTGATGGTAGCCAGCTACATGAGATATCTGGAACAGGAACAGTAGAAAAAAAGAATCCCGGAGCCGATGAGATACGGCTCCGGGATTTTGTATTCCTGGTGTTCTTATTTTTTCTTATCGTGCTTCAGATCCGGCTTCGGCAGCTGATCCACCAGCTTCTCGATGACCGTCTTCTTCATATAGACATCGAAGCTCAGCAGACAGATAAAGGAGAACAGCTGAAGAAACTCCTTATCCTCCTCGTCCACATCGGTGAAAGTGCCCTCTGAAACCCGGTACTTCTGAATCAAATCTTCTTTCAGTGCTTCGATCTGCCCTTTTTCCAGACAGAAGACCTCGTCGTAAATGCGATCCAGCTGGAACGCGTGGTCCGTATGGAAGTACTTTTCCGTCAGCGGGGTCAGAAGGCTCTGGATATCGCTGATGGAAAGGATGTTTTTAAAATAATAGATAAAAATCAGGAGCAGCATATGCTCTCTGGAATACTTCTTTTTCTCAGGCGGAGGAAGCAGACGGTTCTTCGCGTAATTATTGATCATCGTCTTGGTCAGAATCTTGTCGTCCTCGTACCGCTTGGAGCTCTTAAGCTGGCTGTCCATGAAGGTAGTCACCTGATCCATGTAAAGATCGATGCCGGGGACGTCTTCGGGATGGATATAGTCGATCCGATCCAGGCTTTCCAGAATGCTCTCCAGGAGATTTTGGCTGTCTATTGTCATGGGTATCACCTCGGAATCTATTATATAGTATTCAAAACTATATGACAAGGGGTAAATATTTAAAGTTTTGTTAAGATATGCGAAAAAGGAATGACAGAGGACGAAATTTGTAATATAATAGGAATTACTAAGGGGCAGACAGACTGTTACTCTTTTCATTCATCAGTCTCTGCAGAAGGAGGACAAAATGGCTAACATTTTAAAAAGATTTGGGGACATCATGTCGGCAAACATCAACGCGTTGCTGGACAAGGCAGAGGATCCGGAGAAAATGATCGATCAGTATCTGCGTGAGATTGAAAGTGATCTGGGCAAAGTGAAGGCTGAGACAGCAGCTGTGATGGCAGCTGAGACCAAGGCCAAGAGAGAGCTGGACGAGTGCGCTGCAGAAGCAGAAAAGATGCAGAAGTATGCGGAGAAGGCCCTTCTCGCAGGCAATGAGAGCGACGCGCGCCAGTTCCTGGAGAAAAAGGCAGACCTGACCAAGAAGCAGGAGAGTCTGCAGAAGTCCTACGAGGCAGCGGCAGCGAACGCAGCCCAGATGAAGGAGATGCACGACAAGCTGGTGAAGGATATGGAGAACCTGCAGTCCAAGCGCGACGCCATCAAGACCAAGGTAGCCGTAGCCAAGACCCAGGAGAAGCTGAACAAGATCGGCTCCAGCGTGGCAGGCGCAGGCGACGCTATGGCAGCCTTTGACAGAATGGAAGCGAAGGCAGACAAGATGCTGGATGAGGCCAATGCACTGTCCGAGCTGAACAAGCAGGAGGGCGGCATCGACGACCTGACCAAGAAGTATGACAGCGCGGCGAGTACATCCGACGTGGACGACGAGCTGGCGGCTCTGAAAGCAAAGATGGGATTATAAGCGAACATGGATCATAAAATCTATTATTGTGAGAATTGCGGCGGCGTTATGGAATTTGACGCCGCCTCTCAGAGTCTCAAGTGTCCCAACTGTGGCACGGAGACGAAGATAAAGAACGAAAAAAAGAAGATTGTGGAGCACAGCCTGACCCGCCATGCCATGAAGACTATTAAGGCCACGGAGAAGAAGAGCCAGACCATGATCTGCAAGGGCTGCGGCGCGAAGATCGAGGTGGCTGCCACCAGCACCGCCACCAGCTGTCCCTACTGCGGTTCCAAGTATGTACTGGCGGATAAGCAGGAGGACGCCATCATTCCCGACGGCGTACTGCCCTTCCAGATTGACCGGAACCGGGTGGGCGAGCTGTTCCGCAAGTGGCTGAAGGGCCGCTGGATGGCTCCGGGCGAGCTGAAGCACCTGTATCAGCAGGAAAAGCTGCAGGGCGTCTATCTGCCCTACTGGACCTTCGACGCGAAAGCGGATGCCCATTATACAGCCCAGGGCGGACGCAGGCGCACCGTGACGAAGAAAGGACCTGATGGCAAGACCGTGCAGGAGACCGTGGTGGACTGGTTCCCCACCTCCGGCAGCATCCGGCATTTCTTTGACGACGTGCTGATTGCGGCGTCCAGGAGCCTGAAGCAGAACCTGCTGGAGCGGGTGGGCAGCTTTGGCCTGAACCAGGTGGCTTCCTATTCGCCGGAATATTTCTCCGGTTACAACGCGGAAGTGTACACCGTCGATCTGGACGACGCCCATACAGAGGCCAGACGGCATATGGATTACAACCTGGAGGAAATGGCCCGTCAGGATGTACTGCGTCATTACGACGAGGTGCGTGCGGTCAGCGTGCATGCCAACTACAGCGACGAGACCTACAAGCATGTGATGCTGCCGGTCTACGCGACGGCCTATACCTACAAGGGAAAGAAATATCACGTTCTGATCAACGGTCAGAGCGGCAGAGTAGAGGGCGATTATCCGAAGAGCCCGGCGAAAATCATCGCCATTATCCTGGGCATTCTGGCTATTATGTTCCTGATTTACCTGTTTGGCACAAGCAGCGACGCAGCTTACATTTACGAGACGGGTATGGTATCAGAGCAGTTTGTGACGGCGGAAGCCTTCGGAGGACAGAATATTACCTTACAGGATGAAAATGAGGAGGCAGTAACATGGGATTATTTAGCGGACAGTTTGCCAATGTAGTAGAATGGCAGGAATACCGGGACGATATGCTCTTCTGGAAATGGAGCAATAAGGAGATTAAGAAAGGAAGCCGACTGATTATCCGTCCGGGCCAGGACGCGATTTTCCTGTACAACGGCAAGGTAGAGGGGATCTTCCGGGACGAGGGAAGCTACGATATCGAATCGGCGATCATTCCCTTCCTGTCCACTCTGAAGGGTTTTAAATTCGGCTTCAACAGCGGCCTTCGCGCGGAGGTGCTGTTTATCAATACCAAAGAAGTTCTGGTGAAATGGGGAACCAAGAATCCGGTTCTGATTCCGGCGCCGGGTCTTCCGGGCGGCATGCCTATCCGCGCTTTCGGAACTTTCACGTGCAAGGTGGCGGATTATGATGCCCTTATCGAAAAGGTGGCGGGCATCAAGCAGCAGTATTCTGTAGAGGATGTGCGGGAGCGCATCATCAGTATGCTGGATCAGCTTCTGATGAAATGGATCGCAAAAGAGGGCAAGGACATGTTCAATCTTCAGGTGAACGCGGACGCTATCGGCCGTGGTATTCGGGAGGATCTGGACATGGAGATGAGCAAGATCGGTATCAGTATCGCAAGCTTTGCCATTTCCAGCTTCAATTATCCGGAATCCGTTCAGAAGATGGCTGAGAAGGCAGCGGCCCAGAGCATGATCGGCGACGTGGGACGCTTCCAGCAGGTGGCCATGGGTGAGGCAATGGCCAAAGGCAATGGCGGCGGAACGGCTTCTGATATGGCAGGCATGGCCATGGGGATGGCCATGGGCCAGCAGATGGCAGCCCAGATGGCCCAGGCCATGAACGGCGGCGCGCAGACAGCCGGTACGGCTGCCGGAACAGGCGCGCCTGCAGGCGGCGGAGCAGCTCCGAATTTCTGCCCCAACTGCGGTACGAAGACGAACGGAGCAAACTTCTGCCCCAATTGTGGACAGAAGCTGGTATAAGAGGGAAAAAGGACCGAACAGGTACTGAACCCGTAAGAGACATTTTGAGGGAGACAAAAGAGCTATGAGTAGTTATGATCTTTTGAACCCGGAACAGAAAGAAGCGGTGCTTCATACAGAAGGACCGCTTCTGATTTTGGCGGGAGCCGGTTCCGGCAAGACCCGGGTACTGACACACCGGGTAGCTTATCTGATAGAGCAGGGTACCGCACCCTGGAATATTCTGGCAATTACATTTACCAATAAGGCGGCAGGAGAAATGCGGGAGCGCGTGGATAAGCTGGTGGGCCTGGGCAGCGACAGCATCTGGGTCAGCACCTTCCATTCCACCTGCGTGCGGATCCTGCGCCGTTATATCGACCGGCTGGGCTTCGACACTTCATTTTCCATCTATGACACAGATGATCAGAAGTCCGTGATGAAGGAGGTCTGCAAGAAGCTGCAGATCGACACGAAGGTGTACAGGGAACGGATGCTTCTGGGCGCTATTTCCCATGCGAAGGATGAGCTCATCAGTCCGGAGCAAATGAGGCTGGATGCAGGCGCTGACTGGAATCAGCAGAAGATCGCGGGAGTTTATGCGGAATACCAGGCCCAGCTTCGGAAGAATAACGCATTGGACTTTGATGATTTGATTATGAAGACGGTGGAGCTGTTCCGGAATTGTCCGGATGTGCTGGATTATTACCAGGAGCGGTTCCGTTATATCATGGTGGACGAGTATCAGGACACTAATACAGCCCAGTTCCAGCTGGTGAGCCTTCTGGCTGCCAAGTACCGGAATCTCTGCGTGGTGGGTGACGATGACCAGTCCATCTACCGGTTCCGGGGCGCGAATATCATGAATATCCTGAACTTCGAGCAGGTATTTCCGGACGCGAAGGTGATCAAGCTGGAGCAGAACTACCGTTCCACCAGCAATATCCTGAACGCGGCCAATGAGGTCATTCACCACAATCAGGGTCGGAAAGACAAGCGGCTCTGGACCGACAATGGAACCGGCGTACCGGTGCGCTTCCGACAGTTCCAGAACGCCTTTGAGGAGGCTGAGCACGTCGTCGGCAATATCGTAAGCCATATCCAGAAGGAGGAGGCCGAGTATAAGGATCACGCGATTCTCTACCGTACCAACGCCCAGTCCCGTCTCTTCGAGGAGAAGCTCATTTACGCCAATATTCCCTATAAGATCATCGGTGGCGTGAATTTCTATGCACGCAAGGAGATCAAGGACCTGCTGGCGTACCTGAAGACCGTGGACAATGGCCGCGATGAGGTGGCAGTGCGCCGTATCATCAACGTGCCCAAGCGCGGTATCGGCGCGACGACGCTCAGCCGTGTGGGCGAGTTCGCTGTGGCCAACGATATGGGCTTCTACGAGGCGCTGCTGAACGCCGAAGAGATTCCCGGCATCGGCCGTGGCGCATCCAAGGTGCTGCCCTTTACGGCGCTGATTCAGACCCTGCGGGCCAAGCAGGAGTACGCGAAGGTCAGCGAGCTTCTGGAGACCATCCTGGAGGAGACCGGATACCGCAGAGAGCTGATTTTGGAGGGCACCGACGAGTCCGAGGCCCGGCTGGAGAATATTGACGAGCTCATGAGCAAGGTCAAGGATTACGATGAAAATGCGGAAAATCCGTCCTTAAGTGGTTTCCTGGAGGAAGTCGCCCTGGTGGCAGACATCGATAATCTGGAGGAGGAGAGCAACCATGTGGTGCTGATGACCCTGCACAGCGCCAAAGGCCTGGAATTCCCCTATGTCTATATGGTCGGCATGGAGGATGGCCTGTTCCCCAGCTACATGTCCATCGTGGCTGACAATCCCCAGGAGGAGATTGAGGAGGAGCGGCGTCTCTGCTATGTGGGTATCACCCGCGCCAAGAAGGAGCTGACCCTGACGGCAGCCAGACAACGGATGGTGAGGGGCGAGATTCAGTACAATATGGTTTCCCGTTTCGTCAAAGAGATTCCAGACGAGTATCTGGAAAATAAGACTGAGAATCCGGGACAGCGGGCAAAAGAGGCCAAGGAGCAGCGCATTAACCAGCGCAAGCAGGCCATGCTGGAGGCCCGCAGAAGCCTTCGAGCAAAGCCAATCCAGTCCAAAATGGTGGCGGCCACCAAGGCGTCCCATCTGGATTATGGCGTGGGAGACCGGGTGAAGCATATCCGTTTCGGCGAGGGTACCGTGCTTGAGATTACCGAAGGGGCCAAGGACTACGAGGTGCGTGTGAACTTTGATACGGCGGGCGTGAAGAAGCTGTTCGCGTCTTTTGCGAAGCTACAGAAGATTTATTAAAAATGCTTTTGCAAAATTTGCGGGAAACGATAGTAATTTTATGTATCCTGTGATATAATAGGAGCACTTAGAAATGTGCGCGAAATGCAAAATAAGCGGACTGCGGAAAGGATGTAGGAACGATGAATAATAAGATGGAAGATTTTCTGACAGCAACCAAGTTAAATGAACTGCTTCATAAGAAAGAGCTCGAGGAGAAGAACAAGAATACGGTACTCTGGATTCTGGCTGTGATCGGAGCGGTGGCAGCAGTGGCTGGAATCGCCTATGCAGTATATCGTTTCTTTGCACCGTCTTACCTGGATGAGTTCGAGGACGATTTCGATGACGACGAGTTTGACGATGATTTCTTTGACGACGAGGAAGAGTAAGTAAGAGCTTGGAAAAAGAGTGTCTCAGGACAGAGCAGATGTTTTGAGACACTCTTTTTTATGGGACAGGAAATTCCGATGGAATTCCCTGTCCCATAAAAGCAAGCAGAGCTTGCAAGGATGCGCACTCGGCGCAGTGGCACATTCTTTTTATATTATGGAGGAAGAGTGATGAAAAAAAGACGTAATCCGCTGGCACAGTTTATGATTGGCATGGTGATGCTGGCGGCAGGACTTTACTGGTTCCTGTCTAATGTAACGGTGATGACCCATTTCGGATTCCAGCTCTGGAACTTCCGGGTGGGAGCAGGCCTGATCGTGGTTCCCTTTATCGCCGGGATTATCTGGCTGTTTGTCAATGTGGATTCCTTTGGGGCCAAGCTTTTGACGGTACTGGGAATCGTAGTGATTCTGGCTTCCATCATAGCCAATATCCAGTTCATATTCCGGGCCACCAGCCTGTATGTGTATCTGATTATGCTGATATTGATCTTCGGCGGCGCGGCTCTGGTGGGTCAGGTGCTGTTCCGGTGGCCGAAGGATGAGGATGAAAAAAAGAAGAAGTAGAAGAGATATCGGAGAAAAAGAGGTTTTATGAAAAAAGGTGAGATTTACGAGGGGCTCGTCGAGAAGACCGAGTTCCCGAATAAAGGTATCGTGACGGTGGAAGAGCGCCGCGTGGCGGTGAAGAATACATTGCCGGGTCAGAAAATCAGGTTTCGGCTTAAAAAGGTGCGGAAAGGTGTGGGCGAAGGCCAGCTTCTGGAGGTACTGGAGCCTGCGGCCAATGAGATTACGCCGGAATGTCCCCATTTCGCAGACTGCGGCGGCTGCACCTGGCAGAATCTGTCCTACGAAGAGCAGCGTCTGCTGAAGGAAGGACAGCTCCGGGAGCTTCTTGACGGAGCTATCACAAAGCCTTACCTGTTCGAAGGCGTGAAGGGCAGCCCGAGACAGCTGGAGTACCGCAATAAGATGGAGTTCTCCTTCGGCGATGAGGAAAAGGACGGCCCGCTGGCTCTTGGTATGCACAAGCGGGGCAGCTTCTACGATATCGTAACAGCAGACAAGTGTCAGATTGTGGATGAGGATTTCCGGAAGATTCTCTGCTGTGTGCTGGAACATTTCAAAAAGAAAGAGTTACCCTTTTATCACAGACTGCGCCATACCGGGTATCTGCGCCATCTGCTGGTGCGGAAAGCGGCGAATACCGGGGAGCTCCTGGTGGATCTGATTACCACCACCCAGCGCCTTGGAGAGGACGGCGGCGATTACAGCGCCCTGGCGGCGGACGAGTCCTGGGCAGAAGAGCTGCGCGCGCTTTCGCTGGAGGGCGAGATCGTGGGGATCCTGCATACCTATAATGACAGTCTGGCAGATGTGGTGCAGAACGACCGGACCGAGCTTCTGTATGGACGGGATTATTTCTACGAGGAGCTTCTGGGGCTTCGGTTTAAGATTTCCCCCTTTTCCTTCTTCCAGACCAATTCCCTGGGAGCAGAGCTTCTCTATGAGACTGCCCGGGGCTATATCGGAGAGACGGACGATCGCGTGATCTTCGACCTGTACAGCGGCACCGGCACCATTGCCCAGATGCTGGCTCCGGTGGCCAAAAAGGTAGTGGGCGTGGAAATCGTGGAGGAGGCTGTGGAAGCCGCCAAAGTGAATGCCCGGCTGAACGGCCTGTCCAACTGTTCCTTTATCGCCGGTGATGTGCTGAAGGTTATCGATGAGCTGACAGATAAGCCAGATCTCATTGTGCTGGATCCGCCCCGGGACGGAATTCACCCCAAGGCGCTGCAGAAGATCATTGATTTCGGCGTAAACCGGATTGTCTATATCAGCTGTAAACCCACCAGTCTGACGCGCGATCTGGAGCTTCTGCAGGGCAGAGGCTACCGGGTGGAGAAGTGCGTGGGCGTGGATATGTTCCCGTTTACGGGGAATATAGAGACGGTTGTCTTGCTTTCCAAGGGTGAGGTCGACTCGAAAAAGATTCGGGTTGAGTTCTCTTTGGAAGATATGGATATGTCCGAATTTCAGGATGGGGCAACCTATCCGCAGATCAAGGAGTATGTGTTGGAGCATACCGGGTTAAAGGTGTCCAACCTCTATATCTCACAGATTAAACGAAAATGTGGGATTGGGGTTGGTAAGAACTATAATCTGCCGAAGTCCGAGGATTCCAGACAGCCCCAGTGTCCGCAGGAAAAAGAGAAAGCAATCCGAGAAGCATTCAAATATTTTGGGATGATCTAACATCCCGCAAAATGGAGGTTTCTTATGGATAGATTGATTTCTTGTGAGTTTAACATGGATACCGCTTGTGTGGAACTGAAATTTTTAGATGGCAGCATGATTGCCATTGATACCATCGCCGTGGAGAATGAGGTTGCTGACAATATGTATCAACGGTCAGAACTGGATTATCTAATCTACAATGATCCGGTTGGATATGCAGACTTGATCTTGAACGGTGATCCCGAAATTTATCTAAAAACTGTAACTGAATGTAAACCCTTAGATTAAAACTCAGCCCTCTGCCTTTTCCTTGGCAGAGGGCCGTTTTTTGCTTAACAGTTATTGAGCATCCCTTAATTGCTCTACAACACTGCATTTCGCTGCGTTGTCATACATCATGCAAGGAATCAGCCACCCCAGCAGAAGAAATACCGGAATTGTCAGCAGGACAGGCAGAATGGTGAATCGATACTCAAAGAACCAGAACATACTGCCCAGCATTTTTCCTGCAAGAGGTCCCACCGCCAGCGACAGAATAAAGGCCGCCGCTACGGAGGACATTGCGTAAAATAATCCCTCGTAGATCAGCATGGTTTTGAGCTGCCGGTTCGTCATTCCTACAGCCTGAAGCACAGCAAATTCACGGCGGCGGGAAAGAATACCGGTCATCATGGCGTTGAAGAAATTTAAGAATCCCACCAGCCCGATGATAGCACAGAGAATACCACCTATCAGAAGGAACATCTGCCGGAACTGAGCAAATTCAGAGCGAGCCGTGGCCTTGCTTTCATACATCAAGGGCGAAAACTCACCGGCAGTGAGCTTCGATAGATATTGCTCTGCTTCGGCCTCGTCAACTTCGTCCGCTGTGTCGAACAGGTAGAGCATCGGAATGGCTGCACCACCGCTGTCCCTCTGTGCGGTGTCCACAGACAAAACTACGTCATATCCAATACCACTATAACGATAACTCATGGAATTCGGAAGTTCTACCAAGGCGCAGACCGTGTACTCTACATCTCTGGCTCCATACAATTTTGCCTGAAAGTACTCCTCCGGTGTATCTTCGGTGAGTTCCCCGGTGCGGCTGTCGATATATTTCACATCGTCCGCATAGGTAACGGTGATCGTGTCTCCCACCTTGGGGTAGTATTCAAGATTGGGCAGATTACCGTAGTCATCTAAGGAAACCGCAATGGCAATGGCGTTATTGTCCGGCTCCAACATGGGAGAAATATCTCCGTCGAATACTTGCAGCTTGTCAAACAGACTGTTATCCAGAGCCTCGATTCTGGTATCTCCCATCACCATATTGCCCCGGTGCTCCAGACGGCTCATATGGCTGTCCAACTGCTCGGCGCTTTCGTACTTTGCATAGTCCTGCCGCAGAGCATTCTCCGTCATCCACAGGTAGGCGGGTTTTCGCACAGCATATCCCGTGCCGGAAAGACTGGCCTTTGTGTTTGCTGCGATCTCTTCGATCTGTTCTGGCGTGATGAATTCATCTGCCGGGTTGTAACGGAAATAGTCGGGCGTGCTGACGATAAAATCGGCGCAGGTCATGGCGGATACATACTTCTCCATGCTGAAGCCGCCCACAAAGGCACACAGCGCATTGAACAGTGTCACCGACAGTGCCAGAGACACCACCACCAGCACCGTCTTTTTCTTGTTTCGTCCCAGATTGGCAAAGGCCATCTGATGGAGCTTTGCTCCCCGGATGCTGCGCCGTTTTTTCTTGGTCTGCATCACATCCGTATATTTGGTAGCCTCCACCGGAGAGACCTTGGCTGCCATTTTTCCGGGCTTAGAACAGGACAAAAGCACCGTCAACAAGGCAAACAGCATGGACCCAAGGAAGATCACAGGCGAAGTGCTGATGGTGGTGATGCCTGTATCCAACTGGATGGAGTGCAAGACAACAGGCACCAAAACAGCGCCGATGCCGTAGCCCAGCAGCAGCCCCGCCGGAATGCCGATCAGACAAAGCAGAAGTGCCTGCTGGCGAATGATGCGTTTGAGCTGCCGGGGCGTTGTGCCAATGGTTTTCAGAAGTCCGTAAAACCGGATATCCCCTGCAACAGAGATCTGAAAAATGTTATAGATGATAAGATACCCAGTGAAAATCACCAGCAGCAAAAAAGCTGCTATGGCGATCACAAGTTCCGGATCAAGCTTCGACTCCAGCTGGGATGAGGTATATCCCCAGTTGACGCCGATCCGGACGCTGTTGGGATCGGTATAGCTGTCCCATGTGTAGCCAAGATCGGTATCCACCTGCTCCATCTGCCCTTGAATGTTTGTGCCGGAGGCCAGCATGACATTCAAATCGGTGCGGAAAGGCTGTAAACCTGTTTTTACTGCCTGCGCTTCGATGTCATCTGCGTAATCACGGCTGATGTTGATGTAATGAACAGGCATTAGTTCATCATAGTCCCAATAGCCTACCAGCGTAAAGGTATCTGTTACAGTAAAGGCGGTTTGATCCTTGTCCGTAATGGAATAGGAAACCGTGACCTCGGCGCCCAGCTCCGGCGTTACGCCAAGCAGCTGCAACGCTGCCGTATCCATGGCTACCTCTTTGCCGCTTTCGGGCATCCGTCCGGTAGTAGGGGTGGCATAGCTCCATTTGGTGCAGTTGGCATCCATGTAGCTGATCTCTGCCGGCGTTTTGGAAAAGACACCATCCGCAGTGATGCCGATCACCTTCCGTGCCCCCGCAGACTTTACCTTCGGGTGGGCGGCGATACGTTCCGCCTGCTCGGGGGAAACATCCTTAAAGGTGCCGTGTGCATAGCCGCCTACCTGCCGAAACTGGTAGGTTTCATAGCTGGCGTTCAACGACAAGACAATGGTGAACATGGACGTAAATAGCAGCGTTGTCAGCGCAATGGCAAAAATGGCGATCAGATTGCGGCGACGGTTCGCATAAAGAGATTTTAAGCTGAGCTTTCGAATACATTTTCTGTTTTTGACATTCATCGTAGCCACCTCCCGTTAGTTCTGGGAGACGATCCGACCATCTTCGATACGGATAATGCGGTCTGCCATCTGCGCAATTTCTTCGTTGTGAGTGATCATTACGATTGTCTGGGCGAACTTTTGACTGGTGACTTTCAAAAGGCTCAATACATCCTGGCTGGTTTTGGAATCCAGATTGCCGGTGGGTTCATCTGCCAGAATGATAGCGGGTGCTGCCGCCAGCGCACGGGCAATGGCTACTCGCTGCTGTTGACCGCCTGAGAGCTGATTGGGCAGCGCATCCAGACGGTCATCTAGCCCAAGGGTCTGTACAATCTGCTGTACGAAATCCTTATTGACCTTGCCACCGTCCAGCTCAATGGGTAGAACAATATTTTCATACACATTCAGCACCGGAACAAGATTATATGCTTGGAACACAAAGCCGATTTTCCTGCGGCGGAAGATGGTCAGCGCTTCCTCCTTTAGGGAGAAAATATCCTGTCCGTCCACCATGACCGTGCCGCTTGTAGGGCGATCCAGCCCGCCCAGCATGTGCAGCAGCGTGGATTTGCCGGAGCCGGATGTGCCGACAATTGCAACAAATTCGCCCTTCTTTACACTTAAATCAACTCCATCCAACGCATGAACTGCGTTATTGCCGGAGCCATAAATCTTTTTCAGGTTTTTTGCCTGTAAAACTTCCATAAATGAGTACCTCCATGAAAAAATCTGTATGTATGAAAGGAAATGATCCTTTGATACATACAGATTATCGCATAGGAATCTTTCCACATTCTTTCCGGCGGAAAATGAAATCTAACAGTTTTGATAGAATTGTTGTTATTTCGGCAGAAATATGGAAAACGTACTTCCTTTTCCCGGAACGGAAGCAACCTTGATATAACCGCCCTCGCCGGATATGATCTGTCGGGCAAGGTATAAGCCGATGCCGACCCCTTCTTGTTTCTGCACACTATTTGAGCGGTAAAAGCGAGCAAATATCTTCGCTTGCTCACTTTCCGGGATGCCTGAACCGGTATCCGATATATCGATCCTTGCAAACATTTCATAGCTTACGGCAGAAATAGTAATGGTGCCATGCTCTGTATATTTGATGGCGTTGTCTACGATATTAGCCAGCGCTTCCGCTGTCCATTTGAAGTCGAATACAGCAAAAGCATCTGTATCCTGCATTTGCAAAGACAATCCTTTTTCAGAAGCCTTGGCAGTATATTGTTCTACCACACTTTCAAGCAGCGGCTGCAGCGCTGTCGGCTGGGGGGAGAGTGAAATGATCCCGTTTTCCAGTCTGGAAAGCTTTACGAGAGAATCGATCAGAAATCGCAGCTTTTCCGATTGTTTGTACAGCGCCTCCACATTTGCCTTCGCCGATGCAGGCAGAGTTTCCTCCATCAAAAGCTCGCTGTATAACAGCAGGTTTGCAATCGGCGTTTTTATCTGGTGGGAGATGTCCGCAATCAAGGTTTTGATTTTGTCTTTTTCCTGCGCTATGTTTTGAGAAGATGCTTCTGCGGCGGAAAGATAGTGCGCAAACTTCGTTTCCAATGCAGATAGCTGGCTTTCATCAAAATTGGTTTCAGAAAAGGAGCCGGTCATGGCAGCGTCCAGCATTCTTTCGATTTCTTCCATCGTTTTTCTGGCCTTTCTCCGCTCCCATAACACAACAGCTGCCGCCGCCAGAAAACACAGCAGTATGATCACAATGCCGGTTTTATTCATCTTTTGTCACCCAGCTATAACCGATTCCATAGACGGTTTTAATGTATTTCTGTGCGCCAAGCTTATCCCTCAGACGCTTGATCGTAACAGACAAAGCATTTTCATCCACATATTCTGCGCCATCTGTCCAGACCCGGTCGACAAGGTCTCCACGGGTCATGGTTCGGCCTCGGTTTTCAACAAGCAGGCGCAGTAATTTTTGTTCTGTTTTACTCAATTCCACTTTTGAATCTCCCACATAAAAGGTCATAGCCTCAAAGTCAAAGTGAAATAGATCCATATGGATCGGCGCATTTTTATGGCTTGACGCTTGCTTTCGCAGTTGGGTATTCACCCTTGCCCGCAAAACCGAAAGAGAAAAGGGCTTGGTAATGTAATCATCAGCACCTCTCTCCAGTCCGTCTACGATGTCCAGATCGGTGTCGTTGGCAGTCAGCAGAATAACAGGAACTCCGGGTATGTTTTCCTTGACCTCCCGGAGCAGCTCAAGCCCACTGCCATCCGGCAGATTGATATCCAACAGGATCAGGGATACACCGCCGCAAAGCAATTGCTCTCTTGCCGCTTTTAGATCATGGCAGGATATAATCTGGCGGTCATCTGCTTTCAGCGCTTTGCATAAGCCTTGATTCAAGCCGATATCATCTTCAACAATCAGTAATTGCTCCATATATCTCACTCCCTCGTTATTCAAATACCACCATTATTTCCTTGGGCAATTTTTCGTTCTCACAGTTCAGAAGATAGGCGATTGCTCTGCTTGCAAATTTGTTTGTTTTCACTGTATCCCAATCGGCAAGCAAAATGACCTCTGCCTTGCCGTTCTCAAAATCTAATGATATTTCGCCCCATTCGCCGTCGCAGTCTGCCTGATATTCGTAGATTGCGGCGGCGATTTTCTTTTTTCGCTTGATCTTGGATTTCTGTTTTAGCCGGACTGCATGGATTGCGCCCTCGGCAACCAACAATTCCGTCAACTTGTCCACTGCTTTTCGGTAGGCTCGTTCTGCACCGCTGGCTGTACTGCCCTCAAACATAACCGCCAGTTCTTCAAAGGTGGGGCGGTCTTTCCATGAGCTGACACGCCCACAGGTCATGCAAATTGCTAACCGTTTTTCAAGCAAGGTCTGTTCCCGGTAATTCAGTTTCTCAAATGCCCGCTGCACCTTTTCTGCCTGTATGCCGTTCCAGAGGATATCGGTATAGTTCCAGCTATCGTCAAGGGCTACATCCTCGCCTGTTTCCTCGCCGTTCTCGTCTGTCACATAGAATGGCTGCTGATTGCGGATTCCACGGACAACTTTCAGATATTCTTCCGCAAGGGCAAGATCGCAGTTGTATTTCTTGGAAAATTCGTTGACCGCATCCTTGGTATTGTGGTACAGCCAAGCCATTGACCGCACCATTTTGTAATTGGTCAGAGAGGACACCGACCATTTTTCTTCGCCCATGCGAAAACGGAGCATAGCATCCCGGATGAACGGGAAAATGTATGTAGCATACTCTGCACCCTTGGCAAGGTCATAGTCCATCAGCTTTTGGAGCATTTGCTCCCGGCAGGAGAGCTTTATATCTATAAATCGGTCTGTGTCATACAGATCGCCGCCATCCACACCGAGAAAGTCTTTGATGCGCTTGTTAAGCTGCGGCTCGTAGTGGTGTAGGAAGAATGAGAAATATATCAAATTCTTTTCCTGCAAGGCAGACAGGATATATTCGTTCAGATTGCCCACCGCTGGAGGCTCCGGTTCCAGTTGGAAGATGCGCTCTGCCGCATAAGGAATGATGCCGTCACCGTGCGGATTGACAGCGTGTTTTGGTATGTATCCGGTCATGTCCCATGAAAAATCACTCAGTATAGCGCACCTCCTTTCGGTTCTTTCTCTATCAATATCGACAGTAATTATGCATCGAACTTTTTGTTAGTAGTATTATTTTCGTCGTCCATCATATCACTTAGCACGGCAAAAGCTTGGCTCAGCGGCACAGCCTTAGAAGTCCAGTTTTTCAAACTAAACAAGTTGGAAGATTCATCAAACACATCAAATTCGTCTGTCCCATCAGTGATTTTCTTCAAGTACAACATTTCTATCAAATACAAAGCTCCCAAGATATTTAGTACATTCTCCTGCTTTGCTTGCTTCAACTGCTCATAGCGGTTGTGCTTGACATCTGTAAATGCTCCCCACCATTGCAACGACTGTGCGGGCTGGGTAATATCCCAATTCATAAACGGTTGTATTTCGATATCGTATTCCTGTACACTGATTTTTTGATTTTTTATATCCGGTGTGTTGGTCAAAATATACTGTGCATAGTCTGCAACCGTTTTTCGATCCGTTGTATTGAAACCGCAAAACTCTTTGAATACAGTATCCAACTCTGCCCCTATGGCTTGAATTAAGAGGGCATATCCGTTAGAAAATGCATCAAAATTGTCCTCATGTAGTTCTACAAACTCTATTGATTCAACAAAACGCTTTTCGAGCATTAAGTAGTATTTCCAATGATTCTGACTAAGTTCTTTTCTATTCATGTTTGTCCCTTTCTTTGTATATTTTTGCACTTGCTTCCTTTTTCAAAGCCGCCTGGTCCATTTCTTTTTCATAAGCTCCCTTGGCATAGGCTACATTGCTCAATGCCCGGAGCATCTTATCTTTTGCCAGCTTTTTCATAACCTCTGCAAGATCAGCGTCCAGAGTACCACGCTTCACATAGCGGTTTATGGTGTTCAGCCGTTTCTCATAAATCTGTTTCACCGGATGATCGTCCGCAAGCTCCCGTTGTTCTCTGCCTTTCAGGTTGCCGATCTGCCGACAGGTGCGGTGCAGCTTGTCCCCCGGTGCATAGCCGCCACAGTATTTGGTGTGCCGTGCGTTGGTGGTCAGAAACCACTTGCCGCAGATTTTGCATTTCTTTGGTGCATGACCAACACACAGGCCCTCAAAGAGATCAGACCGGAACATCCCTACAAAGGATACATAGTGCATCCGCTTGACCAGCTTCGCAACTTTTTCGCCGGGACGGATGACGGATACATACTGAACGGAATTGTTCAGGGTAGACATCCAGGTATTGCCTTCCGTGATGGAAAACTCCGGCGGGAAATAGCTGCCGAACATTTTTGCAAAACCCTCTGCGGTGCGGTCTGCTTCGTTGCCGTCTGTTTTTTCTGCAAAATCAAGCATGGCCGTTTGGTATTCCCCAAGGGAGTATGCCAGATGCCCGAAAACTGCGGTATAGCGTTGGAGCATCATCGCATCGGTAAAGTTCTGGATTTCTTCAAATTGCAAAGAATTGGTTGCGGCTTTTATGGCAAACTCCACATATTTCAGCGCATTGTCCACAGTAAAGACTTTTTCAATCCGTTCTCTGTGCTTTGAGATATTCATATAGGAGAACGGCGGTGTTTGACTGAGAATATCGAGCATCGTCAGAGCAGCTTCCTTTGCAATAGGACAGAGTGCAGAAGCATCCTGTCCGGCGTTTAATATTCCAAGAAGCAGATTGATTTTCTCGCATTGCTCGTTTATTTTTGCAATGGTATTCACAGGAACATTCAGTGCATCACAGGCAAGCGTACCGACAGGAAATGTTTTGCTCTCATATATGACCGTATCCTGCCAGAAATCCAATGTCATCAATTCTTGATTCATGCTTGCCCTCCTGTCCTGTTTTTTCATTTTTCTAATTATATCATGTAAATGTGAAGAAATCTACGTCCTCAGATAAGTTG
>NZ_JAOQKC010000008.1:154393-161220 GCF_025567165.1 Laedolimicola ammoniilytica
AATGAGGACTATTTTTTCTGCTTCGGCTGCGGAGCCAAAGGGGATGTGATCGACCTTGTGGCAAGGCTGTTCAATCTGAGCAGTTATGAAGCAGCGCAAAAGCTGGCTTTGGACTTCGGGCTTGACCCGAAACCGCCCACTGCCGCAGCTATGGTCAAGCCGAAGCGTCCCTATATCCGTCAGTTCCGGGAGGATGAAATGCTGTGCTTCCGGGTGCTGACGGATTATTTGCATCTGTTGGAAGATTGGAAAGTGCGCTATGCTCCCAAGACACCGGAAGATGCTCTGGATGACCGTTTTGTGGAAGCCTGCCAGATGCACTGCCATATCGAATATATGGCAGATGTGCTGACGGTGGGTGATCTGGAAGAACGGGTGGCATTGGTGGACAAGCTGATGCAGGACGGCAAAATTGCTTTTCTGCAAGAGTATACCGCACAAAAGAAAAAGGAGGTGGCGCACCATGGCGAAGAACCGGAAAACGCCTGATATGAACTTGCCCATGTGGTTTGACGGGCAGAACATCAACGAAGCTCTGTTTTGTGAAGAATTTCTGCAAGAGCGCAGGATCATCTTCGCAAACGGAGCTTTTTTCACGCCCGATGGTCGAGTGACGGACGATCTTCCTCTGCGTGGGGAGATTTACGACAAGCTGAAATTCTGTGCCGTAAACAATATCCCCCGGAAGATCACCAACATTCTGGAAGTGCTGAAACTGGAAGCGCAAGTGCCGGACTTTCCACCGGAGCAGGATCGGATTCATTTGTCCAACGGTACGCTGCTATTGAACGGCACATTTACCGAGGGCAGACCGGCTATCGTGCGGAGCCGTTTGCCGGTTGCTTACAATCCCGATGCTACTGCGCCGGTGATCTGGCTGAACTTTCTGGATAGTTTGCTTTACGCCGAGGACATTCCAACTTTGCAGGAGTTTATCGGCTATTGCCTGATTCCCTCCAACAAGGGGCAGCGCATGATGGTGATTAAAGGCAACGGCGGCGAGGGTAAATCTCAAATCGGTGCGGTACTGTCTACCATCTTCGGCACGAATATGAAAGACGGCAGCATCGGCAAGATTTCTGAAAACCGCTTCGCCCGTGCCGATTTGGAACACATTCTCCTGTGCGTGGATGATGATATGCGGATGGAAGCTCTGCGCCAGACCAACTATGTAAAATCCATCGTGACAGCACAAGGCAAGATGGATTTGGAACGTAAAGGCAAGCAGAGTTATCAGGGCTGGATGTTCGCCCGATTGCTGGCATTCAGCAACGGTGATCTGCAAGCCTTGTATGACCGCAGCGACGGATTTTATCGCAGACAGCTTGTGCTGACCACCAAGGAAAAGCAGGTGGACAGAGCTGATGATCCTGATCTTGCAGAGAAGATGAAAGCTGAAGCCGAGGGTATCTTCCTGTGGGCATTTGAAGGCTTGCAGCGGCTTGTTGCCAACAACTTTAAGTTTACGGAGAGTGACCGCATCCGTGAAAATCGGGAAGCGGTCAAGCGTGACAACAACAATATCTTTGATTTCATGGAATCAGAGGGATATATCCGGCGCAAAGCGGATGCGTCCATCAGCTCCAAGGATTTCTATGAAATCTACCGGATGTGGTGCGAGGAAAACTCCCTTGCACCGCTGAAAGCCCGCAGCTTCAGCGACGCCATGATTGCCAATGCCAGAAAATTCAATCTGGAGCATTGCAACAACATCACCAACTCTGCTGGACGGCGGGTTTGGGGATTCATGGGAGTGGAAGCCATTGCACGACCTCATATAAATGGGTTTTACGGAGATTCGCCGTGTACGTACGTACCGGAGGACATTCCGGAGGAATGGCGGCAGGTCGAGTAAATCCCATTGCTGGTACGTATGTACGCAGCAAAAGAGCGTGAAACGCTTGTTATAGAAACAGCACACATCCTCTCGTTCGGGCTGTTTCTATGTCCACATGCTTTTGAAAAAGTGTCTGTGGACACCGGCTGCAAGAGGAAGTTGACACAGAACAGCTTCATGCAGACGGGCTGACCATGGGAAAAGGCGCAGACATTTTCGCCTTGGTCAGCAGAGGTCACCGCAGTGACCGCATTCCCCCTCGGGAGAGCCCTCGGAGAGCCCACGGCACTTTGCAGCCAGTATGGATGAAAGTGTCATAGTGGGTTATTACACTTTGAAAAAGTGCCGTTCTCCAGCCTTCCGCTGTTGCAAATCTCAAAGAAAGGAAAAATCCAATGGCAAGAAATGATGGAATAGACCGTACCGTAGCCAGAAATCAGGACTTGGAAACACCGGCTGATGTGGCGAAGGTACAGGAACACAATGAGCGTGAAAAGGACAGCTACAGCAATCAGGACATCGTGCCGGAACGCACTTCTCTGAACGTCCATTTCAAAGCACCCACGGACGATTATGTAAAAATGTTTGAGCAGATGGAACAAGACGGCGTGATCTCCACCAGAGGTCTGAAACCGGATGCCGTCAAATACGGTGAGTTGGTATTTGATGTGAATTCCGCTTATTTCTACAATCATGGCGGCTATGAATTTGCGAAACAGTTTTATGCCGATGCCTACAAAGCTGCTGCGGAGATCGTAGGTGGTGAGCAGTATATCCTCTCTGCTGTGATGCACGCCGATGAGCGCAACCGAGCAATGTCCGAAGCTTTGGGCGAAGATGTGTACCACTACCACCTTCATGTGGTTTATATCCCGGTGGTGGAAAAGCAGATCCTTTGGTCGAAGCGATGCAAGGATGAAGCCCTCCGGGGAACCGTTAAGGAGGTCATCACACAGGTCAGCCGCAGTAAGAAATGGGAGTCCAAGCCGGTGCTTGGCGAGGACGGAAATCCCATGCTCAACGCAAAAGGGAAAAAGATTTTGAAGTCATCCTACAGTGTGTTGCAGGATGACTTTTTCAATTTCATGCGAGCTGCCGGATATACCGATGTGGAGCGTGGAGAACGTGGAAGCACCGAGGAACATCTGACTGTGACCCAGTTCAAGGTGCAGGCAGAACAGCAGCGGCTGGAAGCTGTGACCGGGCAGGTGGCACAGGCAGAACAGAATTTGGAGGATGCCAAAGCTGCCACAGCAAAACAGAAAAAGAAACTGGAATCTTTGCAAAAGGAAACCAAGGCGGCAAAGACCATTGCGCTGACAGTGCAGGACATTGAAGTAATGGGCAAAAAAGCCACATTCGGAAACAATATCACGCTGACACCGGATGAATGCGACACACTCAAACGCTATGCGGTCAATGGCATTATCGCCAATGCTGACAACAAGCGTCTGAAAGAAAAACTGGCTTCCGCAGAAAAGACGGTTTCCATCTGGAAGCAGCGGTATGAAGCGGTAAACGAAAAATATATGGAACTCAAACAGAAAGCCCAACCCTTTCTGGATGCACTGGAAATCGCATCCGAAAAGGTTCGGGCTTTTATCAATTCTATCCTCATCAGAGGAAAGCAAACACAGGAACACGAACACCCTGCCCGGAAGCGTGGACAGGATATGGAACTTTGATGGAGGAATCGCCTATTGAAGAAATATTATGAGGAAGCGAAATATAATGCGGCATTTGACCGCTGTGTGGATGTTATGAGCCAGATGCTCCAGAAATATGGACATCAGGTTTTGGATAAATTGGAACAGGACGCACCGCAGGGAGTGGAGCATTCCGAGGAAAGTAATCAAGCGCAGCTTCTGACGGATAAGGCTGCATAAAATTTGCAATTTACACGTTGCGTATTCGCTATGGCTATGCTATAATGATTACGCAACGTGTATTTTTTGCTTTTGTGGAGAAAAGACGGATGGATTGTAAAAACAGAATTATAAAGTTGCGTGAAAGCACAGGACTGAATCGGAAAGATTTTTGCAAGCTCGTCCATATTCCTTACCGGACTATGACTGAATGGGAATTGGACAACCGCCATGCACCGGATTATGTGCTGTGGCTTTTGGAGTATTATATCCGCAACGAGGGACTTATGGTAAAAGGAAGGAATGAGGGAGGTGGAGATTCTGAAAAAGAAACAACTTAAATGCTATCTTTATACAAGAGTGTCCACCTCGATGCAGGTTGACGGATACAGCTTGGATGCCCAGCGTGACAAGCTGCGGAAGTATGCGGCATACGAGGATATGATCGTTGCCGGGGAGTATTCTGACGAGGGCTTTTCCGGAAAGAACATTCAAGGGCGGCAGGAGTTTCAACGGATGCTGAATGACATCCAGGACGGCAAAGATGATGTTTCTTATGTGTTGGTCTTTAAGCTGTCCCGATTTGGCAGAAATGCAGCGGACGTTCTGAATTCTTTGCAACTCATGCAGGATTTCGGTGTCAATCTGATCTGCGTGGAGGATGGCATTGACAGCTCCAAGGATGCAGGAAAGCTGATGATCTCTGTGCTGTCTGCGGTGGCAGAGATTGAGCGAGAAAATATCCGCACACAGACAATGGCAGGACGTGAGCAAAAGGCTCGTGAGGGCAAATGGAACGGCGGTTTCGCTCCATATGGATACAAACTGGAAAATGGAAACCTTGTCATTGCAGAGGATGAAGTGGAAGTAATTCGTGTCATTTATGACCGCTACATTCACACTAATGAGGGTGTTGCAGGAGTTGCAAAATATCTGAACCGCAATGGTTATACTAAGAAACTAAGACAGAATAATACCATTCCGGGATTTTCAAGAGATTTTGTGAAAAATGTATTGTACAATCCTGTTTATATGGGAAAGATTGCTTACGGCAGACGAAGAACAGAAAAGAAACAGGGTACAAGAAACGAGATGCACGTGGTTGAGCAGTCGGAGTTCCCGGTTTATGAAGGACAACACGAAGCTATCATTTCCGAAGAGGATTGGTATCTGGCACAGGAAAAGCGCAAGATCAATTCTTTTAAGCGGGAAAAGGTTAACAATCCAGACCACGCACACATCCTGTCCGGTATCTTGAAATGCCCATGCTGCGGAAAGAGTATGTACGGCAATATCGCCAAGGCGCACAGCAAGGACAAGAAAACACGGTATTATTACTACTGCAAAAATACGGTAACACCTACCGGGCATGAGTGCAGTTTCCGTCTGAATATCGAGCAGACGGAAATCAACAAATTTGTGGCGAAGGTTATCTCCGCTATGGTCAACAATCCACGGTTTGTAGAAGCGATTCAGGCGAAAATCGGAACAGCAGTTGATACAGAAGATATGGAACGGCAGATTGCTGTCCTACAAGGGCGGCTAAAGCAAGCCTTTGGAACGAAAAGCCGCTTGGAGCGTCAGATGGATACCTTGGACATCAATGATGCCCACTATGACAGAAAGATTTTGGACTTGCAGCGCCGCTATGATGAGCAGTATGACACCATAGAGGAAATCGAAGTTCAGATTGGCGAATTGCAAAGTCAGATCCGCAGCATCCAGCAGGAGAAGATTTCCGGAGACAATATCTATCGCTTGTTGCTGGCATTTGATGAAGTCTACCATTCCGCAACGGAAGCGGAGCAGAAGGAGTTTATGAAGGCCTTTATCGAGCGAATTGAGATGTTCCCGGAGAAAAGGAAAGACGGAAGCTGGATAAAGAAGATCGTATTCAATTTTCCTGTGCCTGTTGATGGTGAGGAAGTGAAAGAACTTCCCTTGGAAACTGAAACAACTGTCGAGACGGTATGCCTTTTGTCCAAACTTCACACAAAGCAACATATCGAGATTGATCTAAGCATGGATGACCTGGATTTAACGGCTGCGGAGAGCAAGGCTACCTATGACGAGATCAAAGCCTACGTGCTGGAGAAGTACGGTTTGAAGGTGTCCAGCCTGTATATCTCCCAAGTCAAGCGGAAGTGCGGGCTGGATGTGGGACAGAATTATAACCTGCCAAAGAAGGAAGATGCAAAAGTGCCACAGTGCCCGCCGGAAAAGGAAGCAGCAATCATAGAAGCGCTAAAACATTTCCAGATGATTTCGTAAAAGCTGTGGTTTCAAATTAGGGTTTGATTGCACAAAATAGCCAGATCCGTTCTCTACTTATAAAAGTAGTACGGGCCTGGCTATTTATTACACATTCACTATACTGCATCAATTAATTATTGAAAATTCATTGTAATTAGTTGTGATCAGTAGCTGCTAAATATTTGACCCATACAATCACCGCATTGCCATACCGTATTCTTGATCCGCTTTTCCATTTTTTGGTAAACTTCTCTTCCAGTTTAATCCCCATTTCGTCACTTTTCATGGATGGATTGTTCTCAAGCAAAGACTTTGCAAACACAATTGTATCCGATTGTTCAATATTAGCAAATGCTTGGGGGAGGCTACAAATAGTATGGACCTCGTCGCCACTTTTTCTTATTGCACGAGCTGCTACTAAAGCTTCTATCGCATTTCTATAGCCATCTGATTTTAGCTCATTGTAATTTGTTCGCCCAGAATCAATCAAATTGTATGCACAAATCATTTTTTCAGGAGAAGTTTGCCCCCAAAACAGGTTTTGCCCGCCGCTTTGATAACGGCCTCTGCGGTTTCTTGTATCCAAGTTAAATGCAGCAGATTTAGCACTTGGCGCGCTAATTAAATGTGTCTGGCCTTGAACCTCTTCAAACAAACCTAAGCAAACAAACCAATTATACAGTTTGCTACAATATGTTGCCTTTGTTTTACCATTGATGTTGTTATCGGTATAAATCATATGAAATATTTTCGCAAAATGTGAATAATTAAAATATTCAAGTCCCAACTTTTTTACTTTATAGGAAAGACCGCCTCCGGCGCTCTCTTGAACGAAAAAGGCCCGCGCGGAGGCGGGCATGAAAACGGGACGG
>NZ_JAOQKC010000009.1:0-160199 GCF_025567165.1 Laedolimicola ammoniilytica
AGTGTTTATTATTGATCAAGTACACACTTTTTGAACCCAAAACAAGAAAAACGCTTCTGGAGTGCTGACCAAAAGCGTTTTGTCTACAGTCTGAATCCCTCTGTTGGAAAACAGAGGGATTTTCAAAAGGGTAGAATATAACAAATGATTAAGGAGTAATCTGATATTTATCAAGCAGCTTCTGGATGACTTCCATATGTTCATCGGAAACCGCAGCGGTGGGATGGGTCATCCAGCGTCCGCAGATTCCCCAGAGCTCCAGAACAGCTTTGATCTGAGGCATCATGGTCGGATAGGGAAGACCGAAATACAGTTCACTTAAGAAGGCGATCATGTTCATATATTTGTCCCTTGCCTCCAGGTGCTTTCCGGCCTTGTAGTCCTCCCAGATCTCGATAGACTGAGCGGGAAGGATATTGCCGGGTCCGCCCATGATGAAGGCATCCACGCCAAGCGCCATGGCCGGATAGTAGACGAACTCTTCGCCGGACATCATGATGAAATCGGTGTCCTTGTCCAGGTTCAGAAGCATCTGCTGAATCTTGGCTGCGTTGGAGGTCTCTTTAAAACCTACGATCTTATCCTTTTTCAGCAGCTTGTTCATCAGTTCCGGCTCGATGTAATGCTGATTTTCCGGGCAGTTGTAGATGATGAAGGGAAGCGCCGCCTCGTCTGCTAGGCGTAAAAAGCAGGATTCCAGCTCCGATTCTGTACAGTGTACAAAGTCGGTGGGTGTGGTGAGCGCCACATCAGCTCCGCTTTCTTTGGCGTCCTCCATGTGCTGAAGAATCAAGCGGGTGCTGTCGTCCATGACGCCTGCAATCAGAAGGGCGTCCGGACCGGCTGCCTCTCTGGCGGTTTTAATAATGGCTTTTCGCTCCTCCCGGGAAAATGCCAGCACTTCTCCGGCATAACCAAGTACAAAGATATTGGTCATGCCTTTGGACATTACGTATTTTACGAGTTTTGTCATGCCTTCCGGATCAAAGGTGCCGTCCTTTTTGAGTGGGGTGGCAAGCGCGGGAGTTACACATTTTAAACGTTCTTGAATTGTCATTTTATTTCGTACCTCCGAATTGATTTGATAGATTTATTCTAGCAGAGGCAGAGATAAATTTCTTTCGGATATTTTATAAGTAATTACAGAAATTTTAGATGGAGAACATTTATGACAAAAAGAATTATCATGGAAAAATTATTTCACGAATCGACGCCCTTTCCGTACTCACTGCAGAAGTGCGAGGTGGAAGATATGGAGCCAGTGTGTCATATTCATCCCCATTGCCAGATCACTCAGAATCTCAAGGGAAAAATAGCTTATAGGATCGACGAGCAGCAGATTTGGCTGGAAGAAGGGGATATTTTGCTGATTAATTCCCATATTCCCCATGCCTGCGAGGCAGAGGAAAAGAGCATCCGGAGAAATATGGGATTTTATCCGGAGATGCTGGAGGTGGGGACATACTGTAAGGCGTATGATTCATTTTTACGGATTTTATACAGCAATATGTACCCGTATATTCTATTGAAAAAAGTAGATTGCGACCGGATGCATATTACAGAAATCTTAGAAGAGATCTTTTCTATACCGGAGAAGGGATATATCGCCGTGGACGGGCTGATTCACAACCGGATTGTGGATATCTCCATCGCGCTGATTCAGTGGATGGTGAAAAAGGAGAACAAGGATATCCAGAGAATTAACGGTGTTCTGTGCCGGAGTATGGAGTACATCGAGGCAAACTGCAGGGAGGCTATCAAGATCCGGGATGTGGCCGAAGCGGCAGGCTTAAATTCCAGCTATTTTTCGCATTGTTTTAAGAAGAATATGGGGATCTCCTTTAAGCAGTACCTGAACCGGAAGCGCCTGGAGGCCGCGGCCATAGAACTGACCACCACGGAAGAACAGATTTCCTATATCGCGTTCTCCTGCGGCTTCGGGAGCGTGACGTCTTTTTATCAGAATTTTATGGATTTTTATAAATTGTCCCCGAAGCGGTTCCGGGAACTGAACACGAAAATCACTTCTTGACGAATTTACCACAGATTGGTAGAATAACAGTGTCGACAGAGGTCGCAGCAGGGAGAATGCTGACGGCGTGGTCGACACTGTTTTTATTACATTTATTTACATTCTACGAAAGATAAAATCACGGACTTCAGTATCGAAGTGAGAAATCCACAGAAGCAGGCGGAGAGATTCGCCTGAAAGGTATGGCTAAAAATGAATAGAATATGGAGCAGAAGGGGAATAGTATGCAGACGGGGAAGGCGTATCGGTACGAGAAGGTTATTTTGCGGCCATGGGAGTGGCTGTTAAGAGAAGACAGAGGATACGGGAAGGCAGCGACGGTGGAGAGCTCGTTGGCGGAAGGAATTCGGCAGACGGATTTGGAAGTACAGTTTGATGCGTGTTGTAAGCGATTGCTGGCTGAAAAAGTAGTTGTGGCCTGGATTATGAAGTGGTGTATTCCAGAGTATAGGGAGTTCTCGATGGAGGAGATTGCAGAGAAGTATATTGTAGGGACACCGAGTGTGGGAATAATGCCGCTGTATCCGGGAGAGAAGAAGGTTTACAGGATTCATAACGAAAATACGGAGGACACTTCGTTAAATGAGGGACGTGTTACGTATGATGTACGCTTTCGTGCAATGATACCGGGAAGCAGTGACGCTGTAGAAATGCTCATTAATATTGAAGGCCAGAATGACTTTTATCCGGGTTATTCGTTGGTAAAGAGGGCGTTGTATTATTGCTGCAGGATGATTTCATCGCAATATGGAACAGAATTTTCAAGAGGTCAGTATGGAAAGTTGAAGAAGGTCTACAGTATCTGGATTTGTATGAATCCGCCGAAAAAGAGGAGAGGCACGATTACACGGTACCGGATTCAGGAAGAGGATGTGGTAGGAAAAGTTCGGGAGAACGAGAAAAATTACGATTTACTGACGGCAGTTATGGTGTGCTTGGGGGCAAAGAGGAAAGATACAAAAGAGGAGCTTGGGGAGAAACAGTTATTAAGAATGTTGGAAGTGTTATTTTCAGATGAAATTCAAGTGGAAGAAAAGAAATGGATTCTGGAGAAAGAATTTAAAATGCCGATGACAGAAGAGCTGGAAGGAGGAGTTGAAGAGATGTGTAATTTGAGTAAAGGGGTATGGGAGAAAGGTATAGAACAAGGTATAGAACAGGGAATTGAACGAGGATTAAGCCGTGGAGTGGAGCGTGGAATGAGAGAAACTGTGTTCAGTTTTGTGAAAAAGAAGATGCTGAAAGGAAAAAGCTTATCGCAGATTGCGGAAGAACTGGATGAATCGGAAGAATATCTTGCGCCGTTTTATCGTCTTGTGCAGGAAAATCCGGAATTGAGTGTGAAAGAACTGGCGTTAAAAGCATAAACGACATAAGTGGAACACTTGCAATCACCACCGCGGTAAAGTATAATAAGACATAATTTAAGGAAACCGAGGCGTAAATTATGACTTATGAGGAAGCGAGAGCTTTTATTAATGATACGGCGAAATACGGGTATGTGCTGGGGCTGGATACGGAGCGGGAGCTGCTTCGCAGGCTTGGCAATCCGCAGGATGACCTGAAATTTGTGCATATCGCGGGAACGAATGGAAAGGGATCGACACTGGCATATATCTCAACGATTCTGAAAGAGGCCGGTTATAAAGTGGGGAGGTATATCTCTCCGACGATTTTTGATTATCGGGAACGCATTCAGGTGAATGAGAAATATATTGCAAAGGAAGCAGTAGCCAGACTGGCAGAAATGGTGGAGGCAGCAGGACAGGCCATGCTGGCGGAAGGGCTGCATCATCCTACGGCCTTTGAAGTGGAGACGGCCATGGCCTTCCTCTATTTTAAGGAAATGAACTGCGATCTGGTGGTGCTGGAATGCGGCATGGGCGGCCTGACCGACGCCACGAATGTGGTGAAAACCACAGTGGTTTCCGTATTCGCGGAGATTGGCATGGATCATATGGGCTTTCTCGGCAACACAGTGGAAGAGATCGCCGGGGTCAAGGCCGGAATCATTAAGCCGGGTACGATAGCGGTCAGCGCTGCGCAGCGACCGGAGGTCAGTGCGGTGCTGCAAAAGACCTGTGCGGAAAAGGACACGGAATATCGTGAGATTCGAAAATCCGATATCAAAGATGTAAGATACGTATTTGAAAATCAGACATTTACTTATAAGGAAGAGATGAAGCTGAAGCCCGGACTCACCGGAAGCTGGCAGATTGATAATGCGGCGTTGGCGGTGGAAGCAGTTCGGGCTCTTCGAGACTGCGGATGGAACATTTCCGATGAGGCGCTTCGAAAGGGGCTGACGGAGACCGTATGGCAGGGGCGCTTCACGACGGTGAGCCGACATCCGCTCTTCATTGTAGACGGCGCGCACAACCGTGATGCAGCCGATCGCCTTAAGGAAACCCTGGAGCTTTATTTCCCGGAAAAACGGAAACTATTCATCGCCGGAGTGCTGGCAGATAAGGAATACGACTATGTGATGAGCCAGCTGACGCCGCTGGCTGACCGGGTCATCACGGTGATGACGCCGGACAATCCCCGGGCGCTGGCTGCGGATAAGCTGGCCGAGGATGTGAAGAAATATAATCCGAAGGTGGAGTCGGCAGACAGCTTAAAGGACGCGGTACATCGGGCGCGGGCTTATGCAGGCGGGGAGGATATGATTCTGGCCTTTGGCTCTCTGTCATATCTGGGCGATTTGATACGGGAAATCCGGGTGCAGGACCAATAGAAAGAGGACGGAAGATGAGAGATTTAAAAGAACTGAGAGTGGAAATAGACCGGATTGACCGGGAGATGGTGGCGCTTTTTGAGGAGCGCATGGGCATCTCCAAAGAGGTGGCGGAGTATAAGATTGCCACAGGGAAAAAGATTCTGGATAAGGAACGGGAAAATCAGAAGCTCGAGGCGGTAAAGGCCCTGACCCACGATGATTTTAACAGCCATGGCATAGAGGAGCTCTATAAGCAGATCATGGGCATCAGCCGGAAGCTGCAGTATCAGCTGATGGAGGAGAAGGCTTTGGGACGCCTGCCCTTTATTATGGTAAATGAACTGGAGAAGAAAGATGTCCGGGTGGTCTATCAGGGCGTGGAGGGCGCTTACGCCCAGCAGGCCATGTTCGCGTTCTTTGGCGAGAAAGTAAATCATTTCCATGTGGAGCGGTGGCGGGACGCCATGGATGCCATTGCGGAGGGCATGGCGGACTACGCGGTGCTGCCTATCGAGAATTCGACGGCGGGTATCGTCAATGACAGCTACGACCTGCTGGAAGAATATGACAATTATATCGTGGGCGAGCAGATTATTTCCATTCAGCATGCTCTGCTGGGTACGCCGGATGCGGAGATTTCCGATATCCGGACGGTATATTCCCATCCCCAGGGGCTGATGCAGTGCGCGAAATATCTGGACGAGCATCGGGACTGGCAGCAGATCAGTGTGCTGAACACGGCGGTGGCGGCCAAGAAGGTGGCGGACGAGAAGGATAAGACCCAGGCGGCTATCGCCAGTACGCTGGCGGCGAAGCAGCAGGGGCTGAAGGTGCTGGATCGTGGCATCAATCGCAGTGAAAATAATTCCACCCGGTTTCTGATTGTGACAAACCAGCCCATATTCTGCAAGGACGCGAAGAAAGTCAGCATCTGCTTTGAGGTAACCCATGAGAGTGGCTGCCTGTACAATGTGCTGTCCCATTTCATTTACAATAATCTGAACATGTGCCGGATCGAGTCCCGGCCGATTCCGGAGCGGAACTGGGAGTATCATTTCTTCGTGGATTTCGAGGGAAATCTTAACGACAGCGCAGTGAAGAATGCGCTGCGCGGTATCCGGGAGGAAGCTTTGAATATGAAAATTCTTGGTAATTACTAAATTTTTTAGAGATGCTTTAGAAGGAGGAATTAGTATGAACCCGTATGTAATTATGACGGATACAACAACTGACTTACCCGAGAGCTACATCAGGGAGCATGGGCTTTCTATCCTTTCTTTGAGTTATATTTTGGAGGGAGAAACCTACGATCGGGAGCATCCGCTGGATGTGAAGGAGTTTTACGCGAAGATGCGGAGCGGCTCCATGCCGACCACGTCCCAGGTAAACCCGGAGCAGGCGAAGGCTGCCATGTGCGCCTGCCTGGAAAAGGGGCTGGATGTGCTGTACATCGCCTTTTCTTCGGGCTTAAGCGGCACGTATAACAGTGGCCGGATTGCGGCGGAGGAGATCGCGGAGGAAGGCCTGTTCCCGGAGCGGAAGGTCGTAGTGGCAGATTCTCTGAGCGCGTCGCTGGGCGAGGGTCTGCTGGTACATAAGGCTGTGATGCTGAAGGAAGCAGGAAAATCCTTCGACGAGGTGGCAGACTGGGTAGAGCAGAATAAGCTTCGTATCTGCCACAATTTTACAGTGGATGATCTGTTCCATCTGCACAGAGGCGGCCGGGTGTCGAAAGCTACGGCGATTCTGGGAACCATGATGAATGTGAAGCCGGTGCTGCACGTGGACGATGAAGGACATCTGATTGCGGTTGGCAAGGTGCGCGGAAGAAAGAAATCGATTTCGGCTCTGGTGGATCGCATGGCAGAGCAGCTGAAGGGCTTTGAGGCGGAAAATGATGTGGTATTTATCAGCCATGGGGACTGCATTGAGGATGTGGAGTATCTGAAAAAGCTGATACAGGAGAAAACCGGAATCTCAGAGTTCCTGGTAAATTACGTGGGACCGACCATTGGAGCCCATTCCGGGCCGGGAACGTTGGCAGTATTTTTTGTGGGACAGCCGAGATAGATGAAAAGGCGGAAAATGTATGACATTTTCCGCCTTTTCCGATGTCTGGAAAAAGAATCTGGGTTAGAAGAAAAGTTTAAAAAGAACAGAGAGCAGAATAAGAAAACCTATGATTAGTGTCACAATATAGATTTTACGGGATTCCAGATCGTTCTCCCGGGCCAGGTAACAGACATCTGTACCCAGAATGACGATAAGGAAAGGAATCATATAGAAGAGCCCCATGTGTTTTACCTCCAATTCAGTAGCAATGCAGAGTTAAGAATGACTAATACAGAACCGGCGTTATGCACCAGAGCTCCGGTTATGGGTCCCATGAGGCCTGTGATGGCCAGGACAATGGCCAGAAAATTCAGAGCTATGGAAAAAGTCAGGTTGCTTTTGATGGTAACCATCATGCGCTTGGAGAGGGCCAGAAGATGCGGAATCTCCTGCACCTGGTCGTCTACCAGGGCGATGTCTGCGGCGTCTACGGCGATGCCGCTGCCGACACCGCCCATGGCTATCCCTACGTCCGCTTTTTTCAGGGCGGGGGCGTCGTTGACGCCGTCGCCGATCATGCAGATGGGTTCCTGATTTTTCTGGGAAGCGTCGATGATATTCATCTTATCCTCGGGCAGACAGTTCGCGCGGACTTCCCGGATACCGAGACCCCGGGCAACTTCCCGGGCGGCGCTCAGGTTATCGCCGGTCAGCAGAACGGGAGTGACGCCGAGACTTTGGGTGGCGGCGATCATATCCTTGCTTTCTTCGCGCAGGGTATCGGACAGAGCCAGATAGCCTGCGGCCTTGCCATTGACAATCAGGTAGATTATTGTGCAGCCCTTTTGCAGATACGTTTCAGAATCAGCCAGGATAGCCGCGGAATCGGGGCAGGTCTCCTCCAGCATTTTCCGGTTACCGGCCTGGACCGTATAGCCCTTGACCCGGGCAGATACGCCGTGGCCTGGGATCATGCGGAAATCCTCTGCAGGAAGCAGAATCGCCTTATCATTCTTCCGGAAATCCGCCAGAACAGCCTTGCCCAGAGGATGCTCCGAATACTGCTCCGCAGCTGCAGCCAGAGAGTAAAGCCCCTGTTCGGTCCAACCGGAAGAGAGGGAACGGACAGCCGTAACCTGCGGAGTTCCCTGGGTCAGAGTGCCGGTCTTGTCAAAAGCGATACGCTTCACAGAAGCCAGCCGCTCCAGAGCGTCGCCCTCCCGCACCAGAAAACCGTGCTTCGTGGCATTGCCGATGGCGGCCATAATAGCAGTCGGCGTAGCCAGAACCAACGCGCAGGGACAAAAGACAACCAGAATCGTCACAGCACGGATCACCTGACCGGTGACCAGCCAGGTAATAGCGGCGGCAGACAGGGCGATAACGACAATCCAGGTAGCCCAGCGGTCAGCCAGCCCTACGATTTTCGCCTTGCCAGCGTCGGCAGACTGCACCAGACGGATCATGCGCTGGATAGAACTGTCGCTGCCCACCTTCGTAGCCTTCATTTCAAACGTACCAAATTGATTCACCGTACCGCTGGACACTTCGTCGCCTGCGGCTTTATCGACAGGAAGCGACTCTCCGGTCATGACCGCCTGATTGATTGAAGTCTGGCCAGTCAGAATGACGCCGTCCACCGGAATTGTCTCGCCGGGAAGCACACGGATCCGGTCGCCCACCTTCACCTGATCCGCCGGAATCATCTTATTTCCATCATCAGACAGAACCCGGGCCGTCTGCGGCGTCAGATGCACCAGACGCTCAATCCCGGCCCGCGCCCGGGCCACCGTCAGCTCCTCCAGAAGGCTGCCCAGCTGCATAATCACAGCCACCTCGCCCGCCGCGAAAGTCTCGCCAATGCAGACAGAAGCAATCAGCGCCAGCGACACCAGCACATCCGCTTTAATATCAAAAGCAGTCACAAGCCCGATTACTGCCTCTAAGATAATCGGTACCCCGCAAAGCAAAATCGCGATCCACGCCGGATCAAACGTCAGCCCCGGCAGTAAGCCTGAGAGGCTTGCTACCAGAGACAGAGCCGAGATAACCAGAAACGTAATATCCTTCCTCGTCCCCCCCAAGCTCCAGAAAAGCTTCCAACTTATCAATTATCGTATTCATAATCAATCAAACTCCTCCCATACAAACTACATATACCCCTATAAGTATAAAAACTCTAAAAACATACTATACCCATAGGGGTATAAAGTCAATACCAAAAATAAAAAATGTACATTTGAAAAATTCCCATTTCCAAGATCAGGAAGCGAGGGGCCGGAGGTTTGCTTACACGTTAGTGTCCGGCCCCTCGCTTCCGTCCATCCTAAATACGAACCCCACTAGAAAGCTTCCTCATTTTCCACGTTTAACAGATATTCTTCAAAGATCTCGCTTAATCGAGCAGTCTCAGAAGCTGGAATTGCGATAGAAAAAGTATTGTTAAAAGATTGAATATTTTTTTCAACAATTGCAAAAATGTGCTCCTGTAAATTACTCATAGAGGCCAGTTTCTTATATGCAAGAGGTTCATTACGAATAACACGTTCAATCATAAAAGCACAATGAAATAAATACTTAATTAAAAGAGAGTAGGAAATAGGTAGTTCCAATTGCTGGCAGATGGATACCAGGCTGGGATAAATATTTTCAACAGCTTTATGGCAATCCAGAAAAACCAGGGAATTGGAAAGAACCTCCATGATTTCCTTATCCTGGAAAGAATTCACAGGATTCGCTTTGCTGGATAATTCTGTAGATTGCACCATATCCACATGGAAAGAAGAAGACTCCATCTGCTCTATAACATGAAAAATAAGAGGAAGAGACAGCGGAAAGAGAATGGTGATATAATCGGCGGCCTCTTTTCTAACCCGTGCAACTATGTCAAATGGAAAGGTATCATCAACAATTAAAAGAATACCGTTTCCGGAATCTATTTCCCGTGCCTTTTGATACAGAAGAGAGAGCATGGCCTCTTCATCGACAGCCTTGGGAAAATCAATATAAAAACAGGAAATGGAGTATTTGAAGCTGTTAATATAAATAGCGTGTTTTTCCGCAATGCTTTCACCGTAGCTGGCTAAAAGGATGGGAAGGACAGAACATTCAGAAGATACGTCGGTATTTTCGGAAGGCTCTGATTGCAATAAAAATCCATTGGTATCAATTTTATTTTCCAGTAAACGCAAGTAATAATCATTTTCTGTTCCTGGTATAAAAAAGAGGCTCTTTTCTTTTATGAGCTGGGAAATATTTTTTATACAGGTAAAGGAGTCGGTGCAACCGTCTAAGCTGTTTAAAAAATTTGCAGACAGGCAATGTAAATTAATAGATAACAGGTCAGAGTGCTGGAGCTGACAGTTGGAAATACATTGCCGTAATTCAGCGTACACATCATCTAAGGTATTAGCCTGATAGGCGCAGAAATATTCCAACAGATATACCGGAAATTCCAGATTTTTTTGAAGAAAATTACATTCTCTCTGGGATAAAAAAAGAATCCATTCCATTTTCTCTTTATAAGTCAGAGCAGGATACTCAGGAATCGCGATGGAGTAGGGCTTAAAATCAGCGGGAATATCCTGAGAATCTGCAGAGTGCCATAACAAAATAAGTGAGAGCGCAAAATGATTCCGGTACGAATCACGGAGCAGATAACGGATAAAGGCAACAAACTGCAGCTGCATTTGGGCATCATTACAAAGCCATTGACATGCATCCAGGATACAGGTAACGGGATTGGAGTTAAGATGCTTTTCATGTATCCGTGTAATCAGATTCTGATAGGTCTGAAACTGTAAAATAAAGTCTTCGGCAGACAATTTTATATAATTCAGATTTAGCTGTGCCGTGAACTGTTTATCAAGTATGCTATAGAGCAGCTCCAGCGATACACCGGACTTTGAATGAACCAAAGTAACAGGGTTGGATAAGGGCGTTTTCAGCCTGTGTAAAACAGTGGTCCAGAAATCATACAGGGTTTCATTTTCAGAAAAACCGGGATATTTCAGCAGCGAGGAAAAAGGCTCCTTATTTTGTCTGATGTCGAGATAATCCCAGATAGATTTATCTTTTGAAATAGTAGAAGGGATATATCTGTCAGGGTAATATTTTTCGAGCACTTCACGGCTTAAATATAAAGTAGGACGCCCTTTCAGTTTAATGAGTGTATTTTGTTTCCAGTGTGAATTCAGAATCCTGGAAACATTGGATCGTTCCATAGAAAAGTCAATACTTATGGAAAAAGCATCTGCGTGCGAAATGTCGTAAGAAGAGTCCTTCAGAAGAAATTCGGTATTCTGAAAAATGAATGATAAAATGAGTTCTTCCTTATTTGATTTCATAAATAGTCACCTGCCCAGTACTGTTGTAGTTACATCTGATTCCATTATAATTCTGCAAATTATTTAATTCAACCGTAAAAAATAGTGTATTTATAGGGCAATTATAAGCACAGAAAGGAATAGACAAGGACAACAGACAGATAAGAGTGTAATTAAGAAAAAATGTGTGAAAGAATCAAAGGAGAAAAAAACAATGTATAATTGACGAAACAAAAAACGATAAAGCGATTGGTAGAAATGCATAAAAAAAGAGGCGAAAAACAAAAAAAATGCACAAAAGCATATTGACACAAAAGGAGAGAGTGTGAAAAGAGTGACAGTATTGACAAAAGACACAGAAAACGCAATAATGACATCACAGCGCGCGGTATCGATCGATAAGGAGGATTTATGGTAAGTATTATAATAGCAACTCATGGTAAGCTGGCGGAAGGACTTCTGGATAGTCTGGAACTTATTACTGGTATGAAAGATAATATCAGAACCTTATCTTTGGAGCGTTCTATGGATGTTACAGAATATGGAAGAATATTAAGTGACACAGTAAAAGAAATGGATGATTTATCCGGAGTCATTGTGTTTACAGATTTATTTCTTGCAAGTCCATATAACCAGGCGGTATTGGGTTACAGGAATATCGGAAAGGATGATAAATATTATGTGGTTTCCGGAGTGAACCTGCCGATGCTGATTGAAGCGGTGAATCTGAGGGCGATGGGAAAGGACATTTCAGAAATCGTTGCAGAGGCCGTGGAGAACGGAAAAGAGGGAATTCATAATTTTATGGGTGAATATGGACAGAGTTTATCGGTTTCTTAAGGAGGAAGGAAATGAAACTTCAGTTGGCATTGGATTTTTCGGATATGAATGAGAACCTGCGTGTTCTGGAGGAGACAGCAGATCTGGTCGATATTATAGAATATGGAACAGGAGCTCTGATTCCAAACGGATATGCCGGATTAAAAGCATTGCGGGAAAGATATCCGGAAAAAACGATTTTATGTGATCAGAAGATTATGGATGGAGGTTATATATTCACAGAACAGCAGGCTGAATGCGGTGCGGATATC
Source organism: Laedolimicola ammoniilytica (assembly GCF_025567165.1). Classification (NCBI taxonomy): domain Bacteria; kingdom Bacillati; phylum Bacillota; class Clostridia; order Lachnospirales; family Lachnospiraceae; genus Laedolimicola; species Laedolimicola ammoniilytica. The sequence goes on from NZ_JAOQKC010000009.1 coordinate 12,220, forward strand.
GTAACTGTTCTGGCTGCCGCAGAGGATGAAACGATTATGCTGGCAGTGAAAGCAGCCAGAGAGAAGAAGATAAAAGTAATGGCAGATCTTTGCGGAGTAAAAGAAAGCCTGAAACGGGCGGAAGAGATAAAAAAGCTTGGCGTGGATTATATATGTGTACATATGGCTACAGACGGTTCCCATGAAAAGAGCGGGGCTCCGGTATTACAGAAAATAAGTGACAGACTGGGCAATAAAATCTGTGCAATAGCAGGTTCTGTTACCCCGGAAAAGTGTCGGGAGATAAAAAAACTGGAACCGGGAATCGTGATTGTCGGAAGTTATATTACGAAAGCTGAAAATTGCCGCAAAGCAGCAGAACAAATAAGAAATGCTTTGAAGTAACAGAGGTGTAAAATGGATAAAATAGGATTGGCAAGGATAGATGACAGATTGATACATGGACAGGTAATGTCTTCCTGGCTGGGATATGTAGGAAGTAAAGAGATTATCATAGTAGACGATGAACTTTACAGTGATGAATTTACAAAATCCATTATATTGATTTCCACATCGAAGAGCATTAATGTGTCAATTTATGATATAGACGGCGGAGTGGAGTTCCTGAAAAACACAGAAAAGAGAAATCTGTTGTTACTTGCAAAAAGTCCTGTTACATTTTATCGGATGCTTCAAAAAGGAATTGAAATAGGAAAAATTAATCTGGGCGGAATGGTAGCGGCTAAGAACCGTACAAAACTGTATAAGAACATAGCCATTTCGGAATATGAAAGGCAGATATTAAAGAAAATAATGGAGATGGGAGTCAATATTTATATTCAGATTGTTCCGGATGAGAAAGCTATTTCATTGACGTCAGTATTAGGAAGGTGATTAGTATGTTTGAAATTGCACTGGTCAGAATTGACGAACGCCTGATTCACGGACAGGTTATGTCGGCGTGGATACAGTACGCAAACAGCCATCATATCATAATTGTGGATGATGCAACGGCAAAAGATCCATTTTTGAAAATGATTCTGAGCGCGGCGGTGCCGGGAAATTTAAAGGTAGACATTACAACAGTTGAGGACGCAAAGAATGTATTGGAAAAAGCGGATGACAGAGTTGTGATTCTTGTAAAAAAACCGGAGCCTCTGGTGAAAATGGTAGAATCAGGAGCGATAAAGCCGGAAAAAGTGATACTGGGAGGAATGAGCTCCATTGCAGGAAGAGAGCGTTTATACAAGAGCATCTATGCATCGAAAGAAGAGTTGACGCAATTAAAGGAACTACAGGCATCGGGAATCAATGTGGTTGTGCAGGTTGTCCCGAATGATATGGAAACGAATTTAAAACAGATGTTAGGAGGAGAATGATATGCAAATAAATCTGATTCAGGCATTTTTAATCGGTCTGGTATATTATCTGGGAATCAATGGAACACCGTGGCTTACGATGTTAGGTTCGACAAGTCTGATGCGTCCGATGGTGTGTGGAACGCTGGTGGGACTTATTCTGGGCGATCCGGTAGCAGGGTGTACAATCGGAGCGGCTATTAACCTGCCTTATATTGCATGGAATGCGGCAGGAGGAGCGCAGTCTGTGGATCAGGGACTGGCAGGCACCCTCGGAACAACATTTGCGCTTGCATCCGGAATCAGTGCAAGCGCGGCGATGACCATGGCGATAGCAATCGGATTGCTGGGAAATGTGATTTGGATTTTACATCTGACAGTGGACATTATTTTTGCGCATATGGCAGATGATGCAGCAGAAAAGGGAGATATCCACAAAATTGGCGTTTGGTATAATATGATTTTGCCCCAGGGATTTCTGTTCCTGATTTCGGTAATTCCTGTTATGTTGATTGTATTTTTCGGCACGGACGCCATCAGTGGACTTTTAACATCTTTGCCGGAAGGACTGCTGCACGCATTGGAGATGATTGGAGGAGTATTACCTGTATTGGGAATTGCAATGAATTTACGCGCAATTAATACAAAGACGGTATTGGTATTTTTCTTACTGGGATATCTGATTTCTATTTATTCTGGAATTTCAATTGTTGCAATTTCACTGTTTGCAGCCATCATTGCATTTCTGTATATGCAGCTGACAGTTAAAGAGAAGGGGGAAGATAACGTATGAGTAGCGAATTAAAGGAAAATGGTCTGGTTACCAAAAAAGATTTAAGAAGCATATGGCTGCATTGGGAGATGTTTATTGCATCAAACTTTAATTATGAACGCTATTTTGCTACAGGATTGATTTACACGCTTACTCCGGTCCTTAAAAAATTTTATGGAGATGATAAGGAGAGAATGGTAAAAGCGCTGAAGAGACATATGCAGTTCTTCAATATCGAGTGTAACTTCGGCTGCTCGGTCATTGGTCTGGTAGTCGCGCTGGAGGAAGAAAAAAGTAAAAATGATGAAGCGATTCCGGATGAGATGATTACAGGCGTAAAAAATGGATTGATGGGACCGATGGCGGGAATTGGCGATACATTGTGGCAGGGAACATTGCTGCCGATTCTTCTGTCCCTGACATTACCATTCGGACAGGAAGGAAATATCGTATTGGGACCGGTTGCATTCTCTGCTTTACATATAGGAATTATGCTGAGTGTGGGATATACCTTGATCAATTTGGGTTACAGTAAGGGAAGAGAAGGAATTGTGTCCATTCTTCAGGGGCAGAGTCTGACGAAGGTGATGACGTTTGCACAGACTCTTGGCAGTATTGTAATTGGCGCACTGGCAGCTTCCTGTATCTCACTGTCAACGCCATTGGTATTACATTTAAATGGTGGAGACCTGGCTATTCAGACAGCGGTTTTCGACAAAATTATGTTAGGTATTTTACCGTTGGGCGCAACATTGCTTGTATATAAGCTTTTAAAGAAAAAAGTGAATCCGAATATGGTTTTGGCGGGAATCATCGTAGTCATTGGCGCGTTGGCATTGCTGGGTGTTTTATAAGATAAAAAAGGATTATAAAGAGAGTTGCCGTGAAACAGAGGAAAATCAAAAATCTGTTCCATGGCAACTCTTTTTGCGATAAAAAGGGTGGGGAAATTCAAAACACGAAAATACGAAACATTAAAATAAGAAGGTTAAAATTCAAAGTGAATTCTTGATTCATATAAAATATTGTTTTTATAAGACTTAATTCACCTTATATTAGTTTACGAGTGACAAAAATAGCGCTATAATGAGCTTACAGAAGCTAGTTTTCATGTGTGCAGGCATGAAAAATGGGCATCTGGATGAACGTGCAAGACTAAATTCCACATGCCAGATTTTTGTAGGATTAAATTCGGCAGTGGATTCCATCTTGCTTACAGCTTTATTTTTTGAGTAACGATGGCTTTAAATTGACCTGGTCAGCAGGTATTTCCTGAAGACATAATAGTCTGTGAAGTCTGTTATTCAAAAGCATCTTTGACAGCCTGAATGGGGTGCAACCATTCAGGCTGTCTCTCGCTTCGCTGTTGATATGGTTCATTAAGATACAGGCATCCCGCTGGGTATAATTATCCAGACTCTGGCCTTTGGGAATTACATACCGGATATATTCATGATTCTTTTCAATCCGTCCCTTCTGCCAGGAAGAGTTAGGATTACAATAAAAGACCCTGGTACGGATTCCTCCATTTTTATCACATTCTATCCGTTCTGGAAATTGAAATTCCGTACCATTATCCGTCAGGATCACAGGAAAGAGTTCACGAAAAACTTTAATGGTAAGCTTTTCTGTCAGATAATCAAACACCTTTATGATCTGCTCCTGTGTTTTTCCTTGCAGTACAAAAATGAGCATGAGAGAGCAGTTACGGAAAAAGAGGGTCAGAAAAACCTGGTTACTATTATCACGTCCACCTTCCACGGTATCCATTTCAACAACGGGGACATCCGGATTTGCCTGAATAAACTTCTGAAAATCGTCATAAGTACGGCCTATACGGAACTCCCTGGCAGCCAGACTTATTCTTGTTCCGGTTTTTCTTGGCTTGCATTTATATCGGACTTTTCGGCGCAGATCCATATTTCTGGCAGTGAATATTCCCTGTTCGATGTAGTTATAAAGTGTTTTTCTGGAGCATGGGATCTCATGTCCATGAAACGCATAGATATGTGCTAATGACTGTCCCTGGGCAAGCAATGGAGAAATAAGGTCGTCAAGCAGAGCGATGTCGGCTGCATTCTGATTGATCCCCTGTCTGCACGAAACAAGAAGTTCATGATAGGATCTGTCTACATACTGAGCAATGTAATAGGCCTTGTTTTTATTGCAGGTACGCTGCCGTGCACAGTGATTGCAGACATAGGGGCTTTGGAAATAAAGTCGCACTGTGGTTCACGATATTCCGGACAGAGATAGCTGCATTTGGAAACCTGAAGTCTTACGTTGAAGCAGGACTTACACATTTTCACACAGTCCTTTTCATCACAAAGGAAACGCATGGTACATTCCTTAAAAAGAGCACATCGAAGAGGCTTTTTCGGATTCTCATCACGGGGTTGAAAAGTACGATATTTTTTAACTTCCTTTGCGATGGTGATGGGATGTTTGCCCAGTTTTCTGGCAATGGCAGCGAAAGACAATCCATCATTCAATCCTTTTTCAATGTGGATACGCTGACTGGTAGTAAGGTGCTTCTGATCATATGTTTTTTTCTTAGGCATAAATAATCCTCCTTTGATGGAGAAATCCACTAACCAAAGTAAGCATATCACATTTCGTGTAAGACTAAAATCGGCAGACACGAATTTAAATGGTGAATCACGAATTTACTATTTCATTTTACCGGTTAAAATAAGAAAACCTCTTGACTTAAACTATACTTTAAGGTATAAAATAAAGCCAAACCAGGGCATATCTACCCTACAGCAATATCGATTAAAAGCACTTATAAAGGAGAATTTCAACATGTCAGATCAGAAAACACCCGGCACCGGCGGGGAACATTATGTACCGTACGGGGAGCGCACCGGCGGCGAATCCACCGTATACTTCACCAAAGACCTCTCTGCAGAAGGACTGCATAACATATTCCAGAAAGTAGGCGGCCACCTGACTGGAAAAGTAGCCGTCAAGCTGCACACCGGCGAAAAGCACGGCCCGAACATCATTCCGCGTCCGTGGGTAGAGGCCCTCATCAAAAACGATATCCCGAACGGCAATATCGTCGAGACTAACACCTACTACGAAGGCGACCGCTACACCACCGAAGCGCACCGGGAAACCCTGAAGGTCAACGGATGGACCTTCTGCCCCGTAGACATTATGGACGAGGACGGCACCGCCTTATTCCCCATCAAGGGCGGAAAATGGTTTCATGAAATGTCCGTAGGAAAGAACCTGGCCAATTACGATTCCTTCCTGGCCCTGACTCATTTTAAGGGACATACCATGGGTGGCTTCGGCGGATCCAATAAAAACATCGGCATCGGCTGCGCAGACGGCCGCATCGGGAAAAAAAGGATTCACACCGTAGAAGGATCCGACAACCAGTGGAGCATCGCCGAAGAAGAATTCATGGAGCGCATGACCGAGTCCACCAAATCCGTCTTCGATCATTTCGGCGATAAGATCGTATACATCAACGTCCTTCGCAACATGTCCGTATCCTGCGACTGCGAAGGCGTGGCAGCAGAGCCGGTAGTCACTCCGAACATCGGTATTGTAGCCTCCACCGACATCCTGGCCGTGGATCAGGCTTCCGTAGATCTGGTATACGCCCTGAGCGAGCATGACCATCACGCCCTGGTAGAGCGCATGGAAACCCGCCACGGCCTGCGCCAGCTCACCTACATGAAAGAGCTGGGTATGGGAAATGACAAGTATCATCTGCTGGATATTGATGAGAACGACAAGGAAATCAGCGTAAAAGAAGCGGTAAAGGATGTAAAGCCGTTCCACGCGGAATAGCAGAAAAGCAGGTGGCGGAGATAGTGAAGACGCTGTGAAAACAGAATACAGAATGGCAACAAAAAAGGATCCTGTGGCAGGATCCTTTTTTGTTGAAGCACGCGGGCACGGTGGTAAAGACCATTGGGATTTTCTGCGGCGGTCTGGTAGTGGGCGGCTTTGGTCAGAGACTGCTTGCAAGCTGCGGCTCGGAAAATATCTGGTATACAATGTAAACTGAAAATGCAATAATTTTATAAAAATAGAGTCCCATTATAAGGTGTTTTGCATACCGGACAATGGGACTTTCATTTTCTGTTTCTATTTCATATTCGCGAACCGCTCCATCGCCTTGGTGAAGCTCTCGATAGTCTTATCTGCATCTCCATGCTGGATGCCGTCCCGGACGCAGTGCTGGATGTGGCCTTCCAGAACCACCTGACCGGCCTTGTGCAGGGCCGACTTGGCGGCGTTGATTTGGGACAGGATGTCTTCGCAGGGGATATCCTCATCGATCATGCGGTCGATGGCCTGAACCTGGCCGATGATCTTTTTCAATCTGCGGTGCAGATTTTCTGAATCCATGCATTGTTTCATAAAATGATACCTCCCGGAAAATTCATATGTTAGTCCAATTATAAAAGGAATCCATGGAACTGTCAAGCGAGCCGGAAGGGAACAGGACAGATAAAAACCAAAGGAAAATGCAGGCTGGAATAGATAAAATCAACTGTACAGACATCGTTCCCTGCGTTATAATACAGCATAACAGCACTCTGCGTCTCAGGTTTGGAGCCGGCGCGGAGCGGATGAAAAATGTTAGCGGACAGAAACGGTAACAGAAACCAACGAGGAGCGAAAAAATATGTACAAGGAAGTCGCAAAATTAATATTATACCGGGATCTGGGAGAAAACAGCATTCTCCGGAAGCTGGCCGGTATTTTCGAGGATTATGAAAAGGATAACTGCAGTGCGGCGGAGCTGACCACGCGGATCTACGAACAGATGAAAGCTTTGCTTGATCTGTCCACCGTGTATGGCTTTGACGAAAATCTCTGGCACAATTACCTGACCTTCATTCTCTTAACCAATGAGAATTCCTTCAGTATGACCAGCGAGAAGGTGGGAGCCAACGACGGAACCGTCAACCATTTCGCAAAGGCGGATTTCAAGGTGTTCAAGAACCTGTTTGATTACGATTTCAGCGCCATCGAGCGGGATCTGGAGATCGACTGCTTCAGCACCGTCTGCCACTATAAGGCCATCGGCAAGAAGGAGCGCATGTACAATAAGAACGTCAGCGAGAAAGTCCAGGCCGTGAGCCGCCAGATTGAACAGGCGAAGGATGAAAATGAAATCTTTACAATAATTACAGATTTTTACAAAGCCTACGGTGTGGGCATGTTCGGTCTGAATAAGGCCTTCCGCATCAAGGCGGTGGCGAACGGCGTGGAATTCCTTCCGGTCAATAACACGGAGCAGGTGCTCTTAAAAGATCTGGTAGGCTATGAAATTCAGAAGAAAAAGCTGGTGGACAATACGGAAGCCTTTGTGAAGGGACTTCCGGCCAACAACGTGCTGCTTTTCGGCGACGCCGGCACCGGAAAATCTACCAGTATCAAGGCGATTCTGAACGAGTATTACGATCAGGGTCTGCGAATGATTGAGATTTACAAGCACCAGTTTCAGGATTTGTCTTCCGTCATTGCCCAGATTAAGAACCGGAACTACCGCTTCATTATCTACATGGACGATCTGTCCTTCGAGGAGTTTGAGATCGAGTATAAGTTCCTGAAGGCGGTCATCGAGGGAGGTATGGAAACCAAGCCGGATAATGTGCTGATTTATGCGACCTCCAACCGCCGTCATTTGATCCGGGAGACCTGGGGAGACCGGAGTGACATGGAGCAGGACGAGGGTATGCACCGTTCCGACACCATGCAGGAGAAGCTGTCCCTGGTGGCCCGTTTTGGTGTGACCATCAATTTCTCCAAGCCTACCCAGAAGGAGTATTTCCAGATTGTGACAGAGCTGGCAAAGCGTTATCCGGAGATTACCCTGACCGACGAACAGCTCTGCGCCGAGGCCAACAAGTGGGAGCTGAGCCACGGCGGTATCTCCGGCAGAACGGCCCAGCAGTTTATCAATTATCTGGCAGGAAAATCAGAGAACGTGTAAACCCAGAAGCGTAGATTGCGGAAATATAAGGACAGAAAAATAGGAAATATGTAGCAGGAGGTGCGTATATGCATCTCCTGTTTTTACGTGAGCAACGAGTCAAAGTCCGTGCTTGCACGAGACCTTGACGGTGCTAAGCGCCAGTGGCACTTGTTCAGCACTGACCGAAGTGGAACGTAGATGCCGCGATAACGAGTAAAATTCGCAAAGCGTATGTTATCTCGTTGTTACCGTCGTGTCAACCTCCGCTCCGCCACATTCAACCCCTGATACAGCCCCATGGCCAGCCCGCACAGGATGACGATAGACATCAGCACCAGATCCAGCTGAAACACCTGGCTGCCATAGATAATCAGATACCCAAGCCCTCGGCGGCTCCCGATAAATTCCCCGATGATGACGCCCACCAGGCAGAGCCCGATATTGACCTTCATAGTATTCAGAAAAATGGGCACGGAGCCGGGCAGCACCACCTTCCAGAGCACGTCGCCCCGATCTCCGCCCAGGGTATAGATAAGCTTGATTTTCTCCGCTGAAATCTGCTGAAAGCCTGTGTACAGAGTCAGAATGCTGCCAAAGACTGCCACGGAGATTCCGGCCACAATGATGGTTCGTATATTGGCACCCAGCCAGACGATGAGAAGCGGGGCCAGGGCGGATTTGGGCAGACTGTTTAAGACCACCAGATAAGGCTCCAGAGTGCGGGACAGCCCCGGCGACAGCCAGAGCAGCACGGCGGTCAGAAGACTTAAGAGAAAGACCAGCAGAAAGCTCACCAGCGTCTCCAGAAGAGTCACGCCCACATGGAGAAATATGGAGCCGTCCCGTCCCATGGAGAGAAAAGTGCGGACCACCCGGGTGGGACTGCTGAAAATAAAGGCGTCGATGAGGTGCATCCTCGTGCTGGCCTCCCATAAAACCAGAAAGCCAAGGAAAATGAGAAGCCTTGCCAGCCGCACCCGGTTCCGGAGCCGGGTCTGGTTTTTCAGAAAATTCTGCTGAGCCAGGGAGCAATTTGTAAGATCAGGCATGGTCGTTCAGCTCCTTCCAGATGGTGTTGAAATAATCCTTGAATTCCGGCGCGCTGCGGGAACGCATGGGCGTGCGGTTAGCCAAATCAAACTTGACAGGCACCCGTTTCCGGATGCACCCGGGCCGCGCGGAGAGCACCAGCACCTCGTCGGCCATACTGATGGCCTCCGACAGATCGTGGGTCACAAGAACCGCCGTCTTCTCCTCCTTTTTAATAATCTCATAGATATCGTCGCAGACCGTCAGCCGGGTCTGATAATCCAGCGCTGAAAAGGGTTCATCCAGAAGCAGCAGATCCGGCTCCAGCGCCAGGGTACGGATCAGCGCCGCTCTTTGCCGCATACCGCCGGAGAGTTGGGAAGGGCGGGCGTTCCGAAAACCGGACAGGCCGTAGGAGTCCAGCATGTGATCGACTTTTTGAAGCTTTTCGGGCGTCTTTTGATGCTGAATTTCCAGGCCCAGCAGCACATTGGTGTAGACAGTACGCCACTCAAAGAGGTGATCCCTCTGAAGCATATAGCCGATGTTGGCCCGGGCCTCCCGGACCGGCAGGCCGTGGAGCAGGATACGTCCCTCCTCCGGCAGAAGGAGGCCGGAAATCAGCGAGAGCAGCGTGGATTTTCCACAGCCGCTGGGTCCCACGATGGCCAGAAAATGCCCGGCCTCAAGTGTAAAAGAAATATCGGAAAGAGCCGGAGTTTCGCCCTCCGCCTGATGGTAGGCGAAGCCGACATGCTCCAGCGTAAGCAGCGGATTCATAGGCAAGCCTCCTGATACTATATAGTTAGTTTATGGAAAAATAAAGAAGGGTGTGACTGAAACAAGGAAGAACTATCCGGGATGATATCCCGAGTATGGCAGCGCGAAATCATGCGCAGGCATGATTTCTGTGCATATACATCATGGTTGATCAAAGCTCAACCATGATGCAAATATGATGCAGATATGATACACTCTATCATATAGAAGGAGAGAGTAAAATGCTGCAAATCTTAGTGGTGGAGGACGAACAATCCATTTCCAATCTGATAAAGATCAATCTGACCAGGGCCGGGTATGCCTGCGACTGCGCCTACGACGGGCTGGCGGCGGTGGATATGCTGGATAAAAAGCCCTACGATCTGGTGCTTCTGGATATCATGCTGCCCGGGGCAGACGGCTACGAGATCATGGATTATATCGCGCCCCTGGAGATCCCGGTGATTTTTCTGACGGCGAAAGCGAGCGTGGCGGATCGGGTGAAGGGACTCCGCATGGGGGCGGACGATTACCTGACCAAGCCCTTTGAAATTATCGAGCTTCTGGCCCGGGTGGAATCGGTGCTGCGGCGCTACCACAAGACCGAACAGGTGCTGACTGAGGGCGACCTGGTCGTCGATACAGCCTCCCGGACGGTCACAAAGAAGGGCGAGACCATCAGCCTTACGAAAAAGGAATTTGATCTGCTCCTGCTCTTTGTACGTAATAAAAATATCGCCCTTTACCGGGAGACCATCTACGAGCGCATCTGGGGCGGCGAATACATGGGCGACAGCCGGACCGTGGATCTGCATGTGCAGCGGATGCGGAAAAAAGCGGGCCTGGAGGAGCAGATTCAGACCGTGTACAGAGTAGGATACCGCTATTGTCCGTAATCAGTACGGGGAATAAAGCTATCTGCGGCAACTGGTTTAGAATATAGACTGTTCGGAGGCAGAACGCAGAGTATAAAAATGAAAAGAGGATAACGGATGAAATTTTCCTGGAAAATCAGTATTTCCATGCTGGTCATCAGTATGCTGGTGATGGGACTGGGCGGCTATGCACTTTTAGACGCTTTGTTTTCGTCGTCCTGGCAGCGGGAGACCCGGAACGCGGCGGAGGAAAACCGAATGCTGGCCTATTCCTTCGTGGCCTACTGGAATACCACGGTACAGGAATGGCAGAATTTTACAGATGAAGAAATTCAGAAAACAGCGGAGGCCATGTCCCAGGGAATGACGGACAGCGGCCTGACCTTCCGCATCTATGACGGGGATGGCCAGCCTCTCTACATGGAAAAACAAATCTCCTACGATCAGGAGAAGGAAAAAGACATCCAAAAGCTCATCAAGGCCGCATCCGGGGAAACCCGCGCCCGGGAGCTCCGCGAGGAAAACGGCACATACGAGCTGGCCACCATGAGCAGCATTCAGCTGGGAGAGAAGCGGACGCTCTATCTGGAAAGCGACCGGGACGTGACACCCCTTTTTAACGACCGGGCCGATCAGTACCGGATTTACCGCCGGTGGATGCTGGTGGTTCTGTTTTTAGAGCTTTCGGTGTGCTATTTGATGACCGTATGGCTTCTGAAGCCCCTGCACCGTCTCTCCCGGGCCGCCAGACGGATTGCGAGCGGCGACATGGAGGTGCGGGCCCGAGTGGAATCCGAGGACGAGGTGGGAAGGCTTACCCGGGATTTCAACCGGATGGCAGACCACCTGGAGCAGCAGTTTACGGAGCTTCAGGATACGGCCAGACGGCAGGAGGATTTTATCGGAAGCTTTGCCCATGAGCTGAAGACTCCGCTGACCTCGATGATTGGCTACGCGGATATGCTGCGGAGCCGAGAGATGACGGAAGAGGAACGGATGGACGCGGCCAATTATATTTTTAAAGAAGGAAAGCGGCTGGAGGCCCTGTCCTTTAAGCTTCTGGATCTGATGGTACTCCGCCATCAGGAGCTTGCGAAAAGACGCGTGTCCACCGAGTGGCTGGCGGAGGAAATCCGGGGGATCCTGGAGCCTGCCCTGGAAAAGCAGGAGATCCGTCTTTGGGTGTCGGTAGAGGACAGGCAGGTGGAGCTGGAGCCGGATCTGATGAAAACGGTGCTGATGAATCTTCTGGACAATGGCCGGAAGGCCATGGAGGGCAGCGACCGGGAAAAGAGGCTGACGCTGCTGGGGCGTCCGGAGCAGGGAGGTTATGCCTTTTATGTGTGCGACAAGGGAAAGGGCGTGCCGGAGGCAGAGCTTAGCCGGATCACGGAAGCCTTTTACATGGTGGATAAATCCCGCTCCCGGAAGCAGGGCGGAGCGGGTCTGGGACTGTCCATCTGTGCGGAAATCGTAAAGCGTCATGGAGGCAGACTGGATTTTCAGAGCGAGGAAGGAAAAGGAACCCTGGTAAGGGTATGGCTGCCGGAACAGGCCGGGGAGGAGAAAGCATGAGAAGAAAAAACATGAGAAGAAAAAACTGCAGATCCCGCAAAAGCTGGCTTCTGACCGTGGGAGCGCTGCTTCTGGCGGCGTCCGTGGGCTTTGGCGTTCCCCTGCTTTTAAGGAAATGGCAGGACGACAGGCGTCTGTCTGTGGTGGAGACGGAGGAAGCGCCGGAGGTGCGGATTACGTCCCAGACAGAGCTTAGTATGGTAGAAAAGGCGGAGCTGTTTCAAAGCGCCGACGCGAGCACCACGGTATTGGAAAAAGGGAAAAATTACGACGTGACCGGAAGCCTTGCGAAAGCGGAGGAAGAGCTTGCCATCTTATGCGAAATGGGCGTACTGGACGAAACCTTCCGCACAGCCGAAATGACAGAACAGAGTGCGGATCTGATTTTCTATATCGACCCCAGCGGGGAAAAATCCATGATTATCTGGAGGCTGAATTCCCTAATCGACACGGAGAAGGGCAGATGGATTCTGGAAGCTGCCCTGGATGACGAGACCGGTAAGCTTCTGGTGCTGGGCATTCAGGAGTGGAACGAGGGGTATGGGAATGGAATCCGTTTCGGCGCGGCGGCGACCGATTCGGACGTGACGGATTCAGACGTGACGGATTCAGACGTGACAGATTCAGACGTGACAGATCGGGCTCAAAAATTCGGCTCCTATCTGGGCCTGACAACAGAGCGCGTTACGCAGAGCTGGGAGCTGGCAGATGCCATACTTTCCGATGGAGATAAGACGGACTATGACAATCAGGTGCGCCTTTACGAAAAGAAGGGCTATACCGAAGAAGAGGCCAGAAGGCTGGTAAGCGAGGAATGGGGTATCAGCGATATGAATCCGGACGGTTCCCGGACGGCTCAGGTTGTTTACCGTGAGGGAGACAAGGGAGAAGTCAATTACTATCTCCGCCTCGGTTCCTCCGGTCTTGCCATTTATTTTGCCCTATAGCGCAAACTTCCTTGAAAAATGTCGATATCTATGCTATTTTTAAAGATAACATTAGTAGAAAGAAACGACAAAAAGGAGAAAAACCATGAATTTCCTGGAAGAAAGAATTTTAAAAGACGGCATCGTAAAAGAAGGCAACGTCCTGAAAGTAGACAGCTTTCTGAATCATCAGATGGACATCAACCTGTTTAAGCAGATGGGCGAAGAGTTTAAGCGGCGCTTCGCGGACAAGAATATCAATAAAATCATGACCATTGAAGCCTCCGGTATCGGCATTGCCTGTGTGGTAGCTAGCTATTTCGACGTGCCGGTGGTATTTGCAAAAAAAAGCCAGAGCATCAACATTGACGGAGACGTCTACGTGGCAGAGGTAGAGTCCTTCACACACAAGAACAAAAATCAGGTCATCGTATCCAAACGCTTCTTAGGGCCGGAGGATCACGTACTGATCATCGACGATTTCCTGGCAAATGGCTGCGCGCTCCAAGGCCTGATTTCCATCGTGGCACAGGCAGGTGGCACCGTGGAAGGTATCGGAATCGCCGTAGAGAAGGGCTTCCAGTCCGGCGGACGGATGATCCGGAACCTCGGCTATCAGCTGGAATCCCTGGCCATCGTAGAGAGCATGGACGCAGCAACCGGAAATGTGAAATTCCGCGATCAGAGTGAAGTGGAATAAAGATTGGATTAGAAGAAAAACTATGAGTGAAAAAATCGTATTCTGTAAGGGCGGCGGCTGTACAGCAAAACTGGGAGCCGGCGTTTTAAGCCATGTCCTGGAAAAGCTGCCCAGGGGGCTGGAAAATCCGGATCTTCTGGTGGGCTACGACAGCAAGGACGACGCGGCGGTTTACCGCATCAGCGACGACACAGCGGTGGTTCAGACCCTGGACTTCTTTCCACCGATGGTGGACGACCCCTATACTTTCGGGAAAATAGCGGCAGCCAACGCCTTAAGCGATATCTACGCCATGGGTGGCGACGTGAAAACCGCGCTCAATATCGTCTGCTTTCCGGAGTCTTCGGATCTGAATATCCTGGGAGAAATCATGCGGGGCGGATCGGAAAAGGTGCTGGAGGCCGGAGGCATCCTGGCGGGAGGCCATTCCATCAACGATACGGATGTAAAATATGGACTGTCAGTCATGGGCCTGGTACACCCGGATCGCATCTGGTCCAACAATGGCGGCTGTCCCGGCGACAGGTTGATTTTCACGAAAAAGCTGGGCGTCGGTATCGTCTGCACGGCGAACCGGGTGGGCGAGGCTACCGAAGAGGCGATGGCAGAGGCGATTGCGTCCATGATTACGCTGAATAAAACAGCCTCTGAGATAGGAAGAAGATACCACATTCACGCTTGTACCGATGTGACGGGCTTTGGCTTCCTGGGTCATCTCCATGAGATGATGGACGGAAAGCTGTCCTGTCGGATACAGGCGGAGAAGGTGCCGCGCATCGAGGAAGCGCTGCATCATGCAGAGGAATTTCTGCTGACGGCGGCCGGACAGAAGAATCGGAATCATGTGGAAAAATATGTAAAATTCAAAAACATCCCATTTGCCATGGAGGAACTGCTCTTTGATCCGCAGACCTCCGGCGGACTGCTGATGGCGGTAGGCGCGGACGAGGCAGAGGATCTGAGAAATGAGCTTCGCGCGGCGGGACTTCCGGCGGAGATCGTGGGCGAGATTGTGAAGCGCACGGAGCCGGAGATTCTGGTAGTCGAAGGAGACTCATAGGTAATTATTTAGTAGAAAGAAGGAAGTTATTTTTATAGAAAGAAATTTTCATAAAAATGAGAAAGGAACAGGAGGGAAAGAAACATGATTCAGGTAAACGCACTGGGCGACGCCTGCCCGATTCCCGTAGTAAAGACTAAAAATGCCATTAAGGAGCTGGGCGGAAGCGGCGTGGTGGAGACGCTGGTAGACAATGAGATTGCAGTCCAGAACCTGACCAAGATGGCCAATCAGAAGGGCTACAAGGTCAGCTCCAAAAAGCTTTCGGACAGACAGTATCAGGTAACCATGGAGATTGGCGGGGGAGAGACTGCCAAGGCTCCGGAAGTAGCAGCGGCTCCGGAAGCATGTATTCCCGACGCCAGGGAGAATACGGTGGTCGTGATAGCCTCCGCCACCATGGGCGAGGGAGATCCGGAGCTTGGACGACTTCTGATGAAGGGGTACATCTATGCGCTGACACAGCTGGATACCCTGCCGAAGACCCTGCTCTTTTACAATGGAGGCGCCGCCCTCACCTGCGAGGGTTCCGCGTCTCTGGAGGATTTGAAGTCCCTGGAGGCCCAGGGCGTACAGATTCTCACCTGTGGCACCTGCCTGAACCATTACGGGCTGACAGACAGCTTAAAGGTGGGCGAGGTCACCAATATGTATGTCATCGCCGAGACCATGGCGGGCGCGGCGAAAATCGTTAAGCCATGATTTATCTGGATAACGGGGCGACCACCCTTAGAAAGCCCGAGTGTGTAAAGGAGGCCCTTCTGGAAGCCATGGCTTCCATGGGAAATTCCGGAAGGGGCGTCCATGACGCGTCCCTTTACGCGGGGCGAACCATCTACCGGGCCAGAGAAAGTCTGGCAGAGCTTCTGGGCGCGGCGGCTCCGGAGCAGGTGGCTTTTACGGCCAATGCCACCGAGAGCCTGAACCTGGTGCTTGGCGGCCTGTTCGGGCCGGGGGATCATGTGATTACCACCGTCTGCGAGCACAATTCCGTGCTGCGGCCCCTGTACCGGCTGCAGGGCGTGGAGCTGTCGGTGCTTCCTGTAAAGGCGGCAGTTGACTCAAAAGATGGGCGATATATTGGCATCCTGGCTTACGATGAGTTGGAATCCCTGCTCCGTCCGAACACAAAAGCCCTGATCATCACCCACGCCTCCAACCTGACGGGCAACATCACCGATCTGGAACGCGCGGCAGCCTTCACAAAAAAGCACAGCCTTTTGCTTATCGTAGACGCTGCGCAGACGGCGGGCACAGTCCCCATGGATATGGAACGTATGGGGATCGACGTCCTGTGCTTTACGGGCCACAAGGGACTTTACGGCCCCCAGGGAACCGGCGGCCTCTGCGTCCGTCCCGGCCTTTCGATCCGGCCGCTGAAGGTGGGCGGAAGCGGAATTCACAGCTTCGACCGGGAACACCCGTCGGAGATGCCGGCGGCGCTGGAGGCGGGCACCCTGAACGGCCATGGAATCGCGGGCCTGGGCGCGGCGGCCCGTTGGCTTCTGGAGACCGGCGTAGAGCAGATTCGCGCCCGGGAGCAGGCGCTTCTTCGGCGGTTTGTGGACGGCGTGAAGGAGGTGGAGGGCGTAACCCTCTACGGAAATCCGGATCTGGACCGGCGGACGGGAATCCAGTCCCTGAATATCCGGGATTATGATTCCGCAAGGGTGGCGGACTGGCTCTATGAGGATTACGGGATCGCCGTCCGGGGAGGAGCCCACTGCGCGCCGCTTATGCACGAGGCGCTGGGAACCCGGGAGCAGGGGGCGGTCCGGTTCAGCTTTTCTTATTTCAATACGGAGGCAGAGGCAGACGAGGCGGCGGCAGCCGTCCGGGAGCTGGCGGAGGAGTAAGGCAATGCGGAAAAAAACAGAAGCGCTGGTGATCTCCTTTGGAACCACCACCGAGGCCATGAAAATGGAACGGCATTGTGAAAAGGAGGGGCTTCCCGGCAGATTGATTCCCATTCCCCGGGAGATTACCGCAGGCTGCGGGATGGCCTGGAAGGCGAAGCCCACAGAGAAGGAGCTGCTGCAGCAGGCGATGCTTGGGGTAGCTATCCGGTGGGAGGGTATGTATACCCTGGAACTATGAAAAATATGTAAGAATTTATCTATCGCAAATGAGGAGAAACATGTATGAATGAAGCAGAAAACAAGAAAGCAGCCTATGATTTTTATGGCAAAATGCCTTTTCGAAAAGCATTTCCCCTGGGACTCCAGCACGTGCTGGCCATGTTCGTGGGAAATCTGACCCCGATTCTGATTATCACAGGAGCCTGCGGAATCGGCTCCGGTACGGAATTTGCGGAGGTGCAGGTAGCGCTTCTGCAGAACGCCATGCTGGTGGCGGGAATTGTAACCCTGATTCAGCTGTACGCCATCGGACCGGTGGGCGGAAAGGTGCCGATTATCATGGGTACCAGCTCCGGCTTTATCGGCGTATTCAACAGTGTGGCAGGCGTCATGGGCGGCGGTATCCTGGCGTACGGCGCGATTCTGGGAGCTTCCCTGATTGGCGGCCTCTTTGAGACGGTTCTGGGCTTTATGCTGAAGCCCCTGCGCCGCTTCTTCCCGGCAGTTGTGACCGGTACCGTGGTGCTTTCCATCGGTCTGTCCCTGATTTCCGTAGGCGTGGGATCCTTCGGCGGCGGAAGCTCCGCGAAGGATTACGGCTCCATGGAAAACCTGCTTCTGGGAAACCTGGTGCTGGTGGTCATCATTGCGCTGAAGCATGGCACGAAGGGAATGACCAGTGTTTCTTCGATTTTGATTGGAATTATTGTAGGCTATATTGTGGCGGCGATCATGGCGCTGGTTCTGCCCACCACCGGAGTAACCGCGGAGGGTGTGGAGTATACCAAGGCCTGGGTTCTGAATTGGGACAAGGTAGCCAAGGCAAAATGGTTCGCGGTTCCGGCCCTGATGCCGGTGAAGCTGGTCTTCGATCCCAGAGCCATTGTTCCGGTGCTGATTATGTTCGTGGTAACCGCGGTGGAGACTGTAGGAGATATCTCCGGCGTCATTGAGGGCGGTATGGCTCGGGAGGCGACCGATTCTGAGCTGTCCGGCGGCGTAGTCTGCGACGGCGTGGGATCCTCCCTGGCTTCCCTGTTCGGCGTGCTTCCGAACACCTCCTTCAGCCAGAACGTAGGTCTGGTCACCATGACCAAGGTGGTAAACCGGTTTGCCCTGGCGACCGGAGCCGTGTTCCTGATTCTCTGCGGCCTGTTCCCCAAGCTGTCCGCACTGATTTCCATTATGCCCCAGAGTGTTCTGGGCGGCGCGGCAGTTATGATGTTCTCTTCCATCGTAGTCAGCGGTATCGGCCTGATTACCAAGGAGAAAATGACCGTCCGCAACACGACGATTGTATCTGTAGCGCTGGGTCTGGGCTATGGTCTGGGCGCCAACAGCGGCGTGCTGGCGGGACTGCCCCAGAGCGTACAGCTCATCTTCGGCGGTTCCGGTATCGTACCGGCTGCCCTGGTAGCGATTATCCTGAATATTGTTCTCCCAAAGGAGGAATAGCATGATAAAAATAAGAGAATTGGTAAAGGTGGAAAGTCTGGAGGAGGCCTGGGAGCTGAACCAGAAGCGCACCAACAAGATCCTGGGCGGTATGCTGTGGCTCCGCCTAGGCAACCGGAACGTGCAGAAGGCCATCGATCTGTCAGGCCTGGGGCTTGATCAGATCGAGGAGACAGAGGAAGCATTTTTCATCGGCTGTATGGCGACCTTACGTCAGATCGAGCTGCATGAGGGACTGAACGCCCTGTGCGAGGGACTGGTGCATGACGCGGTCTGCGATATCGTTGGCACCCAGTTCCGAAACCTGGCTACGGTAGGCGGCAGTATCTTCGGACGCTTCGGCTTCTCCGATGTGATGACGGCGTTTCTGGCTCTGGATTCCTACGTGGAGCTCTATAAGGGCGGCATTGTCCCAATGTCAGAATTTGTAAAAATGAAACGTGACAATGACATTCTGGTGCGGGTCATTGTAAAGAAATGTCCGGGTCATTTTGCGTATCTGTCCCACCGGAACACACGGACCGATTTTCCGGTGCTGACCGTGGCCGTATCCGACTGCGGCGGCGTAAAGAAGGCCGTGATCGGCGCAAGACCGGGTATCGCGAAGCTGTATGAGATCGAGCGCATGGACGGGGAGACGGCAAAGCGTCTGGCAGATGAAACCCCGTTCCAGAGCAATATGCGCGCCTCCGACACCTTCCGCCGTCATCTGGCGGGCGTGCTGCTTGGGCGTGCCTTCGCAGAGATTCAGGGAAAGGAGTGAGGCTGACATGATCGTAACGATGATCTTAAACGGAAAAAAGATAACAGATGAGATTGCCGCGGATATGACACTCTTTGACTTTGTCCGGAAGCATGGCTGCTACAGTGTAAAATGCGGCTGTGAGACTACCAACTGCGGACTCTGTACCGTATTTCTGGACGGTACCCCGGTGCTTTCCTGCGCCATGCTCGCGGCGCGGGCAGAGGGACGCCGGGTGGAGACCCTGGAGGGACTGCAGAAGGAAGCAGAGGAATTTGGCTCCTTTATCGCCGATCAGGGCGCGGAGCAGTGCGGCTTCTGCAATCCGGGCATGATTATGAACGCCATCGCCCTGTTCCGGGAGAACCCGGAGCCCACCGACGAGAAAATCAAGCAGTATCTGGCAGGCAACCTGTGCCGCTGCTCCGGCTATGAGGGACAGCTGCGTGGAATGCACGCCTTTATCGAGTATAAGAAGAACGGAGGTGCCGCATGCGGGAAGTAGGAAAACGGGAACGCAAGAAGGACGCCATAGCGCTGGTGACCGGACAGCCGGTCTATGTAGATGACCTCGCCCCGAAGGAATGTCTGGTGGTAAAGCTTCTTCGCAGCCCCCACGCCAATGCCATCGTGGAGGACGTAAACTACGCGGCGGCCCTGAAGATTCCGGGTATCGAGGCGGTATATACCTGGAAGGACGTGCCGAAGAACCGGTTTGCCACAGCGGGACAGACCTATCCGGAGTGGAGCCCCTACGACCATCTGATTCTCGATCAGCATGTGCGCTTCGTGGGCGATCCGGTAGCGATTGTAGCAGGCGAGAATGAAGAATGTGTGGATAAGGCCCTGCGGGTGATCCGGGTGAAATACCAGGTGCTTCCGGCGCTGCTGGATTATCATGAGGCCATCGACAATGAAATCCTGGTGCATCCGGAGGACAACTGGGAATCCCGATTCCCGGTGGGAGCCGACAACAGGCGGAATCTCTGCGCCCATATGGAAGACGGCGACGGAGATGTGGAGGCGGTCCTTGAGGACTGTGAGGTAAAGCTTACCCGCACCTACCATGTCCCGGCGGTCAACCAGGCCATGATGGAGACCTTCCGGACCTATTGCTATATCGATACCTACGGAAGACTGGTGGTCGTAAGCTCGACCCAGATCGTATTCCATGTAAGACGGATTGTATCCACGGCCCTCGGGATTCCCAGGGCAAAAGTGCGGGCCATGAAGCCCCGGATTGGCGGCGGCTTCGGCGCCAAGCAGACGGTGGTGACGGAGATATATCCGGCCTTTGTTACCTGGATGACAAAGAAGCCGTCCAAGATTATTTACACCAGAAAAGAAAGCCAGATTGCCGGATCTCCCCGCCATGAGATGGACGTCCGGGTCAGCATCGGCGCAGACCGGGACGGAACGATCCGGGCCATCGACCTTTACAACCTGTCCAATACAGGCGCTTACGGCGACCACGGCCCCACTACGGCGGGACTGACGGGACACAAGGCGATTCCCCTGTATACAGCTAACCTGGAGGCCTTCCGTCATGTATTTGATGTAGTCTACACGAATCAGCTTGCCACAGGCGCGTACCGGGGGTATGGAGCCACCCAGGGAATCTTTGCCCTGGAATCCATCGTAAATGAGCTGGCGACCGTTCTTCACATGGATCCGGTAGAGCTCCGCCTGAAAAATGTGGTGCGGGAAAAGATGCTTATGCCGGCTTATTTCGGCGAGGTGGCAGAGAGCTGCCGTCTGGACGAGTGTCTGGTCCGGGCCTGCGAAATGATTGGCTGGAAGGAAAAATACCCTGCCCGGGATATAGGAAATGGCAAGGTACGCGCCGTAGGCGTGGGTATGGCCATGCAGGGCTCCTGTATCTCCAACGTGGACGTGGGATCCGCGACGATCATGCTCAACGAGGACGGTACCTATAAGCTGGCCATCGCGGCGGCGGATATGGGAACCGGCTGCGATACCATTCTGGCCCAGATGGCGGCGGAATGTCTGCATGTGACCACCGACGAGATCTTCGTCTCCGGCGCGGACACAGACAGCTCCCCCTATGATTCCGGATCCTACGCATCCAGTACCACCTATATTACCGGTCAGGCCGTGGTCAAGGCGGCCACAGAGCTGGAAAAACGGATCTGCCAGGTAGCGGCAGGCATGCTGGAATGCGACCCGGAGGACGTGGAGTTCGACGGCAGAAAAGCCACCGATGTGAAAACCGGAAAATCCGTTACCAGCGAGGAGATCGGCTACAAGGCCCAGGTCTGCAACGAAATCGCGCTACAGGTGACAGAAAGCCACAGCTCCCCGGTATCGCCGCCTCCCTATATGGCAGGCGCGGTGGAAATCGAGCTGGATAAGGAGACGGGCCATGTGGAGATTCTGGACTATGCGGCGGTGGTAGACTGTGGTACGGTTGTGAACCCGAACCTGGCGACCGTTCAGGTGGAGGGAGGTTTAGGTCAGGGAATCGGAATGACTCTCTACGAGAATATCCAGTACACAGAGAAGGGTAAGCTTCGCAACAGCTCCCTGATGCAGTACAAGATCCCGACCCGTCAGGATATGGGACATTTCCGGGTGGAATTTAAGCCGAGCTTCGAGCCTACCGGTCCCTTCGGCGTGAAATCCATCGGTGAGATCGTGATTAACACTCCGGCTCCGGCCCTGGCCCATGCCATCTATAACGCGACGGGCGTATGGCATCGGAACCTGCCGATTACCAGCGAGAAGATTGCGCTGGGGACAGACTGAATACGATAGGAAATATGTTAAAACGGTTTGAAAATGGGAAATGGGTGGAATGCAGTTCTCTCTTAGAAGCATTAGGTTTGATAAAAATTACGACAAGGATGTCAAAGAAAGACAGCGCGGAGGCAGATAGAAATAGTTGCGTTGTTTCGATTGTGGGCGCAGGCGGAAAAACCACCTGCCTGCGCCGTCTCCAGTTGGAATGTAAAAAACTGGGAATCTCAGCGGCCGCAGGCACCACCACCCATATCCAATATGAAAGAAATGAATCTTTTCTGGATCGTCCGGACATGGACGCGGCCCGGGAAATCCTCAAAAAAACAGGCACTCTCTGGATGGGAGAGCCTGTTTCCGACTGGAAATGTAAAGCACTGCCGGATTTGTTTTACCGGGAACTTCTGGTGGATGGGATCTGGCTTTTGCTGGAGGCAGACGGAGCCAGAGAGAAGCCGGTCAAAGCGCCCAGAGAGGGCGAACCGGTGTTGCTGCCGGAGACGGGGCTTGTGCTCTGCGTGTATGGACTGGACGCTGTGGGGCAGCCTATCAAAGAGGTCTGCTGCCGTGTGGAGCAGGTCTGCGCCATTCTGGAAAAGCAGGAGACCGCCCGGCTGACCGCCGCGGATCTGGCAAAACTGGCAATCAGTCTACAGGGGGGCCGAAAGGGTGTGCGGCCTGGCATGCGCTATGTGGTGCTGTTCAATAAGGCGGATACGCCGGAGCGCGAGGCAGCAGCATGGGAGGCCGCCCGACAAATACGAACATTGGAAAAGAAACTGATAAACGCAAAACATTTCAAAGAAACCTTTAAGAGAAATCCAATGGGAGAAGTTGAAAAAAGTTTAGCGAAAAAACAGTTTTCAGATAGAGAAATGAGAGAGAAATCAGGAAGTGCGGAATGGGGAGAGAGCGTGATTTTCACAGCCTCTCACTTAATGCCGCCCTGGAATCCGCAGATAACAGGAGAAGCAAAGTGAAGATATTGATTAAGGGAGCCGGGGATCTGGCCACCGGCGTGGCCTGGGAGCTTTTCCGGGAGGGACACCGGATTATCATGACAGAAATTGCCGTACCGCTGACGGTACGCCGCCAGGTGGCTTATTCCCGGGCGGTCTATGAGGGACGGGCGGAAGTAGAGGGCGTGATCGGCGTGCTGGCCGGATCAGCGGAGGAAGCCATAGCTCTCTCGGAACAGGGCGTCATCAGCGTGCTGGTGGATCCGGAAGCCCGGGTGCGGGAGCTCTGGCAGCCGGAGGTGGTCATCGACGCCATCATGGCGAAGAAAAATATTGGCACAACGCTTACGGACGCGCCGCTGGTGCTGGCCCTGGGGCCCGGCTTCACAGCGGGGAAAGACTGCCACGCGGTCATCGAGACCATGCGCGGCGAAAATCTGGGACGCCCGATCTATAAGGGCAGCGCCATTCCCAATACGGGCGTGCCGGGCATGGTGGGCGGCTACGCCATGGAGCGCCTGATCAAGGCTTCCGGAGACGGCCTGATGGAGCCGGTGGCAGCCATCGGCGATATCGTAGAGAAGGGCGGCCTTCTGGCCTATACGGGCGACGAACCGGTGTACGCGCAGATCGACGGCGTGATCCGGGGCATGCTGCAGACAGACGTGCCGGTAAAGAAGGGCATGAAAATCGGGGACGTGGATCCGAGAAAGGACGAAAGCCTGGTTTATCTCATTTCCGATAAATCCCATAAGATAGGCAGAGGCTGTGTCGAGACTATCCGGACACTGCTACAGAGGCAGTTCGGCATCGTGGTGCTGGCAGCAGGGCTGTCCAGGCGCTACGGTGGGAATAAACTGCTGGAGGAGCGTATTTCGGAAGAACCCTTATATGAAGTAACCTTGGATAAGCTGAGCCGGTTCTCAGACTGCATTTGCGTGGTCGTCACCCGCTTCGACGAGATCGAAGCCGCCGCAAAGCAGCGCGGTATGGTGGTCGTGAGAAACGGCGTGCCGGAGCTTGGCATCAGCCATTCCCTGCACTTAGGCCTGCTGGCTTGCCTGGAACGCAATCCCTACCTGCGGGGCGTCCTTTTTATGGTCTGCGACCAGCCTTATCTGCGCGCGGAGACTATGGAACGGATGCTGGAGGAAGGCCTGGCCCATCCGCAGGCTGTCGTCTGCGCCTCTCACGAAGGACGGCGCGGCAACCCGGTACTCTGGGACACCTGCTACATGAGCGACCTGCTCTCCCTGACCGGCGACGCAGGCGGCCGCCAGATTATCAAAAAGTATCAGGAACATGTGCGTCTGGTGGAATGTGGGGAAAAGGAACTCCAGGATGTGGATATCCGCACTGAATCATAAAAGTCAATGTGGATAAAAGGCAGATATAAGCAGAATTCAATAATAGAATACCTAAGTTTCATTTTGCAATCATGTAAGTAATAAAACCAGATAAAAGTAAGAAAATTATGAGCAGTTTATACAATACATTACAGGAACATAAGAATCGAAAGGAAAAGCGCGTGCTGACCGTCATAAAGGGCCCGCATACCGGTGCAAAAGCCTTCTTTGCCGAAGAAGGGCTTCTCTGGCAGCATCCGGAAAACGGCTTTTTCACCGAACAAAGGGAAGCAGCGGAGAAAATTCGTACCAGCGGCCAGCAGGAGCTTCTGGGTGAGACTATTTTCTGCGACTGCCTGGGTGATAAGAAGAAGCTGGTCATCTGCGGCGCGGGCCATGTGGGAGTGGCGCTGCTTCGGATGGCGCTGATGCTGGGCTTCGACACGACGGTTCTGGAGGATCGCCCGTCCTTCGCTGACGCGGCCAGACGGGCCGGCGCGAAACGGGTGATCTGCGACAGCTTCCAACAGGGGCTGGACGTAGTGGACAGCGACGAGGATACTTATTTTGTGGTCATGAGCCGCGGACATCGCTACGACCTGGAGTGCCTGGAAAAAATTGTAAAGAAAACCTACGCCTATCTGGGCATGATGGGAAGCAAAGGACGTTCCGCACTGGTCAGAAAAAAGCTGCTGGAGCAGGGCGTTCCGAGGGAGCAGGTGGAAGGGCTTCACGCCCCCATCGGCCTGACCATTCACGCGGAGACACCGGAGGAGATCGCGGTGTCGATTCTGGGTGAAATCATTTCCGTCAAAAATCAGGAAAAAAAGACCTGCGGATTCTCGGAGGAGCAGATGGCGATTTTGCAGGATGAGACAGACACACGGGCGAAGGTACTGTGTACCATCGTAGCCCGCCGGGGATCGGCTCCAAGAAGCGTCGGTACCAAAATGCTGGTGCTGGAGGACGGCGCTGTATCCGGAACCATCGGCGGCGGCTGTGTGGAAGCGGGCGTGAAAGAAAAAGCCCGCTGGCTTATGCAGGATAAGGAAAAGCGGCAGGAGCTGATTTCTGTGAGCATGACAGCCTGCGACGCGGAGAAAGAGGGCATGGTCTGCGGCGGCGTCATAGAGGTGCTGCTGGAGAAATGCTGAAAGAATTTTAAAATGATACAAGCCGGATACATTCCTCACCTATACTGAGCTTCAAGAGGTGAGGAACATGCAGCGTGAGCATGTATATGAGAGACCGGGGCGTTCCGAATCCCGCCGTCGCCGCCGGCAGAGGCAGTTTTATCGGATTCTTGCAGCCATCTGGCTGATGGCCTTTGTGTTGGGATTGCTTTGCGGGAAGCTTGTATTTGCGAAGGAGACGGGCCTGCTGGCGAGAGCAGGGGCGGAACCGGCGGCAGAAGAATCCGAAAATGATAGGGTACAGGCGGCTGAGCATGACAGCGGGACAGCCGATAACCTGGACGGGGAAGAAAGCGCCGGGGACTGGAAGCTGACCCTGGTCAACGCTACGCACCCCATGGCGGAGGGCTATCGTCCCCGGGTGTCGGAAATCGAGAATAATTACTATTTTGATAGCCGGGCGGTGGGAGAGCTGCAGCAGATGCTGGCAGACGGAAGGAAGCAGGGACTGGACTTCTGGATCTGCTCGGCCTACCGGACTATCGAGAAGCAGACGGACCTTTATAACAATAAGGTGAGCCGCCTGCAGGCCGAGGGCTTAAGCTATGAGGAAGCCTATCGTCAGGCGGGAACCGTCGTGGCCTACCCCGGAACCAGCGAGCATAACCTGGGACTGGCGGCAGATATTGTGGCAAAGGATTATCAGCTTCTGGACGATAAGCAGGCAGAGACGCCGGAGGCTAAATGGCTCGAGGAAAACTGCTGGCGCTACGGTTTTATTCTGCGCTATCCCACGGATAAGACCGGGGAAACGGGGATTATCTTCGAACCCTGGCATTACCGGTATGTGGGAAAAGAGGCTGCCAGGGAAATCATGGAGCAGGGAATCTGCCTGGAGGAATATCTGGGCGAGAAGTAAAAGGAAGCAGGAACGATGAACAAAATAAATTATCAAAAAGAACTGGATAAAGTAATCGAAGTATTGCAGCATCAGGGCCGGGTGCCCCGTCTTCTGCTCCACAGCTGCTGCGCGCCCTGCAGCAGCTACGTGCTGGAATACCTGTCCCGGTATTTTGAAATCACCGTCTTTTATTACAATCCGAACATCTATCCGCCGGAGGAATTCGGAAAACGTGTGGAGGAGCAGAAGCGCCTGATTGCCCAGCTTCCCGCAGAGCATCCCATCTCCTTCCTGGACGGGCCTTACGAGCCGGAGCGCTTCTATGAGATGGCCCGGGGACTGGAGCAAATTCCCGAGGGAGGGGAACGCTGCTTTAAGTGTTACCATCTGCGTCTTTCGGAGACTGCGGAGATGGCCCGCGCCGGAAAATACGATTACTTTACCACGACGCTGTCCATCAGCCCCTTAAAGAACGCGGAGAAGCTCAATGAGATCGGCGGTCAGCTGGCGAAGGATTATGGCGTGGACTATCTCTACAGCGATTTCAAAAAACGGAACGGTTACAAGCGCTCCACAGAGTTGTCCAGGGAATACGGCCTCTACCGGCAGGATTACTGCGGCTGTGTGTTCTCCATGCGGGAGCGCCGGGCACAGCAGGAGGCCGCGGCAAGACAGGAACCTGCTGAACAGAAATTATTTCTGTGAGAATGAAAAAGATGAGAAACGCATAGAAAAACAGAAATGTTTCGGAAAATGAAAAAATACAAAAAAATTCACAAAATGGGTTGACAAACCGCTCATCATCCCATATAATATGTTTTGTTGCTGCTTTAGTAAGAAGCAAATACAAATGCGATAGTGGCGTAGTTGGTAACGCGCGACCTTGCCAAGGTCGAGACCGCGGGTTCGAGCCCCGTCTATCGCTCTTGTGAAAAGGAATCATGTATTGCATGATTCCTTTTTTTGATCCTTATTTACAAAAAGAAAATTGCGACTTATAGGACAAAACGTGTTGATAGAAAGTACTGTGAGCTCTTGAAAATAAAGGGTTTGCAGGCATTTAATCTTCCTTAAAATTAGAACCATGGAGGGAAGGTTAAATGAATCAAGTAAATTGTCCTATTTGTGGTAAAAAATGTGTTAAATCAGGAAAGACAAAAGCCGGTTCGCAATGTTGGCTTTGCAAGAGCTGCAAAACATCGTCGACACATAAAATAAATAATGAATCTAAGGAATTGCAGTTCTTTTTAAATTGGTTGTTTGGAAAAGAATCTCAAGCAATGATGCCTGGAGAAGGAAGAACCTTTCGAAGAAAGACAGTAAAGTTTTGGAATATATGGGCTATGCCGCCAAAGGTAGAAGGAATCAGAGATGTCTTATTTCTTGATGGCATATATCTTAGTCGGAAAGCCTGCGTTCTGATTTGCTGTGATGAAAAGCATGTGTTGGGATGGTATTTATGCCGTTATGAACATGCGGAAGCATGGATTGCGTTAATGAAACGTATAGCGGAACCAAGAATGGTTGTATCGGATGGTGGAACCGGATTTGCAAAAGCTCTCAAAAAAATATGGCCAAAAGCAAAGCATCAACGGTGCGTATTTCATGTGTTTTGCCAAGTGAAACGATATACAACATCCAGGCCTAATACAGCGGCTGGCGCAGAGTTATATATGCTTGCGAAAGAACTTCTTAGAATCAAAAATAAAAAGGAATCCAAGATGTGGATTGAACACTTTTTTGAATGGATTCAAACATATCAAAAATTTCTGGAAGAGATGACGATTGATGAAAATGGTAAGAAAAGGCCTACACATGAGCGGCTACTGAAAGCAGAAAGAGCGCTGCATAAGTTAATTAGAGAACGAACACTCTTTACATACCTTGATGAAGAATTGAAAGATGATTTTTCAGCACCATCTACGAATAATCGAATTGAAGGTGGCGTTAATTCGAGACTCAGAGAAATGTTGAGAAACCATAGAGGTCTGTCGATTGAAAGAAGAATAAAAGCGGTTTACTGGTGGTGCTACATGCACTCGCCAGAACCACTTCCATTATCTGAAATCGTAAAAGTGATGCCCACAGAGCAGAGCATAGCAGCTATATATCAGAGGATGAATGAGAAGAACCGATTGGAAAAGAGTCTCTCTATCTGGGGTGATGCAATTGTTTGGAGTGATTTGCATAAAATAGATAGAACGTTTGATGGCTGGGATTAGCCATCAACACGTTTTGTCCTATAACCCAAAATTGCAGTACAAAGGAATTTATGTTATAATTGTACAAAAGTGTTGACACTCCCCACAGCTAAAGCAGGGGGATTCTTGCTTCAACCACTACTGCATTGGATGATACCATGCGGTATTTCAATGTCTTACACAGTGTCCACAAGCTAGATTATACTGTTCCCGTATGCCCTACGGTGCAGTCTGTATTTATTATTTAGGCTGACTGCATCTGCAGCCCTTTGTTCAGGATATTAAGTCCTGCATTAATATCCCTGTCATGTACGGCATGGCAGACGGGACATTCCCAACGGCGGACAGCCAGATTTTTTACAAGGGGATTCTGATATCCGCAGCATGAGCAGAGCTGACTGCTTGGATACATGGTAGGTACTTTGATGATTTCACTACCGTACCAGGAAGCCTTGTATTCGAGCATGGAAAAGAAACTTGCCCAGGATACACTGGAAAGCGCTCTGGCCAGCTTGTGATTGCGGAGCATTCCCTTTATGCGCAGGTCTTCAATGCAGATGGTTTGGTTATCGCGCACCAGCATGGTTGACTGCTTCTGAAGAAAATCATTCCGCTGATTTGTGATCTTTTCATGGACGAGGGCTACCTTTATCCGCTGTTTATTACGGTTGCCGGAGCCTTTCTGTTTGCGTGAAAGCTTCCGCTGTTCCCGGACAAGTTTCCTGGCGGACTTCTCCAGATACTTCGGATTGGAGACCGTATTGCCGTTGCTATCGGAGTAGAATGCCTTAATGCCGACGTCAAGGCCAACCTGTCCACCGGCATTGGGTCGGGGTTCCGGCTCGAAATCCACGTTGAGGACGACGAAGTATTTTCCGGAAGCCGTCCGCTCAATGGTGGCATGGTTGATGTGGCCGATTTCCATGGACTGGCGGATCTTGACATATCCGAGTTTCGGAAGCTTGATATACCTGCCGGAAATCCGGATGCTGTTGGTCTGGTTCATGGTCCGGTAGGTCTGGTGGTGGTCATGCTTGCTTTTAAGCTGCGGATGGGCTGCACGTTTGGCAAAGAAGTTTTTAAAACCACGATCCAGATCCCGAAGGGACTGCTGCAGTGCAATGGAATCTACTTCCTTCAGAAAGGCATAGTCCTCCTGCTTTTTAAGCCCGGTCAGCATGGCGGAAGTCTGGTTATAGCCAATCTTTTCGCCGGCTTTGTAGGCAGCGTCCCGCATGGCCAGTCCTTTGTTGTAAATCAATCGGCTGCACCCAAAGGTACGATTTATGAGGTTTTGCTGTTCTTTAGTCGGGTAAGCCCGGAGTTTTACGCCTTTGACCATGAGACCACCTGTTGTACATTCATGCATCAAGAACAAATGTTCTAAATATATAGTAACACATTTGCGTAGGGAAGTCGAGGATTTTAAGTAGGATTTTAAGTGGAATTTAGTTTTTCATTTAACTAAAAAATATATAGAAGAAAAAGAAAGTTGTCCATCTCAATTACTTGCGTAAATTCGATGGACGTGTCTTATATCCCCATAGCCGAAGCAAGGGGGGTTACGACATATTGGGATAAAAAGGAAACAAAAAGAGAGAAATTTATAGGCAAAATAGAAAAGACATAAAGGAGAGGGAAACATGAAAGCTGCGTATCTGAAAGCAAAAAATCAATTTGAAATCCGCGAGGTAGAGGTGCGGGAGCCGGAGGCCGGAGAAGTACTTGTGGGAGTAAAGGCCTGCGGATTCTGCGGACACGACAAGATTCTGGCGGGCTATGCCGGAGAAGAATGGCAGCCCTTCGGACATGAATTTGCCGGCGTGGTAGAAAAGGTCGGACATGGCGTAAAGAATGTAAAGGTGGGAGACCGTGTGGTAGTGGAGACCTCCATCTTTGATCCCATTTCGGATTACGCGCGGAACGGACATCCGGAGTTGGATACCGAGGGCCCCAACTATATGACCATGGAGCATACGGGAATGGGCTTTGCGGAGAAGACCATTGTCCCGGCGATTCTCTGCGTGCCCTTTACGGATCTGGAGGATCGGGAAGCCTGCTTCCTGGAGCCCATGGGCGTGGCGGCAGACCTGATTCTGACTGCGGATATCCATCTGGGACAGGACGTATTGCTGATGGGCTGCGGAGCCATCGGCCTGATGGCCCTGCAGATGGCGAAAGCCTCCGGCGCAAGAAATATCTATGTGGCAGAGCATAAGGCAAACCAGAAGAAGATAGAGCTGGCAAAACAATTCGGGGCCACCGATGTGATTCTCACCGATGAGATGGAGCTGACGGATTATCCGTTCCCCCGGGGAGGCGTAGACCGGGTGCTGGTTACCACGCCGCCCGTCACCATAGCCGAAGCGGTAAAGGTGGCAAACGTGGGCGGCATTGTGGCGTTTCTGGGTATCAGCTACGGCCCCGGCGCTATGGTAACCTTTGATTCCAATATTGTTCATCTGAACAAGCTGCAGATCCGGGGATCCAACGCGATTCCGGCTCTCTATTTCCCCCATTGCCTGGATCTGGTGAAGGCGGGAATCGTAGATGTAAAACCGCTCATTACCCATACCTTCCCGCTGGAAAAGGCGCCGGAGGGTATCATGGAATTCCTGACGGATAAAGCGCATGCGGTGAAAGCGGTTATGCTGAACGAATAAGAAAGTTGTTGAAAAAATAATACGGGCAGATTTCCATATTCTATCTGAATTTTGGAAATCTGCCCGTATTGATTTAAAAATTGGAAATTATATACTATACAAACAAGCCGTCATTGCATGCGACCATGTCCTTGTGAAGGAGATCCTCCACTTCCTGGAACAGCTCTCTCTGGTGCATGCCTGCGCCCAGAATCAGCTTCTCTTTGGGAATCACGATGGCGTAGGCGTCCATGCCGTCCTTTGCCTCGGCTGTGGAGATGGCCTCTCCGGTAGCGGCGTCCAGGGTACAGATGAGATCCGGGAAGGTAGCGGCGCGCTGTCCGTTCTGCTCTGCCAGCATGTATTCGTTCCAGAAGGTGAAGCTTACGCTGCCCTCCTCGCCGGTTACGTCCAGATGTCCGATATCGTAGCCGCCGTCCATCTTCAGCTCGTAGTTTGTGATCTTGCCTTTGGCCAGAACCTTCGCGTCGTAGTGCTCCTCCAGGAAGGCTACAAACTCAGCGCCGTTTTTACACTGGCTGAAGGCTTTTCCGATATCCAGAGCCTGGGAAATAGCGCCTACCGCGGCGTTCTTCTTTAGATATTCCACAGTAACCGGATTCCGGAGAACGCCTACCATACCGCCGTCGGCTACAGCGCTCTGGCGGATTACATGGGAGGTGGAATTTAAGGCTCCCTTTGCAACGGTTTCCAGGTAGCGGGCTCCGGTTCCGCCGCAGGCAGACTGGGTAGTCTGATAATCCGGCAGCAGATTCAGTCCGATGCTTCCCATGGTTCCGGTGGGATGGGCCCGTCCGTTGCTGGGCGCGTCCACCAGAGGAATGCCGGTGAGAGCGGAGATAACCCAGCCGTTGGCTGTGGAGATGGCTCCGTTTTCGCAGGAGGTAAAGCCTGCGATTTTTTTGCCGTAGTTCAGTTCAAAATTCTTCAGGGCAGTCATCCAGTGCTCGGCGCTCAGATGAACGCCCATGGCAGAGGGCGCGCCCAGAGTGGAGACATTCACTATCACATCGTCGGGCTTCAGTTCGCTGACGTCCAACATGGTAAGTTTGTCTGTGTGCTTGAAGGTCTCTTCCAGAGCTTCTCTTCCGGCTGTAAGGGTACCGCCTCCGCCGCCTCCCAGAAGAAGGCCGCCCATCAGGGCCTGTTCACACAATTCTTTTGTCAGATAAATCATAGTTGTTCCCTTTCTGTGGATGTCGTTTTATTTGCGGATAGATTCGAAGAAGGCAAAGGTACCTTCCGCCAGTACCGGGTCGATGACCGGAAGTCCCACTTCCTGCTCCAGCAGCTTTGCGATGCCGATGGTGGTAAGACCGGTGCAGCCCAGGGCGATGACGTCCGCGCCCATATCCTTGATTTTCCGTGCGCAGGCTACGCAGTTCTTCCGGCCTTCGTCGGTCATCAGATCCAGCGTGCTGTTTACGCCCTCCGGTTTCTCCACGGCTACCAGACGGTCTTTGGGCAGTTTGCGGTAAGCTCTCGGCGCGTAGTCGGTAATACCCAGGAGGCCGATTTTCTCACCGTATTTGCCTGCCAGGGCAACGGTGGTTTCGCCGCCGCCGGTTACGGACATATGCGGAAGAGCCTCGCGGATCTCTGCTACGCCCGGATCATCGGCGCAGCTCACAATAATCATATCCTTGTCCTGGAAGGTTTTTGCCAGCTCTACAATTTTCGGAACGGCAATCAGCTCCAGCTCATGGCTGTGGATGCCCTCCCACTGGTCCGGGATACAGCGGCTTTCTACCTGGATGCCCGGAAAATGGTCCATGATAATCTGGCCGTGCATATCTACGAAATGCGGATCGTCAGAGGTCAGCACACGGATCAGGCCGACCCGAAATGGTTTCTTTTCCATACGAATCACCTCATTGTCTTTCTCAGATCTGGAATTCTCCATCTTTAATGACCAGTGTATCGTCCAGATACAGGGTCGGCTTCAGAATGATGCCGTCCATATGGCAGTCTGCCTTGTTGACGCCGCCGAAGGAAGTATTGGTACCGAAGGCCACATGCACGGTGCCGTACACCTTCTCATCCTCCAGGATAATGCCGTTCAGGATAGCAGCCTCATTGGTGCCGATACCCAGCTCCGCTACGGTGCTGTTGTTCTCATTGGCCAGAAGGACATCTAACATCTCGCTCTTCTCGCCAGTGATGGACTGAAGCTTGCCGTCTTTGATCACGAACTTCAGGGGAGCGTCCAGCTTGCCGATGCCGACCATGGAGCCGTCCACGATCATTTCACCGTTGACGCCGTCCTCCAGGGGAGCAATGTAAGCCTCGCCGGAGGGCAGATTGCCGCACTGGCCGGCTTCCCGGTATACGCCCGGGCTGGGCACGCCGTCACGGCCATCCAAGTTCAGGGTCAGGGTGCAGCCGTCCTTCTGGATGACAGCCTTCTTTGCTTTCGTGAGGAGTTCAGTTACCTTGCCGGTGAGCTTCAGGACCTCGTCGTAATCCGCAGTCATGGCGCCTGCGCCGAACATCTCCTCGGTGATGCCGGGCATGGTAGCCACGCGGGTGCCGGTCTTCTGAGCTTCGATCTTTGCGTTGGTGTGGGTCAGGGACTTGGCGGTGGGGCAGATCACCACGTCTGCGGCCTTCATGGCCTCCGCTACGGTACGGGGCGGCTCCTCGCCGGAGAGCTCGCGCTCCTTCATAACCATCAGCAGAGCCTCGCAGCCCAGCTCCTTGGCTCCCTCGTAGAGCGCGGTGCCGATGGTGAGGCGGCTGTCGTCGGTGATAATCAGTACATCCTCGGTGGGCTTTACAGCCAGGCAGGATACCATGACATTTTTTGCGATTTCTTTCAGTTCCATTTCAGATACTCCTTTGTGTAATTACCTATTATAAATGGTATGACATAGAAAATCATGTTTTAGACGTCGGTTACTTCGGAAATCACCCGGGCCAGCAGCGTACGGGGCAGAACCACGGTCTTGCCGGTTTTTTCCGCGAACATCTCTTTCATCTTCTGGGTGAAGCCGATGCAGTCCAGAACCACCAGGTCCACGTCGTCCATGTGGCTGATTTCCTCGGCTGCCTTTTCCAGATCCGACCACTCACCGTAGGGGGAAGCAGCCACACTGGTACACTCTTTCACATAGCCGCTCCATTTCTGGTTATTCTGCTCTAACTGGAGCGGAGACGGTGTGACAGCGGCGATATGGGAGGTGCGGGTCAGAAGAGGCACGACTTTATGCAGAATGTCACAGGGGAAGACCATGGGGACATGGGAGGTCAGACTTTCCGGAAAGCTTCCGGTACAGAATACCATGATGAGCTTCACGCCTGCGGCCTCCAGCGCATCGATGCCCTTCTGAAGATTGCCGAGAATGTACTTTTCGGCGAAGGTGACGGAAGAGCCGTCTGTAAGTCTGGATACCAGTACATAGTCGTCGCCCTCCGGTTTGAACTTCTCAATTTCTTCACGGGTCAGACCATCCAGGCCGCCCCGCTGCAGCAGCTCAATCTTGCCACCGAAGATATCCATGATGTCACAGGTCACGTCCACTCTGGGGGCCTGTCCGATGGTGATTGCTCCGATTTTCATAAGATCATCCTTCCTAAATAAAATGTGATAAATGGTTCTGTAACAGGAGATTCCAGGGAAATTCTCTATTACAGAACAAAGGCAGCCGCAGAGTATGCGGCCGCCTCCTCGTGTACAAAATAATTTATTCGTTTCCGAGAGTCTGAAGCTGATCCATTCTGCCGTACAGCTTCACCAGACGTTCGTATTCCTTTTCATCATAGAAGCTTGCCTCGCCGCGGCCGAAGGACTTGGCAACCTCCATCATGTAGCGTGCAGCCTCTTCCACGTCTGCAAAGTGGCTGGAGCCTGTAGCACAGCCCGGAACCATGGTCTCGGTGGTGATAGCCACGCCTACGACCGGCGCCTTGGTAGCGGTGCAGGGCTGCAGAATGCTGTTCAGATGGTATACGTCATTGCCGTAAGGTGTGATATCCTGCATGCTCAGCGGGAATACATAGGGCAGCTGACCGGTAGTACGCTGCATGATCTCCAGCAGATCCTCGGATACGCGAAGAATCCAGCCCTCTTTTACGGTGTTGGAGATAGCGAAGCCTCTGGTATTGATGACACGGTTGCCCTTGGTGGTGTCTACGGTCAGGATAGCGTCCAGCTCGGGGCTGACTTCTTCCTTATTGACCTGGGACATCTCCACTGGGGATCCCATGAAGGGAACCGGCTTGTGGGGAGCAGTCGGAGCGTGGGGGCAGATCTGTGTGGAGACAAATACGTCGCCCTCCAGGTAATCGCCTTTGGTCTGCATATCCAGAAGCTTGGCTGCTACAGCCAGAGCGCAGAGCGCGCCGTCGCCGTCGGATACGAAGCCGATCATCTCCGGACGCGCGCCGATACCGCCCAGACGTCCCAGAAGACCGATGGTCGGAGCAGAGCCGCCCTTGGACTTACCGTTGGTACCCGGGATGCGGACCTTTACCATGTCAGTGCTGCCCTTCGGTCCTTCCAGCGGATAGACTTCCACGTTGGCCTCAGGATTTACGGACTGCAGATATTTTTTAACGGCTGCGCCGTCTACCGTACTGCTGTCAAGTACGTCAAACACTTCCATAATCTGTTTAATAAGCATGGTGTTTCCTCCTAAAGTGATTTATATTCAGATAGATCATACCTCATTTTCTATGGAAAAGCAACTGATTTGGAAAGAAAGATAAGTTTCCTGAAAATTTATGAAAAATTAAGAAAGTTTAAGAAACATTAATACTTTAGCTTGACACAGCTGGAAAGTGGGAGTATGATAAAAATATCACGAGCTATGAACGGGCATAGGAACGGGATGCCTGCGTCATAGCTTTTTTTAGAAAGGAAGCTGATAATATGACAAATGAAAATCCTGAACTGAAAAAACAGCAGTCAATTTCAGCAGCCGAGCATCCGAAGGCGTGGGATCCCCAGGTAATGATTCTGGGACTTCCGCTGGCAGTCGTAGGATGTATCATCGGCCTGGAGCTGATTGTCCGTACAGGAGTAACCCCGAACACCTCCATCATCGGAGCACTGTTTGCCATTCTTCTTTCCAGAATTCCGGTGGCATTTTTAAGAAAATACCGCAGTATCCACAGACAGAATCTGCTGCAGACATCCATTTCCGCAGCTACATTCTCCGCTGCGAACTGTATGATTCTTCCGATTGGTATTCCGGTTATCATGGGATATCCGGAGCTGATGTTCCCCATGCTGATCGGCGTGATGCTGGCTACCTGTGTAGACGCGACCATCCTTTACAACTGCTTCGGATCTGAGATGTTCCCGGCAGAGGGCGCATGGCCGCCCGGAGTGGCAGCGGCAGATTCCATCCTGGCAGTTATCGAGAAAGGTAAAAAGGCCGTCCTTCTTCTGGTTGGTATTGGCCTTGGCTGGGTAGGTAAGATCGCAGGACTTCCCATGGATCTTCTGGGAGTATCCTGGTTTGGTGATTTCGGAGCCATGGCCGCTCTGGCAGCAGGTTCCCTGGTTATCGGCGTCCTGAAGGTAAACGGCTTCTCCTTCTCTATCTTCGGACACGCGTTTAATTTCGTAACCAATGCATTTGGCGAGGGCTTTGTATATACAGATCACCTTTCACTGCAGTATATGGCGCACGGTGTTATGATCGGCGCCGGTATCATTTCCCTGGTACAGTGCGGTATCGCCCTGTTCAAGAAGAGCAAGGGTACCAAGACAGTGGATACCACCAATGTGGTAAGCAACGAGCATATGAAGAAGACCCTGGGCGTGGGCTTCGGCGCATACCTGGTCATCGCTCTGTTCCTTGCAGTCGTAGGCGGCATCATCACCAAGATGAGCGTACCGCAGTTCATCCTCTGGCTGATCTTCGCAGCATTCGCTGCTGAGGCATCCGAGCTGATCGTAGGTATCTCCGCCATGTATTCCGGATGGTTCCCGGGATTTGCGACAGCCCTGATTTTCCTGATTGTCGGCATGCTTCTTGGCTTCCCGAAGCTGGCGCTTGGCCTGCTGGTAGGCTTTACTGCAGCCACCGGCCCCTGCTTCTCTGATATGGCGTACGACTTAAAGTGCGGCTACATTTTAAGAGGAAGAGGAGCAAATCCGGAGCTTGAGAAAGAGGGACGTAAGCAGCAGTTCTTTGCAGAGCTCATGGGCTTTGCCGTAGCGTTTGTAATGGTTGCTTTCTTCGCAAATAAGTACTTCGGACAGGGACTGTTTGTAGCAGTATCCAATACCTTCGTAGCTACCATTGACGCGGGAGCAAGCGGAGAAATCGCAAAATGGCTTCTTATCTGGGCTATCCCGGGCGCTATCATTCAGCTCCTTGGCGGAAAGCGTCAGCTGGGTATCCTGTTCGCTACCGGACTTCTGGTAGGTAATATCATCAACGGCCTGACCATCGCAGCTGGTCTGATTATCCGTCTGGTTGCTGTCCGTGCCAACAAAGAGAACGAGCAGACCCTCAACATCCTGGGTGCAGGCGCACTGGCAGGAGCTGCTATCTACAGCTTCTTCACCGCTACTCTGGGACTGGTAGGAAAGAAAGACTGATAGGCGTTACATAATAAAAAAGCCTGAATCTATAGAAAAAGGGAATCTGGTCCGTCTGTCGGACGGGGTTCTCTTTTTTATGATATTTCAGAGATTTCTGCGAGGAAATAAGGCATGGATTATTTTATTATTATTGCACCCAAGCTCATCAGCTTTTTTCTGCTGATTGCATTAGGCTTTACCATTTCAAAACTGGGAATTTTCCCCAAAAGCTGCCTGCCCTCCCTGTCGGCCTTTCTGATTAAAGTGGTGCTGCCCTGTCTGACCATATCGCTTCTGTGTCAGAGGGGAACCACCTGGGGCGATCTGGCGGGCTTCCATGGCATCGTGCTCTGTCAGATGGCCGGATATGTGCTGCTGGCCGCAGTGGGTCTTCTGTGCGTCAGGCTGGCCGAAATCCGGCCCACCACTTCGAATGTGCATGTGGGCTGTATGATCGGCGGCAATTACGGCTTTGTGGTTATCCCGATCCTGATGGCTCTGTACACGCCGGAGAACGGACAACAGTACATTCCCATCTGCTCAGCCATTGACACCATGATGGTCTGGACCCTGGGACTCTATTTCTTTACCCGGGGTGTCGAGAAGGACGGCGAGCCTTGGTACCGGATTCTGGCGAAACGGCTGTTTAACCCGATCCTGGTGTCCATCGTGCTGATTCTGACCCTGAATTCCCTGTCGGTGACCCTGCCGGGTTCGGTGCTGGAGGTCTGTACGAACGTGGGCAATATTAGCTACAGCCTGGGACTTATCTATGTGGGCTGCACCATCTGCTTCCTGAAAAAAGGAAGCCTGCACTGCCTGAAAACTCTGTGGATGCTGGCGCTGACCAAGCTTTTC
This sequence comes from Laedolimicola ammoniilytica, assembly GCF_025567165.1. NCBI lineage: Bacteria > Bacillati > Bacillota > Clostridia > Lachnospirales > Lachnospiraceae > Laedolimicola > Laedolimicola ammoniilytica. The sequence continues at coordinate 50,828 of NZ_JAOQKC010000009.1, forward strand.
GCAGTGCCGCTTCTGATTTACATTCTGACCGGGCCGATTCTGCCCGAGACCGAGCGGGTGGTGTTGATGCTGATAGCGGGCGCGCCCTCCATGACCACCAGCTGTATGATAGCGGGCCAGTACGGGCTGGATGAGGACTATGCTTCCACGGCGGTCTTTGTGACGACCATCTGCTGTATGGTGACGATTCCGCTGCTGTTTCTGACCTCGGCGCTGTTTCGGTAAAAGCATACCACATACACAGAGAAAGAAAGCGCCTCATCCAGGCGCACACGCGAAGATGGAAGCGCTTGTATATAGGAGGAAAATCATATGCAACTGACAGAAGTAATCGAAAAACGAAGAAGTATCCGGAAATTCTCGGACAAACCGGTTTCCAGGGGGATTTTGGAAGAACTCATAAAAGCCGCGGCCTTGGCTCCCACCGCCAGCAATCTACAGGCCTGGCGTTTCTTTGTGGCGGATGATCCGAAGCTGGTGCGGGACATCGACTCCTTTAGCCCGGGGCTGTCCGGCAAGCCTCCGGTGATCATTGCCATCGCCAGCGACCTGGCCGAGGTGGAGCGCCGGGGCAGCAAGAACAGCCTGGTCTACGGCCTGATGATGGACGCGTCCATGGCGGCGGAAAATCTGATGCTGAAGGCGGCGGATTTGGGGCTTGGTACATGCGCCATCAAAAGCTATAATGATAAAGCGGTACACAAGCTTTTGAACTTGCCGGATACTATGCGGCTGGAGATCCTGATTTCTCTGGGCTGGCCGGAGGGAGAACCCAGAACGCCGAAGCGGAAACCCATGGAGGAGGTGCTGTTCTGGAATGCCTGGGAGGGACAGGCAGAAGAAGCAGCAGACAAGAAGCCGGAAAAGGAGACAGACAGTCCGAGTACGGCGGAAAAAGCTCTGAAGACGGCAACGCTTGCAGAAAGCCGCAATTCCAAGGCAGAGCATTTCAATAAGAAAGAACTGCAGGATCTGCTGATCTACATGATCACCAGTGCGGCGGGCCTGCCCGGGGAACCACAAATGTACGGTCCCTTACGCCTCATTGAGTCTTCGAGACGTCTGGCTGGGATGCTGGGTGACGCCTATGGCGGAGCGGTCTTCGGAGAACTGACAGCGCTTATCGACGCCGGAAAGGGCAAAAATATGACCGATCCGGAGGGCTTTTGCGAAATGCTTGGGGAAGCTGCGGCACAGGCTACGGATCTCCTTTCGGATTAAGCGGTAAAAAAGGCTGAAAGAAAGCGAAAAAAGGCTTGCAATTTCGAAAAAATTGCGGTAGTCTTTTGAAAGACATACAAATGTCCGCAGAAAAAAGACATTTATAAAGAGGAGAATATGAAAAATGAGTAAGAAGCTTAAGGTAGGTATCCTGGGCGGTACCGGAATGGTAGGACAGAGATTTATTTCTTTGCTTGAGAATCATCCGTGGTTCGAGGTAGTGACCATCGCAGCCAGTGAGCGTAGCGCAGGAAAGCGTTACGAGGACGCAGTGGGAGGTCGCTGGAAGATGGATACTCCGATGCCGGAGGCCGTAAAGGATATCATTGTTATGAATGTCAATGAGGTCGAGAAAGTAGCGGCCGGCGTGGACTTCGTGTTCAGCGCGGTTGACATGACCAAGGACGAGATTCGTGCCATAGAGGAAGCTTACGCGAAGACAGAGACTCCGGTAGTCTCCAACAACAGTGCTCATCGTTGGACACCGGATGTTCCGATGATCATCCCGGAGATCAACGCCGATCACGTACAGATTATCGCAAAGCAGAAGGAGCGTCTTGGTACCAGACGCGGTTTCATCGCCGTAAAGCCGAACTGCTCGATCCAGTCTTATACCCCGGCCCTGAAAGCGTGGGAGGAGTTCGAGCCCTACGAGGTAGTCGCTACCACATACCAGGCGATTTCCGGCGCAGGCAAGACCTTCAAGGACTGGCCTGAGATGGTGGAGAACATCATTCCCTACATCGGAGGCGAGGAAGAGAAGAGTGAGAAGGAGCCCCTTCGTGTCCTTGGAAAATATGAGGATGGCGAGATCAAGCTGGCGAAGGAGCCGGTGATTACCTGCCAGTGTATCCGTGTGCCGGTTCTGAACGGCCACACCGCAGCGGTATTCGTAAAGTTCCGCAAGAAGCCGACGAAGGAGCAGCTCATCGAGAAGCTGGAGAGCTTCAGGGGCGCGCCCCAGGAGCTGGAACTTCCCAGCGCTCCGAAGCAGTTTATCCGCTATATGACCGAGGACAACCGTCCCCAGGTGAAGCTGGACGTGGACTATGAGAGAGGCATGGGGGTCTCCATCGGAAGAATCCGCGAGGACAGCGTATACGACTGGAAGTTTGTGGGCCTGTCCCACAACACCGTCCGCGGCGCAGCAGGCGGAGCCGTTCTGTGCGCAGAGCTTCTGAAGGCACAGGGCTTTATCACAGCGAAATAAGATTTATGAAAATGAATAAAAAAGGTGTAAAAATGGTCATTTCTGCCGCAGGAATGGCCATTTGCCTGTTATGCGGCGGATGTAAGGGACAGGATATGTCCGATGCAGAGCAGAATATGGAAAATGAGAACGCTTCGGAAGATGAGGCAATAGCGGAGACAGAAGACAGTTTCACGGTGGATTACCACACCTGCCCGTCTGGCACGGTTGTGGATAAGGCGCTGAGCGAGGCGGAGATCGACGAACTGTTCACAGCCGGGCCCATTCCTGATGAAGTCTTCGACCGTATCGATGGCATTTCCTATGTGGAAAATGACAATATCGGCCGCGAAGACCTGCGGTATCTGCGCCTGCTTTACTATGGTTTCGACGACGAGACCCATGTGGGCGAATTGATCACGAATGGGGCCATCGCGGATGAGATCCTGGAGATTTTTCAGGAACTTTACGAAAATCAGTATCCCATCGAGAAGATGCTGTTGATCGACGAATACGGCGGTGACGATGATCTGGCCGTGGCCGACAATAACACATCCTGCTTCAACTACCGGGTGGTGGCCGGAAGCACGAAGCTGTCCAGGCACGCCCTGGGCATGGCCATCGACATCAATCCCTTCTATAATCCTTACGTGACCTACCCGGACGGCGTAAAGCACAGCTCTCCGGCCGGAAGCGAGCCCTACGCGGACCGGAGCGCCGAGTTCCCCTATAAGATAGGAGGGGACGGCGATTTGTGCCTGAAGCTCTTTGACGCCCACGGCTTCACTTGGGGCGGCAGGTGGAAGAGTATGCAGGATTATCAGCATTTCCAGAAGTAGGAAGAGAGGCGCACTGCCGGTCACTGCCCGCAGGCATGATTCCGCGGAACAAGTTGCTGTGGGTATCTACAGAAAAGGCATTGACGGGGAGGGGAAAGTTGTGCTATGCTTCAGACAGCGGACATCCGCTGTCACGGAGAAGCTCTCTCCGCATTTCCCTTTTTACGAAAGAAAATATTTTATCTTGACAGAAGAAGAAAAGTATAATAAGATAGTACCTGAAAAGCGAACAAATATTCGAAAACAAACGTTTGGAATATTGAAATAGAGCAGGTACGGAATAAAGGAGAAGATATGGTAAAGGAAGAAAAGCAGAAAGCATTGGACGCGGCACTGGCGCAGATTGAGAAGCAGTTCGGAAAGGGTTCTGTCATGAAGCTGGGAGACAAGGGAGCGAATATGCAGATCGAGACCATCCCCACCGGCTGTCTGAGCCTGGATCTGGCTCTGGGACTGGGCGGTATCCCGAAGGGACGTATCATCGAGGTATACGGTCCTGAGTCCAGTGGTAAGACTACCGTGGCTCTTCATATGGTAGCGGAGGTACAGAAGCGCGGCGGTATCGCGGGCTTCATTGACGCGGAGCACGCCCTGGATCCGGTATACGCGAAGAATATCGGCGTAGACATTGACAATCTTTACATTTCCCAGCCGGATAACGGCGAGCAGGCCCTGGAGATCGCGGAGACCATGGTTCGTTCCGGCGCAGTGGATATCATCATCGTGGACTCTGTAGCGGCACTGGTTCCCAAGGCTGAGATCGAAGGCGATATGGGAGATTCCCATGTGGGTCTGCAGGCCCGCCTGATGTCCCAGGCCCTTCGGAAGCTGACCGCGGTAATCAGCAAGTCCAACTGTACCGTGATCTTCATCAACCAGCTGCGTGAGAAGGTGGGCGTTATGTTCGGCAATCCGGAGGTGACCACCGGCGGACGGGCGCTGAAGTTTTACTCCTCCATCCGTCTGGATGTACGGCGTATCGAGACCCTGAAGCAGGGCGGCGAGATGGTGGGTAACCGGACCCGTATCCGCGTGGTGAAGAATAAGATCGCTCCGCCTTTCAAAGAGGCAGAGTTTGATATCATGTTCGGCGAGGGTATCTCCCGGGAGGGTGACATCCTGGATCTGGCAGCGAATACCGGAGTGGTGAATAAGAGCGGCGCATGGTACGCATACGAAGGCGACAAGATCGGCCAGGGCCGTGAGAACGCCAAGCAGTTCCTGAAGCAGAATCCGGAGATCTGCCATGAGATCGAGGAGAGAGTCCGCGAGGGCTTCGGCCTGGACAGCACCGAGACCGACGGGGAGAAGGCTGAGCAGGTAAAGAAGGAAAAGACAGAGGCGGCAGGAAAGAAGAATGCGGCAGAGACAGCAGAGAAGTAATTACCGGGAACATACAGAAGAGAATCACGGGGAAGAGTATGACAAGAAGCCAGAGAAATCCGGCGATCTGAACCGGGCCAAACGCAGAGTGCTTCATATTCTGGAGCGCTCTGATCGTACCGAGCAGGAGCTGAGGGACAAGTTAGCGAAGAATTATCTGCCCGAGGTGGTGGATGCGGCGGTGGAGTATGTGAAGAGCTATCACTATATCGACGATCACCGTTACGCTGTCAATTACCTGAACAGCCGGGGAAAGGTCAGGAGCAGCCGCCAGGTGGAGCAGGAGTTGCTCTATAAGAAAGGCGTCTCCAAGGCAGTACTGGAAGCGGCCCGGGAGGAAGCGGAACCCCAGGACGAGCGGGAGCAGATCCGACGTTGGATGGAAAAAAAGCATATCGATCCGGCGGCAGCGGATCAGAGCGAGCTGAGGCGCTTCTATCAGTTCCTGATGCGCCGTGGCTTTCGCAGTTCGGATATCCTGACCGAACTATTACTTGACAGAACGTTAAATTAAGTATAAAATTTAAATGTTGTATGCTATTCCTAATCGGCAAAACTTATAAAAATAAGCGTGTCAAACAGGTTATATTTGTACAATGAAAATTAAATAAGGAGGTGCTCCTGTGCCGTTTTATGTTCTTATAATCGTTGCGGTTGTGTGCATCGTAGTGACGGCTCTTGTGACCTCTGCCGTACGCAAGAATACCATCGAGAAGAAGGTAGGCAATGCGGAAGAAAAGGCAAGAGAGATCATTGATGACGCACTGAAGGTCGCAGAACGATCCAAGCGAGAGGCTTTGCTGGAGGCGAAGGAAGAATCACTGAAGACAAAGAACGAGCTGGAAAAAGAAACAAAGGAACGCAGAGCGGAGCTGCAGCGTTATGAGCGCAGAGTGCTTGCCAAAGAGGAAACTCTGGACAAGAAGTCTGACGCCCTGGAACGCCGTGAGCAGAGCTATGCGGCCAAGGAAGAGAAGCTGGCAAAGCAGGTTGCTGAGGTCAATAAGCTTCAGGAAAAAAGAGTACAGGAACTGGAAAGAATCTCTGGCCTTACCTCCGAACAGGCAAAAGATTATTTATTAAAGACTGTTGAAGACGAAGTAAAACATGAAACCGCGATGCTCGTCAAAGAAATGGAGAGCAGAGCAAAAGAAGAAGCTGACAAGAAGGCAAAGGAATATGTAGTAACGGCGATTCAGAAGTGTGCTGCAGACCATGTGGCAGAGACGACGATCTCCGTGGTACAGCTTCCGAATGACGAAATGAAGGGAAGAATCATCGGTCGGGAGGGACGGAATATCCGTACCCTTGAGACATTGACTGGGATCGATCTGATCATCGACGATACTCCGGAGGCAGTCATTCTGTCAGGCTTTGACCCCATTCGCCGCGAAGTGGCAAGGATTGCGCTGGAAAAGCTTATCGTGGACGGACGTATCCATCCGGCCCGCATCGAAGAGATGGTAGAGAAGGCGCAGAAGGAAGTGGAAACCATGATCCGCGAGGAAGGCGAGGCAGCCGTTCTCGAGGTTGGCGTCCATGGAATTCACCCCGAGCTGATAAAGCTTCTGGGAAGAATGAAGTTCCGTACCAGCTATGGTCAGAATGCATTGAAGCATTCCATCGAAGTAGCCCATCTGGCAGGCCTTCTGGCCGGCGAGGTCGGTGTGGATGTCCGCATGGCGAAGCGTGCCGGACTGCTTCATGATATCGGTAAATCCATTGACCATGAGGTAGAAGGATCTCATATTCAGATTGGTGCTGACTTGTGCAGAAAGTACAAGGAATCACCGATTGTTATCAATGCGGTAGAATCACATCATGGTGATACAGAACCGACATCTCTGATTGCATGTCTGGTACAGGCGGCAGATACCATTTCCGCAGCCCGTCCGGGTGCCCGCAGAGAGACGTTGGAGACGTATACAAATCGGTTAAAACAGTTAGAGGATATCGCCAATGGTTTTAAGGGCGTAGACAAGTCTTTTGCAATTCAGGCAGGTAGAGAGATTCGTGTAATGGTAGTTCCGGATCAGGTAGATGACGCCAGCATGGTACTGCTGGCAAGAGATATTTCCAAGCAAATAGAGGCTGAGTTGGAATATCCGGGTCAGATCAAGGTAAATGTTATCCGCGAAAGCAGAGTAACAGATTACGCAAAATAAAAAGACGAAGGATGTTGCGAAGCGGCATCCTTTTTCGATGGAATTTCAAGTGGGCTGGGAATGAATTTCACTCGGATTCCGGTCAGATTTTGAACAGAAGTTGATGAAAAAGGAGGCAGTTACATATGGCAGAGATAGGATTCATCGGAATGGGAAATATGGGTTACGCTCTCTTGAAAGGCGTACTGAAAGAATTCCCTGCTGAAAAGCTGATTTTTACGGCGAAGACTTCGGAGACCAAGCTCCGGGTTCACGCGGAGACGCAGGTGGTATATGCCGAGTCCAACGCCGAGTGCGCCAATAACTGTAAATATGTGGTGCTGGCGGTGAAGCCCCAGTATTATCCCACCGTATTAAAGCAGATCCGCTATGCAGTGACGCCGGATCACGTGATCATTTCCCTGGCACCGGGTATCACCATCGCGAGCCTGAAGGAAACCCTTGGCTCCGACCGGAGAATCGTGCGGGCTATGCCCAACACGCCGGCCCTGATCGGTGAGGGAATGACCGGATTGTCCTACGACGCGGAGGAGTTCAGCCAGGACGAAATTGATATGGTACACCGGATCTTCGGGGCAGTGGGAAAGTACGCGGACGTGGAGGAGCGGCTCATGAGCGCGGTGGTCTGCGCCAGCGGAAGCTCTCCGGCCTATGTGTACCAGTTCATTGAGGCACTGGCGGATGGCGCGGTGCAGTTTGGCCTCCCGAGAGCCCAGGCGTATGCTTTCGCAGCCCAGGCGGTGGCCGGAGCGGCGAAGATGGTGCTGGAGACCGGCGAGCATCCGGCTGCATTGAAGGATAAGGTGTGCTCTCCGGGCGGCACCACCATCGCAGGTGTGGCGGCGCTGGAGAGCGCAGGTTTTCGGGGCGCGATTCTGAAGGCCTGTGAGGCCTGCTACGAGAAGTCCGAGGGAATCAAGTAGAAAAAAGCGCGTAAATAAGCTCGTATGAATCAGACAGACCTCTCATACACTGATTAGTATATGGGAGGTTTGGTTTTATGTGGAAGCAGTTATCAGGTATCCGGGGAAAATTTCTGCCGGTTTTTTTGACGGGATTTGCGGCGGGCGTTCTCTATATGGCTCTGTTTGGCCGGCCGGTAGTCCATGAGACAACCCTGCTCAGCCGTTACTTTTTTTCCAAGTACCAGCAGGTAGAATTCGCCTCCGGAGAACTTTTTCTGTATATCCTGAAATCTCGCATGAGTGCCTTCACTCTGCTGTGGCTGACGGGTTTTACCTTCTTCGGAACCGCAGCCTCGTTGCTGGCTCTGGCCTGGGTGGGCATATCCCTGGGAATTACGATGACTACGGCCGCCATGAAACTGGGCTTCTCTGGTATTCTGATTTGCCTGGCCTCCGGTCTCCCACAGCTGGTCCTGTATGTACCGGCTGCGGCCTGGATCTTCCGCAAAATATCGGAAATGTCGGAGAACCGGGAGTGGAGGAGATGCAGTCGATACAGCGGCGGCAGGGGACAGCTGCTTTCTTATCTGTTGGTCTGGTTGCTGGGATTTTTCCTGTTTTTCTTGGGTTCCCTGCTCGAAAGTTATGTAAATCCCCTGTTTTTGAGGGCGGTTTTGAAAAATATTTAAAATTATTTTACGTAATCTTTACAAGATTTGGTGGAATGGCGGGAAAAGAAAACCAGATATTGTGGAGGAAACGTAAAAACCCTTGAATTTACGGCATTTTTCGAAAAAAAGATCATTGCTTTTCTGGCGATTTCTTACTATAATGTACTTTACAAGCCCATCGCCCAAAAGGCGGAATGGGCGGATTACGACAGGGTAAGCAGAAGCTGAGGGGCACGCAGATATATGGAACAAGAGATTAAAGGATTCATGTCTTATTTACATAATGTGAAAAAGACGTCCCGGAATACGGAGCTTTCTTATCAGAGGGATCTGATGAAAATGATGCATTTCCTCCAGAAGCAGAAGGTGGAGGAGGCAAATGAGGTGACAGAGACAGCCTTGAATTCCTATATTCTGGACTTGGAAAAAAATGGAATGTCTGCGGCGACGGTATCGAGAAATATCGCGTCCATGAAGGGCTTTTATCTGTATCTCTGGAAAGAAGGAAGCATCAGTTCCGATCCGGCGGAGAAGCTGAAGGCCCCGAAGGTGGAAAAGAAGCTTCCGGAGATTATGTCTGTGGAAGAGATGGAGCGTCTGCTGGAGCAGCCGGGGGATCGGACGGCTAAGGGACTGCGGGATTCGGCCATGCTGGAGCTGCTTTATGCCACGGGAATCCGGGTGACGGAGCTGATTTCCCTGAAGCTGAGCGATGTGAACTGGAAGCTAGATTATATCGTATGCCGGGATCGGAACAAGGAGCGAATGATTCCCTTCGGACCCAAGGCCAAAAAGGCGCTGGAGCGCTATCTGAAGGAAGCACGGGGCCAGCTGCTGGGCGATAAGAAGTGTGAAATGTTGTTTCCAAACTGTTCTGGCGAGGGCATGAGCCGTCAGGGCTTCTGGAAGCTCCTGAAGCAGTATGTGAAGCAGGCGGGTATCGAGATGGAGATTACGCCCCATACCCTTCGCCATTCCTTTGCGGCACATCTGGTGGAGAACGGCGCGGATCTGCATATGGTACAGGAGATGCTGGGGCATTCCGATATTTCCACGACCATGATGTACGCAGCCCGGGCAAGAGAGATATACGCGAAGGCGCATCCGAGAGGATAATATAGAATAAATGATGAGAGATTCCTGGAAAATATATCACAGGAATCTCTTTTTTGCTCTATAGGAAAGAGGAGCCCGCAAAATACGTCTCCTCTCAGAAAAATCATTTTAAAATCAGCACCGCTCCGCGATCTCATAGAGCAGTCTTTCAGAATCCTCCCAACCCAGGCAGGCGTCGGTGATGGACTTGCCGTAGATGTGATCGTGGATACCCTGGTTGCCTTCCTCGATATAGCTTTCGATCATAACGCCCTTCACCAGCTTTCGAATATCGTCGGCGCAGGTACGGCTGTGCAGCACTTCCTTGACGATACGGATCTGCTCCTTGAACTGCTTGTTGGAGTTGTTGTGGTTGGCGTCTACGATGCAGGCCGGATTCTTCAGCTCTCTCTGGGCGTAGAGATTGCAGAGGTTCCGCAGGTTCTCGTAATGGTAGTTGGGCAGGGATACGCCGCGCTCGTTGACAGCGCCCCGCAGAACCACATGAGCCAGGTCATTTCCGTCTGTCTGGACGTCCCAGCCGTGGTAGATAAAGGAATGGCCATTCTGCGCCGCATGGACGGAATTCAGCATAACAGAAAAGTCTCCGCTGGTGGGGTTCTTCATGCCTACCGGAATGTCGATGCCGCTGGATACCAGACGGTGCTGCTGGTTCTCCACGGAGCGGGCGCCGATGGCGATATAGGAAAGGAAGTCCTCTACATAGGGAAGGTTCTCCGGGTACAGCATTTCATCGGCAGCGGTCATTCCGGTCTCCTCGATGGCACGGATGTGCATATGGCGCAGGGCGATGATGCCTGCCAGCGGGTCCGGCTTCTTTTCCGGATCCGGTTGATGCATGATACCCTTGTAGCCGTCGCCGGTGGTACGGGGCTTGTTGGTGTAGATCCGGGGGATGATTAAGACTTTGTCCTTGATCTTTTCCTGAACCCGGACCAGACGGCGCACATAGTCGCAGACAGACTCTTCGTTATCTGCGGAGCAGGGCCCGATGATGGCGATAAATCGGTCGGATTCGCCGGTGAAAATTTTACGGATTTCTTCGTCTCTCTCTTTCTTTATCTGTGCCACATGAGCAGGAACCGGATAGAGTTCACGGATTTCCTGGGGGGTGGGCAGCTTTTGTTTGAAATCGAATGCCATTTTTCATAACTCCTCGTTTGTAGATATTGTGATGACGGACGTTCGGCGGGCAGGCCGCGGACCCGCTCGCAAGCGAGCTATCCGCTGCTGACACAGCTCCTGTCTGTGGCTGTATAGGCGTTCTGTCCATATCAGAGTGCAAACACAGCCATGGTCAAATGAATTTGCCCATGCCTGTCTTTGCACTCTGCTGCGCGCCGAACTGTTTATATCATAATACAAGGAGTCTTAAAAGTCACGAAAAATTTACATTAATTATGTAGGTATTCCTTTAAAGCCTCCAGATTCATCCCACAGACGATAAGCTGCCCAGTCAGTAATCCCCACAGATATCCCTGTATTCCAAACCGCGGCACGCACCCCAATACGAAGAGAATACGAATCAAAATCCCAATCAGATTATTGAAAAACCCGGTTCCGGTGCGTCCAAGACCGTTAAGGATACTGTGAAGAGTATGATTCAGATACAGGAACGGACAGATCCAGGCCAGGGTGATGATGAAATCCCCGGCCAGGGAGCTCCGAAAGAAAAAGCTGCCGAGAAAGCGCCCGAACAGAAGAAAAAGGACTGTAAAGCAGATGCCGAGGGGTAGGCAGAAGGATACGGTCTTTCGGACTGTGCGGGAGAGCTTGGCGTTCTCCCCGGCGGCCTGGGACTCGGACACGGAGGGCAGCAGCATGACTGACAGCGCCCCGGTCAAGACGCTGGGAAAGAGGATAAAGGACAGCGCCATACCGGACAGAGTCCCATAGACGCTTAAGGCCTGTTCCGCGGACAGGCCATATTGCTGGAGGCAGAGGGGCAGCAGGATGGATTCGGCACTGGCCAGCAGATTCATGCAGAGCCGATTGCCGGTGACCGGGAGAGCCAGGGAACACATCTGCCGGGCCAGGGAAAGGGGCGAGGGAGCGGCGGGGCCGTCCGCCCATTTTCCGGGGGAAGCGTACTCGCCGGAGACAAAAAAGACACAGAAGAGCATGGACGCGAACTCTCCGATGACCAGCCCGACAACGGCAGTTAGCGGAGACAAACTTCGCCCCTGCTCACTGGACACCCGGTAAATGAGAAACACGGCGCTCACCCGGGATAACTGCTCAAAAAGCTGGGCCGCCGCCGGAACCGCCGGCTTTTTACAGCCGTAATAATAGCCGCAGATGCAGGAATGGCAGGCTCCGAAGGGAATCGTGAGCGCCATAATCTGAAGAAGCTGCACCGTCTGCGTTTCCTGTAAAATGTGTCGCGCCAGAAAGGCTGCATTTGCATAGAGAAGGAAAGCAGTGGGGATGGCAAGCCCAAGAGAGAGGCCAAGCCCAATCGTCAGCACAAGCCGGGCGCTTCGCCGCCGCCCGGCCCCATTTTCCCGGGAGACGAAGCGGGAAACGGCGATCTCGGCCCCGGAGGTGGTCAGCGCATAACAGACCCCGTAGATGGGAAAAATCATCTGATAGATACCGATGCCCTCGGCACCGATGGTGCGGCTTAAGAATATTTTATAGAAAAAGCCGATGAGACGGGTCGTAAGGCCCGCGGCGGTCAGGAGCAGTGTGCCTGAAATCAGCGGGTGAAGCGTTTTTTTCATGTGGATCTCCCAAATGAAAATTATAAGTAATATATGGTAAAATCCTGCTTGACAGAACCCCTATTGAGTGATATTATCAAAACTGAAATCCGACAAAAATGCTCGGAATTTAATGCGAGGTGACAACATGAAATTGTCAACAAAAGGAAGATATGGACTTCGCGCGTTGATTGATTTAGCCCTGTACAGTGAAAATGAGACGGTTTCCATCGCCAGTATTTCCGCCAGACAGAATATATCAGAGAGCTATCTGGAGCAGCTGATTGCGAAGCTGCGGAAAGCCGGACTGGTGACGAGCGTAAGGGGCGCGGGCGGCGGCTACAAGCTGGCCAAACCGGCGTCTGAGATTTCTGTGGGAGACATCCTGCGGGCGCTGGAGGGAAGCCTGGACGCGGTGAAATGCCCGGGCCTGGAGGAGGAAAACTCCTGCGACGGCTCCGAGTTCTGCGTGACCAAGTACGTCTGGCAGAAGATTAATGACAGCATTAACCGGACGGTGGACGAGATGAAGCTGGATCAGCTGGTAGAAGAAAGCAGGAGCATGAAAGAAGAAGCCGGGATCGATGAAAATACGTCCTGCTGCATCTAAAAAAGAAGGAGATATCACCATGAAGAAATTAATTTATCTGGATAACGCGGCGACTACCAAGACGGCGCCGGAAGTCGTAGAGGCGATGCTGCCATACTTCACAGAACATTACGGCAATCCCTCTACCGTATACAGCCTGGGCGGCGAGAGTAAAAAGGCCATCACAGAAGCGAGAGAGACTATTGCGAACGCTTTAGGCGCGCAGACCGAGGAGATCTACTTCACTGCAGGCGGCAGTGAGTCCGATAACTGGGCGCTGAAGGCCACTGCAGAGGCATATAAGAGCAAGGGAAACCACATTATTACTACGAAGATTGAGCATCACGCGATTCTGCACACCTGTGAGTGGCTGGAGAAGCATGGCTACGAGATTACGTACCTGCCCGTAGATGAAAATGGCGTGGTTAAGATCGACGAGCTGAAGAAAGCCATCCGTCCGGAGACCATCCTGATTTCCGTGATGTTTGCAAATAATGAGATTGGAACCATTCAGCCGATCAAAGAGATTGGTGAAATTGCCCATGAGCACGGCATTCTGTTCCATACCGACGCGGTACAGGCCTTCGGTCAGGTTCCGATTAACGTAGATGAGTACCATATCGATATGCTGAGCGCCAGCGGCCACAAGCTGAACGGACCCAAGGGTATCGGCTTCCTGTATATCCGAAAAGGTGTGAAGATTCGTTCCTTTATCCATGGCGGAGCCCAGGAGCGCAAGCGGCGTGCAGGCACCGAGAACGTACCGGGTATCGTAGGACTGGGCAAGGCCACTGAGCGCGCCATGGCTACCATGAAGGAGCGTACCGATAAGGAAATCGAGCTGCGTGATTACCTGATTGACCGCGTTCTGAAGGAGATTCCGTACACCAGACTGAACGGTCACAGAACCACCCGTCTTCCGAACAATGCGAACTTCAGTTTCCAGTTCATCGAGGGCGAATCCCTGCTTATCATGCTTGACATGGAAGGTATCTGCGGTTCCTCAGGTTCCGCCTGCACATCCGGCTCCCTGGATCCGTCCCATGTGCTGATGGCCATCGGCCTGCCCCATGAGATTGCTCATGGTTCCCTGCGTCTGACCCTGAACGAGGAGATTACGAAAGAGGATCTGGACTTCGTAGTGGAGAACTTAAAGCGGATCATCGACAGACTGAGAAGCATGTCACCGCTTTATGAGGACTTCGTTAAGAAAAATAAATAATAGAGGAGAAATAAAGTATGTACAGCGAAAAAGTAATGGACCATTTTCAGCATCCCCGTAACGTAGGAGAGATAGAGAACGCCAGTGGTGTAGGCACCGTCGGCAATGCAAAATGCGGAGACATCATGCGGATGTACCTGGACATCGACGACAACGGCGTCATCCAGGATTGTAAATTCAAGACCTTCGGTTGCGGCGCCGCAGTGGCTACCAGCAGCATGGCAACCGAGCTGGTAAAGGGCAAGACCATCCAGCAGGCTCTGGAGGTTACCAACAAGGCCGTTATGGAAGCTCTGGACGGACTTCCCCCTGTGAAAGTTCACTGTTCTTTGCTTGCAGAGGAGGCCATTCACGCAGCACTCTGGGATTACGCAGAGAAGCACGGTATCAAGATCGAGGGTCTGAAGAAGCCGAAGTCTGATATCCATGAGGGCGAGGAAGAAGAGGGCGAGGACTACTAAAACCGATCCTGCCTTAGCATAGAAAATGTGTGTTGCGCAGAAAGAGAACAGGTCTCTTCCTGTGTGACGCACATTTTTGTATACAGAACTTTGTTACAAATGGAAAATCAGATGTTTAGGAATCGCTTTTTCACAATGTGACAAAGGAGAACAGTAAGAAGGAATTATAAAAATATGGCTAAGAAAAAAGTAGTAGTAGGAATGTCCGGTGGTGTGGACTCCTCCGTGGCGGCCTATCTCCTGAAGGAACAGGGCTACGAGGTTATCGGAGCCACCATGCAGATCTGGCAGGACGAGGACGAGTTCACCCAGGAAGAAAACGGCGGTTGCTGCGGACTGTCCGCGGTGGACGACGCCCGGAGAGTGGCGGCCCAGCTGGACATTCCCTATTATGTGATGAATTTTAAGACAGATTTCAAGGAAGCTGTCATGGACTATTTTGTGGCGGAGTATCTGGCGGGCCGGACGCCCAATCCCTGTATCGCCTGCAACCGTTATGTAAAATGGGAGGCGCTTTTAAAGCGCAGCCTGGACATCGGCGCGGACTATATCGCCACCGGTCATTACGCCAGGGTGGAGCAGCTGCCGAACGGCCGCTACGCCATTCGCAATTCCGTAACGGCGGCGAAGGATCAGACCTACGCCCTCTATAACCTGACCCAGGAGCAGCTTTCCCGGACGTTGATGCCGGTGGGAGCCTATTCCAAGGAGGAGACTCGGGAAATGGCGGAGAAGCTGGGCTTCCGGGTAGCCCATAAGCCGGACAGCCAGGAGATCTGCTTTGTGCCGGATCAGGATTACGCGGGCTTTATAGAGCGGACCACCGGAGAACCCTCGAAGGAGGGCAATTTCGTAACCGCCGACGGCACTGTTCTGGGCCGCCACAAGGGCATTATCCACTATACCATCGGCCAGCGTAAAGGTCTGGGCCTTGCCATGGGCCGCCGAGTGGTGGTAACGGAGATACGCCCAGAAACCAACGAGGTGGTCATCGGCGAGCAGGAGGACGTATTTACCACTACCCTTTACGCTAACCGTCTGAATTATATGTCCGAGCCTGATTTCCCTGAAGAAAAAGAGGTGCTGGCCAAGATCCGCTACAATCATAAGGGTTCTCCATGCGTCATTCACCGGGAGGGAGCGGATCTCATCCGCGTGGACTTCCGGGAGCCGGTCCGGGCCGTGACGCCGGGCCAGGCGGTCGTGTTCTATGACGGGGACTACGTGCTGGGCGGCGGAACCATCGTGCGGACGCCGGAATCCTTTTATTCAGAGGCAAATATGCGATATCTGGATCGTGTAATTGAGGATATTGAAAGTGGAAAAGCAAAGCTTACAGAGCACGAACTGATAGAGGATTAGTGGATGAAGATACTCTTGGAAGAATTGTGTATCGGGAAAAAGATGGATTTATTGTGATAGCAGCCTGCAGGGGACATTACGAAGAATGAGAAAAAGAGGCCGTTGCAAAATAGAGGAATCATCGATTTTGCAACAGCCTTTTTCCTATATAACAGAACATATTTACAGCGGAACAAACTCTGCCTTCCGCTCCCGGAACACCGTAAAATACCGAAATCCGCATTCCTTAAGAACCTCTCTGGCGTCCGCAAACCGGTAAGCCACATACTCTGTGGTGTGGGCGTCGGAGCCCATGGTGATGATTTCCCCGCCCAGTTCCCGGTAGCGTCGCAGCACGTCGTGACAGGGGTTCGGTTCGGAGAGTCCGGCTTTGTAGCCGCCGGTGTTGATCTCTATGCCCTTGCCCTTTTCGATAAGCAGCTTCAGAATCGCGTCCACCTGGTCGGCGTGCTGCGTGTAAGGGAAAATGCGCTCCCCATCCGGTACATAGCGGATGATATAATCGATGTGTCCGTACACGTCGAAATCATCGAAAGCCCGGATATTCTGAAGAGTCACGTCCAGATACCGGTTCACACCGGAGGCGGCGTCGTAAGAGCTCCAGAAATCCGGATAATAGGGATCAAAACGGTCTACCAGGTGAGTGGAACCGATGAGAAAATCAAAGGACTTGTCCGAAAGCCAGGTCCGGTAAGCGTCCCCCAGATGGGGCTGAAGCCCAATCTCCACGCCGATGCGAAGCTCCAGCCGATTCCGGTAGACATCCTGCAGACGGCGCATTTCCCGGACATAGGCTTCCGCGTCCAGGTCAAAGGACACGTCTTCATAGGGATAGTCCAGATCCAGATGCTCCGTCATGCACATAAGAGAAAGCCCATGCACCAGGCCTTTTTTTATCATATCTTCCGTGGGCGTTTCACTGTCCCCGGAAAAGCAGGAATGTAAATGATAATCTGCGGTCATGTTTTTCACCTCTGATACGAATATACCCCTATCTTAATTGAAAAAATACACAATGACAAGAAGAAGATCGCCGGGAAATTCACTGTTTTGACAAAAATTGCACAAGGCCGGGGAAATTGCGGAATTTGGACTTGCTTTTTTGTATGGAATTGGGTACAATAATTGCAGGTTGGGCCCGTCCCGAAAAAGGGCGGAAAACCGCGAATAATCTAAATTCATATTTAGGAGGAAATTTAAAATGGCAGTAAAAGTAGCGATTAACGGTTTCGGACGTATCGGCAGACTTGCATTCAGACAGATGTTTGGCGCAGAGGGATATGAGGTTGTAGCAATCAACGACCTGACAAGCCCGAAGATGCTTGCTCACCTGTTAAAATATGATTCTTCTCAGGGTAAATATGCTCTGGCAGATACCGTATCTGCAACAGAAGATTCCATCATCGTTGATGGTAAGGAGATCAAGATCTACGCAAAGGCTAACGCAGCAGAGCTTCCGTGGGGAGAGATCGGCGTAGACGTAGTTCTGGAGTGTACTGGATTCTATACATCCAAAGAGAAGGCTTCTGCTCATATCACAGCAGGCGCTAAGAAGGTAGTTATCTCCGCTCCGGCTGGAAATGACCTTCCGACCATCGTTTACAATGTAAACCATGAGACACTGACAAAAGAGGATACTGTAATTTCCGCAGCTTCCTGTACAACAAACTGCCTTGCACCGATGGCTAAGGCTCTGAACGACTACATGCCGATCGAGTCCGGTATCATGTGCACCATCCACGCTTACACAGGCGACCAGATGATCCTTGACGGACCGCAGAGAAAGGGTGACCTGAGAAGAAGCCGTGCAGGCGCAATCAACATCGTTCCGAACAGCACAGGAGCAGCTAAGGCAATCGGCCTTGTTATTCCGGAGCTGAACGGCAAGCTTATCGGCGCTGCACAGCGTGTACCGACCCCGACTGGTTCTACTACTATCCTGAACGCAGTTGTTAAGGGCGAGGCTACTGTTGAGGGTATCAACGCAGCTATGAAGGCTCAGGCTACAGAGTCCTTCGGATACAACACAGACGAGATCGTATCTTCTGATATCGTTGGAATGAGATTTGGTTCTCTGTTCGACGCTACACAGACCATGGTTGTAAACCTTGGCAACGGCACATCTCAGGTACAGGTTGTTTCTTGGTATGACAACGAGAACTCCTACGTATCTCAGATGGTTCGTACAATTAAGTACTTCGCTGAGTTAGCTTAATCAGTATTGAATCAAGACCTATTAAGAGGTCCGGTCTTTATGGACCGGATCTCTTTTTATTATTTATCCATGACAAGTAAGGAGAGATTGAGATGTTAAATAAGAAATCTGTAGATGACATCAATGTAAAAGGACAGCGCGTCCTGGTAAGATGCGACTTCAACGTACCGTTGAAGGATGGCAAGATCACAGACGAGAACCGTCTGGTAGCAGCACTTCCGACTATCAAGAAGCTGATCGCTGACGGTGGAAAGGTAATCCTCTGCTCCCATCTGGGCAAGCCGAAGGGAGAGCCGAAGCCGGAGCTGTCTCTGGCGCCGGTAGCAAAGAGACTGTCTGAGCTTCTGGGACAGGAAGTAAAGTTCGCGGCTGATCCGGAGGTTGTAGGACCGAACGCAAAGGCAGCTGTAGAGGCTATGCAGGACGGCGACGTAGTTCTTCTGGAGAACACCCGTTATCGTGCAGAGGAGACCAAGAACGGAGAGGCATTCTCCAAAGAGCTGGCTTCCCTGGCAGATGTATTTGTAAATGATGCGTTCGGAACCGCACACCGTGCGCACTGCTCCAACGTAGGCGTAACTCAGTATGTAAAGACTTCTGTAGTAGGATACCTGATGCAGAAGGAGATCAACTTCCTTGGCAACGCTGTCAACAATCCGGAGCGTCCCTTCGTAGCAATCCTGGGCGGCGCAAAGGTTGCAGACAAGCTGAATGTTATCGCAAACCTGCTTGAGAAGTGCGACACTCTGATCATCGGCGGCGGAATGGCTTACACCTTCCTGAAGGCAAAGGGCTATGAGGTAGGAACCTCTCTGGTAGACGACGAGAAGATCGACTACTGCAAGGAGATGATGGAGAAGGCTGAGAAGCTTGGCAAGAAGCTGCTTCTTCCGGTAGACACCACCATTGCGAAAGAGTTCCCGAACCCCATCGACGCGGAGATCGAGGTATCTGTAGTTCCTTCCAACGAGATTCCGGCTGACATGATGGGCCTGGATATCGGAACCAAGACAGCAGAGCTGTACGCAGAGGCAGTGAAGTCCGCAAAGACTGTAGTATGGAACGGACCGATGGGCGTATTTGAGAACCCGATCCTTGCAAAGGGTACCATCGCAGTAGCGAAGTCCCTGGCTGAGACAGACGCAACCACCATCATCGGCGGCGGTGACTCCGCAGCAGCAGTCAATACACTGGGCTTCGGTGACAAGATGACTCATATCTCCACAGGCGGCGGCGCTTCCTTGGAGTTCCTGGAAGGCAAAGAGCTTCCGGGCGTAGCAGCAGCTAACGATAAGTAAACACTTAATGAAGGCAAGCTGAAAGCGAAGCCTGAATTTAGTGTGAACTTACTCAGAATGAGCACTGCGGGGTAAATATAAAAGATAGAGGAGAACAAAACAATGGCAAGAAAGAAAATTATCGCTGGTAACTGGAAAATGAACATGACTCCCAGCGAGGCAGTAGAACTGGTAAACACCTTAAAGCCGCTGGTAGCAAACGATGACGTAGACGTAGTATTCTGCGTACCGGCTATCGACATTATCCCGGTAGTAGAGGCTACCAAGGGATCCAACATCCAGGTTGGTGCTGAGAATATGTACTTCGAGGAGAAGGGCGCTTACACAGGCGAGATTTCCCCGAACATGCTGACAGACGCAGGCGTTAAGTACGTAATCCTTGGACATTCCGAGAGACGTGAGTACTTCGCAGAGACCAGCGAGACTGTAAATAAGAAGATGCTGAAGGCATTTGAGCATGGTCTTACACCGATTATGTGCTGTGGCGAGACTCTGACTCAGAGAGAGCAGGGCGTAACCATGGACTTCATCCGTCAGCAGGTTAAGGTTGGTTTCCAGGGCGTAACCGCAGATCAGGCTAAGGAAGCAGTAATCGCTTACGAGCCGATCTGGGCTATCGGAACCGGCAAGACAGCTACAACAGAGCAGGCTCAGGAAGTTTGCGCAGGCATCCGTGCATGCATCGCAGAGATCTACGATGAGGCAACTGCAGCAGCTATCCGTATCCAGTACGGCGGATCTGTAAACGCAGCTACCGCACCGGAGCTGTTTGCACAGGCAGACATCGACGGCGGCCTGGTAGGCGGCGCAGCTCTGAAGCCGGACTTCGGAAAGATTGTAAATTACAAGTAAGTCTAAAAAATTAGGCAAAATAGCCAAATATAACGCTATAAAACGTGATAAAAAGCCATTTGATTTAGCTGATATTGCTAATCAAATGGCTTTTTGTGATGCTTTATCATCTTTTTAGTATCACCCTGTTACAGCACCAAATGCCGAGCATCCCATAAAAACAACACGCAAAAGATTTAATAAACCGATGAAAAACATAGATAATACGAATCGCACATGCTATAATAAAAGAAAAGTCATAAGATAGCGACGGAGAGTGACATAATGCGGCGACGTATCAAAAAGAAGAAGGGGCTGCTTCCGGATCCGGCCTATGAGAAGCTAAAGGAGCGCTGGGTAGAGGAACTGGAAAGTGAGATGGACAGTCTGGAAAAGCTGGAAGAGATCCCTCCCATGCAACACAGAAGAAATGAATTGTAAACCTGATAAATAAAATGGTTGACAATCAAAGACTGATTCGGTATACTGCTAAAGACAACCAATGAAAAAGGAGACAAAAAGATGTATACAGAATCAAAGAACGGAACGAAGAAGCTTACAACCTATCAGCTGACCCTGACGGCGGTGATGGCAGCCGTAATCTGCGTGCTGGGTCCCATTTCTATGGCCATTCCCATCAGTCCGGTGCCGATTTCCCTGGCCAGCATGGCAGTTTACCTGGCAGTGACCGTACTGGGCATGAAGCTGGGTACCTTAAGCTGCCTGATTTACCTGCTTCTGGGTCTGGTGGGACTTCCGGTATTCTCGGGCGGCAGCGCGGGCGCGGCCAAGCTGTTCGGACCCACCGGCGGCTACCTGGTAGGATATCTGTTCCTGGCGCTGATTGCAGGAGCCTTCGTGGGCCGTTATACAGAAAATAAATGGAAAAGTATCGCGTTCGCGGCGCTGGGCATGGTGCTGGGAACCATGGTACTCTATGCGCTCGGTACAGCCTGGCTGGCTTATTCCGCAGGTATGGATTTCCAGGCAGCTCTGTGGGCAGGCGTGATCCCGTTTATCCCGGGTGACCTGGTAAAAATGGTTATCGCGGTGCTGCTGGGAAGCGCAGTGCGCGGAAGACTGCTCCGGGCCGGAATTCTGGAAGGAAATAATTAACAACGCGTATGAACAATTATCCATGGAAACGGTCATAAACAGCATTGACTTTTTATTTACAAGCTGTTATATTTGAATGTAGAAAAAACACATATTCCATACAGGAAGTGATTTGAAAGAAGACCGGGTTTCGCGAAAATGAGGGGCACAGAAGATACCCGTTATTTTCCGTGAAACTTGGCTTCTTTTTCGCCTGTATGGAAGTTGGGTATTTGGGAAAATTGAAATCAGGGAGGAATTGTTTCATGGAAACTCGTCAGGGTAAGAGCGTATTTTCCGGAGTAGCAATAGGAAAGCTTTTTGTGTATAAAAAAGCAAAGCAGGTTGTAGATAAGAAGACAATTGAGGATCCGGCAGCAGAAGTAGCGCGTTATATGGCTGCGAAGGAGAAAGCAAAAGAACAGCTGGAGATGCTGAAAGAGAAGACAATGAAGGACGTAGGAGAGGCAGAGGCTGAGATCTTCGAGGCTCACCAGATGCTCCTGGAGGACCTGGACTTCGTGGAAGGCATCACAGGCATGATTGAGAATGATAAGGTCAATGCAGAGTACGCCGTATTCGTGACCGGTGAGCAGTGTGCAGCGCTGTTCCTGAGCATGGACGACGATTATATGCGCGGACGCGCGGCAGATGTCAACGATATTTCCAACCGTCTGATCGCCATCTTAAGCGGCACACAGGTAAGCGCTGAGGCGATGCCGGAGCCGGTGATCATCATGGCAGAGGATCTGGCGCCCAGCGAGACTGTACAGTTTGAGAAGGACAAGATTCTGGCGCTGGTTACCCAGAAGGGTTCCGCAAACTCTCATACGGCTATCCTGGCGCGTATGATGAATATCCCCTGTATCGTTACTGCAGATATCGATCTGGATCCGGATCTGACCGGCAAGAACGGTATCGTGGACGGCTTCACAGGCAAGATTTACATCGAGCCGGATGAAGTGACAGCAGCCGTTATGGCAGAGAAGAAGAAGCGCGAGGAAGAGCGTAAGCTTCTGCTTCAGAGCCTGAAGGGTCTGCCGACCGTAACCAAGAGTGGCAAGCACATCCATCTGTATTCCAATATCGGAAGCGAAGAGGATGTGGATTCTGTACTGGAGAATGACTCCGAGGGTATCGGCCTGTTCCGCAGCGAGTTCCTGTATCTGGGCCGCGACACCTACCCGACCGAGGAGGAGCAGTTCCAGGTATACAAGAACGTAATCTCCAAGATGAACGGCAAGAAGGTTATCATCCGTACCCTGGACATCGGAGCAGACAAGCAGGCTGATTATTTCCAGATTCCGAAGGAAGAGAACCCGGCTATGGGCTTCCGTGCGATCCGTATCTGCCTGCACAGACCGGAAGTATTCAAGACCCAGCTGCGCGCTATCTACCGCGCAAGCGCATACGGTACCGCTTCCGTCATGTTCCCGATGATCATCTCTGTGGCAGAGGTTAAGAAGATCAAAGAGATCGTAGAGGAAGTAAAGAATGAGCTGCGTCAGGCAGACATCCCGTTTGGCGATGTGGAGCTTGGTATCATGGTGGAGACACCGGCAGCCGTTATGATCGCGGATATGCTGGCGCCGGAAGTAGACTTCTTCAGCATCGGAACCAACGACCTGACCCAGTATACACTGGCTATCGACCGTCAGAATCAGTCTCTGGACGATATCTACGATCCGCATCACGAGGCAGTGCTTCGGATGATCCAGAGAACCATCGAGTGCGCTCACGCACACGGCGCATGGTGTGGTATCTGCGGAGAGCTGGGAGCAGATATGGAGCTGACACGCCGCTTTATCCAGATGGGTATCGACGAGCTGTCCGTATCTCCGGTATTTACCCTGGAGCTGCGTAAGAAGATCCGCGAGGCAGAATAAGTCCCGGATACTTTATAAGGATAGTCGGCCGGAGGCAGTCCGGTTTACCGCTATAAATTTATCTAATTAAAAGGAGAATCTATCATGAAAGAGTTTAAGTATGTAGTACAGGATGAACTGGGACTTCACGCAAGACCCGCAGGACTTCTGGTAAAGGAAGCTGCTAAGTATAAGAGTGCCATCACTCTGGACAGCGGCGTTAAGAAGGCAGACGCAAAAAGAATCATGGCTGTTATGTCCATGGGCGTAAAGCAGGGCGTAGAGGTTACCGTTACTGTAGACGGCGAGGATGAGGATGCAGCATTCGACGCTATCAAGACCTTCTTCGAGACCAACCTGTAATTCAGAAAGAAGCTTCGCGGCATAGCCAGTTTTGGCTGTGCCGCGTTTTTTTATCCCAAACCCTACTTTTAAATTAGGTGTAAAGGTGATATACTAAATAACAAATGCCTGCCTTTCGGCGGGGCAAATAGAAAGACAGGAGAAAGATCATGACCATAGAAGAATTACAGAGCTATGAGCTTGTGGAGAAGCGTGAGATCGAAGAGCTTCATTCCGTGGGCTATTACCTGAAGCATAAAAAGACGGGGGCGAAGGTGTGCCTCTTATCCAACGACGATGAGAATAAGGTATTCTATATCGGCTTCCGGACCCCGGCGCCGGACGATACGGGCGTGGCCCATATCCTGGAGCATTCCGTGCTGTGCGGTTCCAGAGAGTTTCCGGTGAAGGATCCTTTTGTGGAGCTGGCGAAAGGTTCCTTAAATACTTTTCTGAATGCCATGACCTATCCGGACAAGACCGTGTATCCCATCGCCAGCTGCAACGACAAGGACTTCCAGAACCTGATTCATGTATACATGGATGCGGTGTTCTATCCGAATATTTATAAAAAAGAAGAAATTTTCCGCCAGGAGGGCTGGCATTACGAGATGGAGAGCGAGGACGGTGACCTGACCCTGAACGGCGTAGTCTATAACGAGATGAAGGGCGCGTTTTCCTCCCCGGAGGGCGTACTGGAGCGGGAGATCCTGAATTCCCTCTATCCGGACACCACTTATGCCAATGAGTCCGGCGGCGACCCGGAGTTCATTCCGGATCTGACCTGGCAGCAATTCCTGGATTTCCACGGCCGCTATTATCACCCCTCCAACAGCTATATTTTCCTGTATGGAAACTGTGATATGGCCGAGAAGCTTCAGTGGCTGGATGAAAAGTACCTGAGCCACTATGACTATCTGGAGATTGATTCCGAGGTGCGGACCCAGGCTCCCTTTGAGAAAATGCGGGAGATCGTGAAGGATTATTCCATTTCCGCGGAGGAGAGCGAGGAAGACAATACCTATCTGTCCTACAATAAATCCGTGGGCGACACCCTGGACGCGAAGCTCTATCTGGCCATGCAGGTGCTGGAATATGTGCTGCTGTCCGCTACGGGCGCGCCTTTGAAGCAGGCGCTTCTGGACGCCGGCATCGGTCACGACATTATGAGCTCCTATGACAATGGCGTCAAACAGCCTATTTTCTCAATTATCGCGAAAAACGCGAATGAAGATCAAAAAGACGCATTTGTAGAAGTAATCGAGAGCACTTTAAAGAAGCTGGCGGATGAGGGCCTGGATGAAAAGGCCCTGCGCGCCGGTATCAACTATTTTGAATTCCGCTACCGGGAGGCTGATTTTGGCAACTATCCGGCGGGCCTGATGTACGGCCTGCAGGCCTTCGACAGCTGGCTTTACAAGGATGACAGCGCCTTTCTGCACCTGGAGGCCCTGGACAGTTTCGCATTTCTGAAGGAACAGGCGGATAAGGGCTATTTTGAAGGCCTGATTAAGACCTATCTGCTGGATAACCCCCACGGTTCCCTGGTGCTGATCCGCCCGAAGAAGGGCCTGACCGCGGAGCAGGACGAGAAGCTGAAAAAGAAGCTGGAGGCTTACAAGAACAGCCTGAGCGCGGAAGAGAAGCGGCAGATTGCGTCATTTACCAGGCATCTGAAGGAGTATCAGAGCGAGCCGTCGCCCCAGGAGGATCTGGCGAAAATTCCGCTGCTGGCCAGAGCCGACATCGACAAGAAGGCGCAGCCCTTCCAGAACGAGCTTCGGAAGGCCGGAGACACCGATGTGCTTTACCACGACATCTTCACCAATGGCATCGGCTATGTGGATCTGGTATTTAAGGCAGGCGGCATTCCGGTGGAGCTGATTCCCTATCTGGGTCTTCTGAAGGCAGCGTTGGGCCAGGTGGATACGGAGCATTACACCTACGGCGAGTTCTCCAACGAGCTGAACCTGCACACGGGAGGTATCTCCTGCAGCGTGGGAAGCTACGACAGCGTGCAGAACCCTAAGGATTACACGGCAGTTTTCGAGGTGAAGAGTAAGGCCCTTTACGAGGAGACCCCGGTGGCTTTTGCCATGATAAAGGAAATGCTGTTGACCTCGAAGCTTCACGATAAAAAGCGCCTGAAGGAAATCCTGGCGGAGACCAAGTCCCGGCAGCAGATGGCCTTCCAGACCGCCGGTCATTCCATGGCGGCCCTGCGCGCCATGTCCTACTTCTCCTCCAGCTCCGCATTTTCCGATATGACGGAGGGCGTGGATTTCTATCATTTCATCGAGGAGCTGGACGCGGACTTCGAAGAGAAATGGGAAATGGCAGCGGAGAAGCTTACAAAGCTTACACACATTCTGTTCTGCCCGGAGAATCTGCTGGTCAGCTACACTGGTGGGACGAAGAGCCTGGCGGGACTGGACGCGGAGGTCGAAAAGCTTGTAAAAGCGCTGTATCCGAACACCGGCGCGGAGCAGAAGGTGTGGGCGCTGGTTCCGGAGCATAAGAACGAGGGTCTGAAGACCTCCGCCCAGATTCAGTATGTGGCCCGGGCCGGCAGCTTCCGGGCAGCAGGACTTCCCTACACGGGCACCTTAAAGGTACTGCGGATCATCATGAGCTACGATTACCTCTGGAACAATGTGCGTGTAAAGGGCGGCGCTTACGGCTGCATGAACAATTACACCCGCACCGGCAACGGCTATCTGGTATCCTACCGCGACCCGAATCTTCTGAAGACCAATGAGATCTTTGAAAAGAGCGTGGACTACACCGAACACTTCGATGTGTCCGAGCGCGATATGACCAAGTATATCATCGGAACCATCAGCTCCATGGATACGCCGCTGAACGCCAGAGCGAAGGGCATGCGTTCCTTAAGTGCCTGGATGACCGGCGTAACAGAAGAGCAGGTACAGAAGGAGCGTGACCAGGTCCTGGGCTGCGGCGTCGAAGAGATTCGCGCATTGGCCCCCTACCTGAAGGCCATGCTTTCCCAGAACCATATCTGCGTCATTGGAAATGAGGAAAAGTTGGAGGGTCAGAAGCAACTTTTTGAGGTGACGGAGAGTCTGTTCCACTAAGGAGGAAAAATATGGAGAATAAGAATTGCAAATCCGGCTTTGCCACCCTGATTGGCCGGCCCAATGTGGGAAAATCCACCCTGATGAACAAACTGATCGGACAGAAAATCGCCATCACATCCAATAAGCCCCAGACCACCCGGAACCGGATTCAGACGGTCTATACCTGCGACGAGGGCCAGATCGTATTCCTGGACACGCCGGGTATTCACAAGGCCAAGAACAAGCTGGGGGAGTACATGGTCAATGCAGCGGAGAGGACCTTAAAAGAGGTGGATGTGATCCTCTGGCTGGTGGAGCCCACCACCTTCGTGGGCGCAGGCGAGCAGCATATCGCCGGGCAGCTGAAAAAGGTGAGCACGCCGGTGATTCTGGTCATCAATAAGACCGACACCGTGAAAAAGGAGGAACTGCTGGCGGTCATCGATACTTATCGGAAGCTTCACGAATTCGATGAGATCGTACCGGTATCAGCCCTGAGCGGCGATAACACAGACACCCTCATCGAGCAGATTTTCAAATATCTGCCCTACGGACCGAAATTCTACGATGAGGATACGGTGACCGATCAGCCCATGCGACAGATCGTGGCGGAGCTTATTCGGGAAAAGGCCCTGCGCTGCCTGAACGAAGAGATTCCCCATGGCATCGCGGTCTCCATCGACAAAATGAAGGAGCGGCCGAACGGGAAGGTGATGGACATCGACGCCACGATTATCTGTGAGCGGGATTCCCACAAGGGCATCATCATCGGAAAGCAGGGCAGTATGCTTAAAAAGATTGGCAGCGCGGCCCGCTATGAGATCGAGGATATGCTGGAGATGAGGACAAATCTGCAGCTCTGGGTCAAGGTGAAGAAGGACTGGAGGGACAGTGATTTCCTGATTAAGAACTTCGGTTATGATAAGAAAGATTTGGAAATGTAAGGAATGACGAACCCTTCTGTTACCATTTATTTGCGGGCATACCTGTGGGGAATCTGGATACATTAAGAATAGATTCCAAGTTACATTAGAACAGGGGCGAAGCAGATGACATGGGAACAGTTTGAACTGACCGGAACGGTGGAAGATTACTTAAGATACAAAGGGATTACCCGGGAGCGGGCGGAAAATTCCGCCGGGGAGAAAGGAGAAAGCCGGAGGGCAGAAGACTATGGGACAGATGATCACAGTGACCGGCCTGGTGCTGGCGGCCTACCCTCAGGGGGATTATGACAAGCGCATCATCCTTCTGACCCGGGAACGGGGCAAAATCACGGCCTTTGCCAGAGGGGCCAGGCGGCAGAACAGTCCCCTTCTGGCGGTCTGCAATTCCTTTGTCTTCGGTGAATTCTCGGTTTATGAGGGCCGTACCTCCTACAATCTGATGCAGGCGAAGGCCTCCAACTACTTCCACGAGCTCAGCGCGGATTTTGAAGGAGCCTGCTACGGGTTCTATTTCTGCGAGCTGGCGGAATATTATACCAGGGAGGCCAACGACGAAATACAGATGCTGAAGCTGCTGTATCAATCCTTGCGGGCTTTATGTAAACCAAGTGTTCCCGACGAACTGATCCGTTACATATATGAACTGAAGGTACTGGTGGTGAACGGCGAGTGTCCGCCGGATTTTGAGGAGCTCGATATTTGTGAATCCACCCGGTACACCCTACAGTATATCGCCGCCTCTTCCATCGAGAAGCTCTACACCTTCCGAGTGTCGGAGCAGGTGCTGGGAGAATTGCGATTCGTGCTGCACCGGTACCGGGAGAAGTACATGGAGGGGCATTTCAAGTCTCTTGACATTCTGGAAGCCTGCGTTTCCTGTGCAATATGAAATTCCCATGGAATTTTCGGTTGAAAAATCAGTTAAAAGACGCTATACTATATGGGATTCCCTGAGGTGAAAGCCTTAGAAGAGAAGTGGGAGGAGTATAGATGAGAAAATCAGTCTGTTTCTGTCTCCTGATCTGTATGTTATCGGTTCTGGCCGGATGCGGCGGGTCTGTCCCTGCGGAGAGTACGATTGCGCTGGACAAAAAAGGAAAGATAACCGACACGATTGTGGAGAAATTTGACAAGGATTTCTACGATTCCGAGGAGCTTCAGAGCGAGATAGAGTCGGAACTGGCCGAGTACAATAAGAACTTTGCCGCCGACCATGTGACGCTTAAGAAGTTCGAAGTAAAGGACGGGACTGCGACCCTGCAGCTGGTCTTTGACGGAAGCGAGTACTATGAAGATTACATGGAGATGACCCTGTTCACCGGAACGGTGGCGGAGGCCCGGGCTGAGGGCTATGAACTGACCGGAGAACTGCTGGGTGCGGACGGGGCGCAGACCTCACTGGACGCCCTGGACAGCGCGGACGAGGCGCAGGTGCTGGTTCTGGAGACTGATGAGACGGTGCAGGTACAGACGCCGGGCACGATTCTTGCGGTATCCGCAGGCGGCAATGTAAGCGTAACAGGCAAAAAGCAGGCGGCTGTCGCAGACGGCGGACTGTCATATATCATTTATAAATAAGCGAAGAGGAGAAAAGCAAATGGAAAAGACAATGGACAAAATTGTATCTCTGGCAAAGGCAAGAGGCTTTGTATATCCGGGTTCTGAGATTTACGGCGGCCTGGCGAACACCTGGGATTACGGTAATCTGGGCGTGGAGCTGAAGAACAATGTGAAGCGCGCGTGGTGGCAGAAGTTCGTACAGGAGAATCCGTACAACGTAGGCGTGGACTGCGCTATCCTGATGAACCCGCAGACCTGGGTAGCCTCCGGACATCTGGGTGGCTTCTCCGATCCGCTGATGGACTGCAAGAGCTGTAAGGAGCGTTTCCGCGCTGATAAGCTCATCGAGGATTACATGGCTGATAATGGCATCGAGATCGAGGGCTCCGTGGACGCTTGGTCCCCGGAGGAGATGAAGGCTTATGTGGACGAGCACAATATCTGCTGCCCCTCCTGCGGAAAGCATGATTTCACCGATATCCGTCAGTTCAACCTGATGTTCAAGACCTTCCAGGGCGTAACCGAGGACGCGAAGAATACCGTATATCTCCGTCCGGAGACTGCGCAGGGTATCTTCGTAAACTTTAAGAATGTACAGAGAACCTCCAGAAAGAAGATTCCGTTCGGTATCGGTCAGATCGGTAAGTCCTTCCGTAACGAGATTACGCCGGGTAACTTCACCTTCCGTACCAGAGAGTTTGAGCAGATGGAGCTGGAATTCTTCTGCAAGCCGGGAACCGACCTGGAGTGGTTCGCTTACTGGAAGCAGTACTGCATCGACTGGCTGAAGTCCCTCGGCATGAAGGACGACGAGATGCGCGCCCGCGACCATTCTCCGGAGGAGCTGTGCTTCTACAGCAAGGCGACTACGGATCTTGAGTTCCTGTTCCCGTTTGGCTGGGGCGAGCTGTGGGGTATTGCGGACAGAACCGATTATGACCTGACCCAGCATCAGAATGTGTCCGGACAGGATATGTCTTACTTTGACGATGAGTCCAAGGAGAAATACATCCCCTACGTTATCGAGCCGTCTCTGGGCGCAGACCGTGTGGTTCTGGCGTTCCTGTGCGCTGCTTATGACGAGGAGGAGCTGGAGGGCGGCGACGTGCGTACCGTGCTTCATTTCCATCCGGCGCTGGCACCGGTGAAGATCGGCGTGCTGCCCCTGTCCAAGAAGCTGAACGAGGGCGCGGAGAAGATCTTCGCACAGCTTAGCAAGAAGTATAACTGCGAGTTTGATGACAGAGGTAATATCGGTAAGAGATACCGTCGTCAGGACGAGATCGGTACCCCGTTCTGCGTGACCTACGATTTCGAGTCCGAGACAGATGGCGCAGTGACCATCCGTGACCGTGACACCATGGAGCAGGTACGTGTGAAGATCGACGAGCTGGATGCGTACTTTGCTGATAAATTCACATTCTAATTTCATATAGGACGAAACAGGAAAAATGCACCCTTGACTAACGTCAGCCAGAGGTGCATTTTTCCTGCTTCTGATTCTTACAGTGAGGTCAGACTCACGGTTCCTTTTTCTGATAAGAACAATCCGCCGAATCCAAATATGTGGATTCCTGTGAGATAGTTAAAAAATAAACAAAAACAGTTCCGCAATTCGGGTAAAGTTTATGATAAATCCACGAAATAAGCTTGACAAATATTACGAGTGTGTTACACTATACATGTGCGCAGGGTTTGGTCGTTGACCACAGATCCCGCGCTATTTTTATGCATTGGGAGAGAACGCATAGATAGCCGGGATTAAACATAATTAACAGGAGGAAAACAGGGCAATGGCAAAATGGGTTTATTTATTCAAAGAAGGTAATGCGCAGATGCGTAATCTTCTGGGTGGAAAGGGAGCAAATCTGGCAGAGATGACAGGCCTGGGACTCCCCGTACCGCAGGGCTTCACAATCACGACAGAAGCCTGCACCCAGTACTACGAGGACGGACAGGAAATCAACGATGAGATCATGGGACAGATCAACGAGTATATCGGCAAGATGGAAGAGATCACCGGCAAGAAGTTCGGTGACGCGGAGAATCCGCTGCTGGTGTCCGTTCGTTCCGGCGCTCGTGCATCCATGCCGGGTATGATGGACACCATTCTGAACCTGGGTCTGAACGAGACCGTAGTAAACGCAATCGCAGAGAAATCCGGCAATCCCCGCTGGGCATGGGACTGCTATCGGAGATTTATTCAGATGTACTCTGACGTTGTAATGGAAGTAGGAAAGAAGTACTTCGAAGAACTGATTGACGCTATGAAGGAGAAGAAGGGCGTTAAGCAGGACGTAGAGCTGACAGCAGAAGACCTGAAGGAGCTGGCAAACCAGTTCAAGGCAGAATATAAAGAGAAGATCGGCGCAGACTTCCCGGATGATCCGAAGGAGCAGCTGATGGGAGCAATCAAGGCTGTATTCCGTTCCTGGGACAACCCCCGTGCGAACGTATACCGTCGTGACAACGATATCCCCTATTCCTGGGGAACGGCAGTCAACGTACAGTCCATGGCATTCGGTAACATGGGCGACGACTGCGGTACCGGCGTAGCCTTCACCCGTGACCCGGCTACCGGTGAGAAGGGACTGTTCGGTGAGTTCCTGACCAATGCACAGGGCGAGGACGTAGTAGCAGGCGTTCGTACTCCGATGCACATCTCTGAGATGGGCGAGAAGTTCCCGGAGGCATTTGAGGAGTTCAATAAGGTTTGCAAGATCCTGGAGGATCATTACAGAGATATGCAGGATATGGAGTTTACCGTAGAGCACGGCAAGCTGTACATGCTGCAGACACGTAACGGTAAGAGAACCGCACAGGCAGCTCTGAAAATTGCCTGCGACCTGGTAGACGAGGGTATGCGTACAGAGGAAGAGGCTGTAGCTATGATCGACCCGCGTAACCTGGATACTCTGCTTCATCCGCAGTTCGACGCTGCAGCGCTGAAGGCAGCTACACCGGCCGGCAAGGGTCTGGGAGCTTCTCCGGGAGCAGCATGCGGACGCATCGTATTTACCGCAGAGGATGCTGAAAAATGGGATGAGAGAGGCGAGAAGGTTGTTCTGGTTCGTCTGGAGACCTCTCCGGAGGATATCACAGGAATGAAGGTCGCACAGGGTATCCTGACCGTTCGTGGCGGTATGACCTCCCATGCAGCAGTTGTTGCCCGTGGAATGGGAACCTGCTGTGTATCCGGCTGTGGCGATATCGCTATGGACGAGGCGAATAAGAAGTTTACACTGGCTGGTAAGGAGTACCATGAGGGAGACTGGATTTCCATCGACGGTACTACAGGTAATATCTACGATGGACAGATCCCGACCGCGGACGCAAAGATCGCAGGCGAGTTCGGCCGCGTTATGGCATGGGCTGACAAGTTCAGAACCCTGAAGGTTCGTACTAATGCGGATACACCGGCGGATGCGAAGAAAGCACGCGAGCTGGGCGCTGAGGGTATCGGTCTGTGCCGTACCGAGCATATGTTCTTCGAGGAAGACAGAATCGCTGCATTCCGTGAGATGATTTGCTCCGATACCGCAGAAGAGAGAGAAGCAGCACTGGAGAAGATCCTGCCCTATCAGCAGGGAGACTTCGAGAAGCTGTACGAGGCTCTGGAGGGCTGCCCGGTTACCATCCGTTTCCTGGATCCGCCCCTTCATGAGTTTGTTCCGACTGAGGAAGCTGACATCGAGAAGCTGGCAGAGGCACAGGGCAAGTCTGTAGAGACTATTAAGAACATCATTGCATCCCTGCATGAGTTCAACCCGATGATGGGCCACAGAGGCTGCCGTCTGGCTGTTACCTATCCGGAGATCGCGAAGATGCAGACCAGAGCTGTCATCCGCGCGGCTATCAATGTAAAGAAGGCACACGCTGACTGGAATGTAAAACCGGAAATCATGATTCCGCTGGTATGTGAGGAGAAAGAGCTGAGGTTTGTAAAGAAGGTAGTAGTAGAGACTGCAGACGCTGAGATCGCGGCAGCAGGCATCGACCTGAAGTATGAGGTAGGTACCATGATCGAGATCCCGAGAGCAGCCTTGACCGCAGACGCTATCGCGAAGGATGCGGACTTCTTCTGCTTCGGTACCAACGACCTGACTCAGATGACCTACGGCTTCTCCCGTGACGACGCAGGCAAGTTCCTGAACGCGTACTACGACAAAAAGATCCTGGAGAACGACCCGTTCGCGAAGCTGGATCAGACAGGCGTAGGCAAGCTCATGGAGCTGGCTATCAAGCTTGGCAAGCCGGTAAATCCGAACCTGCATGTAGGTATCTGCGGCGAGCATGGCGGAGATCCGTCTTCCGTAGAGTTCTGCCATAAGATTGGCCTGGACTATGTATCCTGCTCCCCGTTCCGTGTACCGATTGCAAGACTGGCAGCAGCACAGGCAGCGATCGCAAATAAGTAGGAGTTCTCTTTCCTTTGAATTGCCGCTTAGTTTCGAGCAGGCAGCAGCCTATCGAAAGGCTAACGGACAGTATGTAAGGAAAAATTAGTGGAGAGATACCACTGTAAGGGTATTCATAGACCTTGATTAACAGTTAAATACGATAAGCGTATCATTAGAAATAGTGGTACGCTTATTTTTTACCCCAGAGAAGCATCGGAAATATCGCATATTTCTATTATAGTAAACTGCCCACTTGTTTATTTTTAAGTGGGCAGTTTACTATTGATTTTCTATATGGAAATTGCATACAATATAGTAAAGTACCCAACCAATAAAAAAATTGAGGCAATTAAATAGAGGTGGACAAATGCTTCGTGAAAATGATATTAAAAATGTGAGAAAGCTGTTCAATCGGCATCACTATGTAATGACTACTGCCGAGCTTCTTGAAGCTAAGCTATACTATGCAGACATTAAACAACTTTTAGATGAGGGTTTTATTGAAAGAATAAGACGAGGTTATTATCACTGGATTGAAAACTGCGAAGCCAAAGAAATAGTTATCATTAATAGATTGTTTCCCGATGCTGTTCTTTGTATGGAAACTGCTCTATTCTATTATGAATACAGCGATAGAAACCCCGCTGAGTGGAATTTTGCCATAGACAGGAATGCTTCAAAATTACGAACCAATATAGAGTATCCATTCATTAAAGTATATCGCCTTGAGTCCGATTTGGTTACGATTGGTGAAACAACAGGTGAGATTGATTTTACAAAAGTGCGAATTTATGACCGTGACCGAACAATTTGCGATGTCCTGAAAAATATGAGTAAAATGGATAAAGAAATTTTCAATAAAGCAATACAAGGGTATGTTAATGACCCGAAAAAGAATATACCAAACCTTATGATGTATGCCAAAAAACTGCGTGTGCAGAAAAAGGTTAAAGAATTGATTGGAGTGTGGTTGTAATGGCAGATATTGCAGCTTCCGTTCTGGCAAAGCTGAGAAATAAAGCAAAAGCTTCCGGTATCAGCTATCAGCAATGCTTGCAGCTTTTTGTGCAGGAAGAATTTTTGAGAAAGCTATCAAAATCTGGGTGTGAGGATACGCTAATACTCAAAGGTGGATTGTTCATTATTACGGAAATCCAGACTTTTCTTGAGCCTGTGTTTGATGCGATAGTGAATGAGAAAGAGTGGCAAAACATATGGGACACTAAAGTAAAGGGATGGAGGTGAGGATAGCGGAAAAGATACATTAACCCAGCAGGAGCAGGCGAAGGAAAGCGCTTCTTCGGAGGCGCTTTTCGTGTTATAAAGTCCCCGTAAGGGGCTGGTAGTATCGGGTCCTGGGTAATTCCATTGCCCTGCCATGCGCGGAGTATGTGATGGCGGGGATTTGTGAGGCCGAAAAATGACTTGCTATTGTGCGGACATTTGCGTATAATAAGGGTAGAAGAAAATGCAGCATAAGAAAGGAGACATTCTATATGGCAGCAAAATCAGCGAATTTATATGCGAGAATAGAACCGGATGTGAAAGAGCAGGCGGAAAGCATTTTATCTACCCTTGGAATTCCGGCTTCTAATGCAATCAATATGTTTTATAAACAGATTATCTTACAGAGAGGACTTCCGTTTGAAGTAAAAATTCCATCTGCAAGACCAGCTGATATCAGCACATTATCGGAAGCAGAGTTCCATGAAGAATTGGAAAAGGGATATGCAGATGTGCAGGCGGGACGCACCAAAAATGTAAAAGAGGTATTTGATGCGATACGTAAGGATTATGGCTTATGATATAGGAAAACAGTTGAGATTCTGCGTGTGATGTATGGCGGACGCAACATTGATAAGCAAATAAATCTTTACACAAAGCAATAAAAACCAGTAAAGAGTGCATGGAAAGAAAAATCTTTTCAGGCACTCTTTTTTTTGACATTTTCAGTACGAATTCGTATTATTTAATAGGAAAAAATATCTTAGATTATTTCAATCCAGGAAAGCAGTCCCGTTTTCCCCTTGAAATACCGGTCATCCGCTCGCTCCCTGACGAGATTCTTGACGGCTTGACGCTTCTGAAACCAGGCCGGAATTCCCAGGCGGATTCTTAGAAACGATGTCCGTAAACGACACCGCTTCAATTTGCTCCTGCTTGAATTTACGCGACAGATGTACATACCGATCTACCGTAATTCTAATGGAAGAATGGCCCAACATCTCGCTAAGTGCCGGAATATTAATATTGGATTCTACACAGCGGGTCGCGAAGGTATGGCGGAGTGCATGAAAGTGAATATCCCGGATTCCGGTATCTTTTAGAATCCGTTTAAATCGGTTTGCAATCGTGCGCGGTTCCACCGGTTTTTCTGTTCCGGACAGTAGATAAGTTGACGGTGGATAAATTCGGCTAAGATTCTGAAGCTGTTGGAAAATAGCAGGATGCATAGGGATTTCTCGTTCCCGTTTATTCTTCGGCAAGCCAAGCTGCAGACGGGTCATCGGTTGTTTCGGGGCTGCGTGCGGAACCTGAATTCTCTGTAGGGTATGGCGAATATGGAGAATCTGCTGTTCTACACAGATATCTTCCCAGCGAAGCGCACACAACTCACCAATTCGTATGCCGCTATGGAGTGTTAGTAGTATTCCGACGGCGGATAAATCTGAACGTACACAAAGCGCCTCTGTCAATCTGGCAGCCTCCTGTTCTGAAAGCGTAACCAATCTGGTATTCTTCGGGTTCTCGGTCGGAGTTTTACAGAGAATCGGAACACATTTCAGGCTGTGCTTCAGACAGCCGATAATGACCGTATTTATAGTTCTGAGTGAACTGCCGGACAGAGTTTCTTCCAGATGGAAAATAAGTGCATCATAACATTCCTGCGTAATACCTGCCGCAGCTACAGCTTCCCACTCCGGTAAAATATATTTTTTCAGACAATTCACATATTTATTATAAGTGGCTGGTTTCCATTTCTTCTGAAAAGCTTCCAGCCATTCCTTTGAGGCTTCGGAAAAAGAGAGACTGCTCATGGGCGTGATTTTAATCGAAGCAGACAGGGCGCTTTCGTAGTTGGTTTTTGCCCGCGCTACTTCCCGGTAAGTGGAGGCATATAGATATTTATACCGGGATTTTCCACCCGGTTTACGTGCAAGCAGCACACGTGCCTCCCAACGGCCGTCTTTACGTTTATAGATATTTGGTCCGGTTCGCATAAAGTATTCCTCCTAATATAATAGTTGCCTATTTTTCTGACGGCGGAAAAACAAGCAAATTAGCACTTTTGTATGTCTTTACCAGAAAAACCAACCAAAAGCCAAGGTAAAACTAACAAAAATGCCGAAAAAGATTGACAAAATTGTGAACAACAGGTAATATAACCACTGTAGAGTTTTCCTGGATTGAAATAATCTAAGAAAGCTACACGGCTATATTTATATATTTTTATTATGGCCGATAAAAACCAAATAATACAGTCATTCAGCAAATGAGCGGAGACGCAGTGACAAAAGCGGCTCCCGGAATACGGTTAGAATCCGTGACAGTTAATCCCTGCTGTGTGGAGATACGAAAGCCGCAAGAACCATTGGGAAACCGAGAAGGGCGGCCGGTAGGCTGGAAGCTCCGAGTCAGAATACGGCATTTGCGAGAAATACCTTGATTTCCAAAAGGCATATTGGAGATTTTTTTTGGTGGGATGGAAAGAAAAAGATAAAATAGAATATGGTGTCCTGTCTTTGTTCAAAAGGGTAATGTCCCGAACATTTATACGGTACTGTAATAGTCAGCAGGGAAAGACAGGGATACAGGGTAGGGCTATGAAATATAAAAGTGGCCATGTTCGTATAAAACAACTATCAGGTAACAGAGAAAAAAATCCAGAACGGGTTTTGTTTCTGTTACCTTTTTTGATCCCCCAAAATGTACCCAAAATAACAAC
Source organism: Laedolimicola ammoniilytica (assembly GCF_025567165.1). Classification (NCBI taxonomy): domain Bacteria; kingdom Bacillati; phylum Bacillota; class Clostridia; order Lachnospirales; family Lachnospiraceae; genus Laedolimicola; species Laedolimicola ammoniilytica. Next base: position 88,229 of record NZ_JAOQKC010000009.1, read on the forward strand.
GGGAGGAAATGAGAATGAAGCTGAACTTACATAGAAATAAAAGGCACTTTGTCCGTACCATGAGTCTCTGGCTCCTTGTACTGGCCCTGGCGCTTCCGGTTACCGGCTGCGGTTCATCCAGCTCCGGCCTGGGTGGCAGCTCCCAGACCCTGGACATCGACTACGTTGGCGGCGACGGCGAAGTCACTGAGGAAGAGGTGGCTGCCAAGAAAGAAAGCCCTATGGACTGGCTGAAGCAGAAGCTGAGCGGTGATAAGAAAAAAGCGGGCGTCAACGGCCGGGAGGATATCTCCCAGTATACGGACAATACCACCGTGCAGGATTTATACGGCGTAACCTCTGACAGCGCAGACGTAAAAAGCGAAAAGGCAAGCCATGAGGAAAGCACCAGTGAGGCAGCGGATAATTCCGGACAGTCCACCGTGGAGATTCCGAAGAAGGACAACACAAGTGGAAATGTAGATATCCCGCTCCCGGATCGTAACGATAACAGCGGAAAAAACAACAGTAATTCCGGAAAGGAACAGAATACCACAAAGAAAAACACCGTGACATTTACGATCCGCTGTGATACTGCCGTAGCAAACGGTATGGCGAAAGATCCTAAATGGGCTGGCATCGTCCCGGCCAGCGGCTGTATCCTTCCGGTTATCACCATGGAGTTTGAGGAGGGCGAGACAGTCTTTGACCTGCTCTGCCGCATTCGCGACACCTACAAGCTCCAGATGGAATACAGCGGAGCCAACGGCGGGCAGTATATCGAGGGGATCAATAATCTCTATGAATTTGATGGAGGACGCTGGTCGGGCTGGATGTACTGTGTGAACAGCTGGTATCCCAACTATGGCTGCGGTCAGTACACCGTATCCGCGGGCGATGTTATTGAGTGGAATTACACCTGCGACCTGGGCTGTGACCTTCCAAACGGCGATCCTTACGGTTATGGAAAAGAATGGAAAGAAAATCACGACTGATAGAGATAAAAGGAACCTCATATGCGATACTTTGAAAACCTGCATCCCATCTGCATATTGATCTATTTCGTGGCAGTCATCGGCCTGACCCTGGTCTGCTTCCACCCGGTGATGATGGTCGTATCGCTGATGGGAGCCTTTAGCTTTCTCCTGTGTCTGAAAGGCGGGAAAGGAGCCGGGCAGCAGTTTCGTTTTGTAATCCCCATGTTCCTGCTGGTGGCCGTGGCGAACCCGCTGATCAACCACCGCGGCGTGACCCTGCTCGGGATGTTCCTGAACCAGTGGATTACCCTGGAGGCCATCGCTTACGGTATCACGGCGGGCCTGTCCCTAGCGGCATTGATTCTCTGGTTTGGTTGCTACAGTGAGGTCATGACCAGTGAGAAGTTCTTATATCTCTTTGGGAAAATAGCGCCGTCCAGCGCGCTTTTGATCAGCATGGCCCTGCAGCTTGTCCCGAAGCTGAACCGTCAGCTTACCGAGATCAAAGAGAGTCAGGAAATGCTTCGCCCGGCGAAAAAGAACTTTGCCGGCAAGCTGGGCACAGCCATCCGGCATACCTCGACCCTGGTGGGCTGGAGCCTGGAGGGGGCTGTGGAGCAGACGGATTCCATGAAAGCGAGAGGGTATGGCCTGAAGCGTCGTACGACCTTTCATTTATTCCATTTTGATTCCAGGGATTTCCGGTTCCTGTGCGGTGTGCTGATGCTTTCCGGCGTCTGCGTGATAGCCAGGGCTTTTGGCCACGGACATATGGAATTTTACCCGCGTATGGATGCGGTGATAACAGGAGAAAGCGGTATCGTCCTCTATTTTCTGTTCGGCGTACTGGCTTTCCTGCCAGCCATCTTAGAAGGAAAGGAGGCCCTTGTATGGCGCTCTTACGGTTTGAAAAAGTAAGCTTTGCGTACCCTGACGCGGCAAGACGGGCCTTAGATGAAGTCTCTTTTTCCATGGAGGAGGGGGAATACCTGGTCGTCTGCGGTGAGTCCGGCTGTGGTAAGACAACGCTTTTACGGCAGGCTAAGCCGGAACTGACCCCGGCAGGGGCTCGGGGCGGTACCGTCTACTATCGGGAACAGCCCCTGAGCGAAGTCCCGGAGCTGACCTCGGCCATGGAGATTGGCTATGTACAGCAGAACCCGGACAACCAGATTGTCACAGATTACGTCTGGCACGAGTTGGCCTTCGGGCTGGAAAACATGGCGCTTCCGACCCATATGATTCAGCGGAAGGTTAGTGAGATGGCCAGCTTCTTCGGGATGGAGGAATGGTTCCGGAAGAAAACCTCGGAGCTCTCCGGCGGCCAGAAGCAGATGTTAAACCTGGCGTCGATTATGGCCATGAACCCGAAGCTTTTAATTCTGGACGAGCCCACCTCCATGCTGGATCCGCTGGCAGCCAGGAACCTGTTGGATACCGTAGCCCGGATCAACCGGGAGCTGGGGGTAGCGGTGCTTCTCTGCGAGCACCGGCTGGAAGACGTCTTTCAGAGGGCAGACCGGGTGCTGTTGATGAAGCAGGGGGGAATTCTGGCTGATGACACGCCGGAAAACCTGACCTTTGCCCTGCAGAGGGATCCGGCAGCCTCCCGTATCTATCTGGGACTGCCCGGGGCAGCAAGGATCTTCGGAGAGCTGCAAAAAGAAGGCATCTGTCCCAAGGGAAAAAAGCTGCCCCTAAGCATCCGGGACGCCAGGCGCATCCTGCGGGAGTTAGAGCTTCCTTTTGAAAATGTGGAAGCAGAGAATGGCATGCTCTTACCCGGCAGCGGAGTGGAAAAGGGAACCTACATAGAAAGAATGCAGAGTACATCCACAGGCGCTACAGGTGGCGCGAAAGTTTCTCACCGGGAAAAAAAGGAAGCCCCTGCCCTGGAGGCAAGCGAACTCTGGTTCCGGTACGAGGAAAAGGGAAAGGACGTCTTAAGGGGCTTAAGCTTATTCCTGGAGCGGGGCGAATTTCTGGCCCTGCTCGGCGGCAACGGCGCGGGTAAAAGTACTCTGCTCCGTATCCTATGCGGCTTAAGGAAGCCCTTACGGGGAAAGGTGAAAAAGGATAAATCCTTACGGCTGGCCATGCTTCCCCAGAGCCCCCAGGCCCTCTTTACCTATGATAGTGTCTGGGAAGACCTTCTGGACGCGGCAAGGCAGGGAGGTCAGGGAGACGCTACTGACCGCGCCAAAGCCATGGCGGCAAAGCTGGAACTGACGGACAAGCTCACCTCCCACCCCTTTGACTTGAGCGGTGGGGAACTGCAGCGGGCCGCCATCGGGAAACTACTGCTCCAGGATGCAGACATCCTGCTCCTGGACGAACCAACAAAGGGCCTGGACGCTTACTTGAAGCAGGAGCTGGCGGCTATCCTGAAAAAGCTGACAGCCGAAGGCATCACGATGTTGATGGTTACCCACGACCTGGAATTTGCGGCTTCCTACGCCGACCGCTGCGCTTTACTTTTTGACGGGCGCATTACCAGCGAAGAAGAGCCCCACGCCTTCTTCACCGGCAACCGCTTCTACACGACTACAGCGGGTCTCATTGCCGAGGGATACATTCCCGGAGCAATCACATGCGGGGAGGTGATCGCCGGATGCGAAGCAGCATACAGCAGAAAGACCTAGAACCAGCGGAGCAGAAGGCAGAGAAACGCCGCATTCGGGACATCTTCGTAAGCCCCGGCACCCGCAAGGCTGCCCTGGTGATTACGGTAGTACTCCCGGCACTCCTGATGGCCTACGCCTGGTTCATGAACCACCGCCCGCCCTTACATATCAAGTCAGAATGGACGCTTCAGGACACCCTGATTCAGAATTCCGATCTGTTTCTGTCCTTTGTGTTTCTGATTGTTTCGGCTCTGCCGTTCTACCTGGTCTTCGACCGAAAGAAGGTAAAAGCCAGGGAGCTGACGCCCATTGCCCTGATGGCCGCCCTGTGCGTGGTAGGCCGGGCCGCCTTTTCCCTGATTCCGTTGCCGAATTTCAAGCCGGTCAGCGCAATCATTATCATTACGGCCCTGGCTTTTGGTCCGGAGGCAGGTTACCTAACCGGAGCCCTGGCGGCCATCTTAAGTAACTTCCTGTTCGGGCAGGGACCCTGGACGCCCTGGCAGATGTTTTGCTGGGGGCTCTTAGGATTTCTGGCAGGCGTCCTTCGGAAGCTTGGCGTCTTCGGCCCGGTGGGAGAGACGGAGGCCAATGCAAAAGGGAGGCGGCCAAGGTCCATCGCATTGTGCGTCTACGGCTTCTTAAGCGGCTTCCTCTACGGCTGGATCATGAATCTGTACTACATCATTGGCTGGGTACGGCCATTCAGCTGGAAGGCAGCCGGGGCCGCCTACGTCTCGAGCTTCTTCTTTGACCTGAGCCACGGCGTCTGCACGGCGCTGGTGCTGTGGCTTGTGGGCGAGCCCTGGGTCAGGAAGCTTTTGAGAATCAAGAAAAAATTTGGGCTGACCGGAGAGGTAAGGCGTTACACGCTGCCGCCTTCCACGAAAGCCCCGGAGGGAGAGACCCTATGAGTGTAATCAAAACCAACAACCTGCAGAAGCATTACCAGGTAGGCGAGAACAGCGTCCACGCCGTGGATGGCGTGGATCTGAATGTCCGGGAGGGCGAGTTTGTCTGCATCAGCGGCCGGAGCGGTTCCGGCAAGTCCACACTTTTAAGCCTGCTGGCAGGCCTGGAAAGCCCTACGGATGGCGAAGTAGTACTTCTGGGCGAACATCTGGAACAGATGAACGAGCGGGAACGGGGACGTTTCCGCCGGGAGCACATTGGCTTTATCTTCCAGGCCTATAACCTGCTCCCCCAGTTTAATTCCTGGGAAAATGTGGCCATCCCCTTGGAGATCCGGGGCGTGCCATTGGAAGAGCGGAAGAAAAAAGCCATGGAAGCCCTGGAAATGGTAGACCTCGCCGACCACGCGGAGCACCGGCCCACGGAGCTGTCCGGCGGTCAGCAGCAGCGTATCAGCATCGCAAGGGCGATTATCACCAGGCCAGGCATCGTCTTCGCCGACGAGCCCACAGGAAATCTGGACAGTCGGACCGGTACGGAGGTTATGGAGCTTCTGACCGATCTGTTCCGGCGCTGGGGAGCCACCTTCCTGGTGGTCAGCCATGACGAGGATATGATCCGTTACACCGACCGGGAAATCCGGTTAAAGGACGGAAAAATAGAAAAGATTTTGATTTCATAAAGAAACTGTAATGAAAAATATCTTACGGGAGGAAAAGTAGAGAATGAAAGCACCAGTCATAAGACGTCTGCTTCCCCTGGCCCTGGCTTTGTGCCTGGCCTGCGGAAGCAGCATGAGCACCTTCGCAGCAGAGACGAAGAACGCTGGAAGTGCCCAGACCGAGGAACAAAAAGACGCGGCGGGCGAGGTGGCCACCCAGGAAGAGGATAATGCTTCCAAGCCCGCCGCTCAGGATACCACCGGCGGTACAGAAGGCGGCGGCACCTCCGGTGGCACCACCACCGAGAAGCCCAATACCGATATCAAGGTGACCCCCAGTAATGCCAACGCCCTGCTCCTGATGGATGCCGGAGCCCAGTCACCCAAGGCTGTACCGGGTCAGACCGTACAGGTAGTCCTGACCTTGGCCGTGAACCGAGAGTACCTCCCCAGTGAGAAATATGTGCTCCGCAACATTACCATCCAGCCGGATATTCCGAAGGACAGCACCAAGGACACCTGGCCCTTCGATGTCAAAGAGGCAAGCCGCGTCCGTCACCTAGACGACATGAGCTACAACAGCACCGCCGAAGTCTGGTACGACTTTTCCGTGTCCCAATTCGCAAAGAAAGGCGTCTACCCCATTAACTTTAAGGTCAACGCCACTGTCTGGAGACAGGACAGCGTGAACGGCTCCGACATTACCGAGGACGTGCAATTCACCCTGAACGTATTCATGACTGTCACCGACAACGGCGATATGTCCGGCGTCACCAGCGCCATCGGGCCCCTGAACGTGGCAGGCCGTGAGAATACCGCCATCGCATCCCCCACCGGGAGCCCGGGAGAGACCATCGTTATGAGCATGCCCATCGTCAACAAGGGCGGCAACCTGGATAATGTCACCGTATCTCCGGTGGTCACCGGCGATCTGGAGACCTTCCCCTTTGTGGCGGAGGATATCAACTATGGCCGTGAGCTGGGACATATGTCCAACGGCGACCGCCAGCAGGTAGACTGGATCTTCAAGATCTCACCCTACGCCACCACCGGAAACAAGGTTGTGACCTTCCGTGCCACCTATGAGGAGAACGGCGTCTATGGCGAGTGTACCTTCACCGGCTATGTCTATATTACTAACGGCTACACTCCGAATACCGCGGCATCCCTGATGGTAGACAGCTACGCCCTCTACATGGACGACAACGAAGTGGCAAATCTGACCGCAGGCAACGACGCGGTTCTGAAGGTCACACTGAAAAATAACGCGGCGAAGAACGCCATTTACAAGACCGTAGCGACCTTAAAGCTCTCTGACAGCAACAGCCTGATCCTGACTGCGGGCTATGCGGACGCAGCCTATGTCCGCAGCATCCCGGCAGGCCAGACTGCGGAGATCGAATACCATATCTCCGCCCGGGCCTCCGCAGCAGTGGGTCCCAGCGCGGCGACCATCACCCTGACCTACGAGACCAGTGAAAACGAGGGAGCCGTAGCCGGAAACGCCACCTCCACCATCCAGATTCCGATTAAGCAGGAGATGGATCTTCAGATTGATACTCCGGTGGTTTATGGAACCCCGGTACAGGACGAGCCTGTAGCGGTATCCCTGAACATCGTGAACCTGGGCCGCTCCCGCGCCTACAATGTGCGTATCGTGGGCATGGACGGCGTGTCCATGCAGGACGCCTACTTCGGCGGTGATATCCTGGCGGCAGGCACCCTGAACGCCGATTTCCAGGTGATTCCGAACAAATCCGGCAATTACACCGGAACTCTGGTAGTCCAGTATGAGGACGCTGACGGCGAGCAGTTCACTGAGAGCGTACCCCTGGCCCTGGACGCGGCGGAGGCGGACGCAGTTTCCACCGAAACCCTGAGCACCGATACCCAGACGAAGCACAAGAGCGGCGTCCATTGGTGGATCTGGCTCCTGATTCTTCTGCTGATCGTACTGGCAGCACTGCTCCTGTGGTACTTCCTGGTATATAAGAAGAAGCAGAATGGGGACAGAGAAGAAGGCGAAGAAGAGGAAATCTATGATGAAGAGACAAGAAACGCGGCAAGGGATGAGGATCTCTGATCTCCTGCGGACCGGCTGCATCAATCTCTGGCGGCGCAGAACCCGTACCGTCCTGACAGCAGTATCCATGACCATCGGCGTGGCCAGTATCGTGATGCTGATTTCCATCGGTATCGGCTATGAACAGCTTCATCAGGAGACTGTGGAGAGTATGGGAAGCCTGACCAAGATCGATGTGACCCCGGTGCAGAAGGTGGATGACAAGCAGAAGACAGCCATCCTGAACGATAAGGCCGTGACCAGCCTGAAAAATCTGGAGGGCGTGGAGGCCGTGACCCCGGTGGAGCAGCTGACCGGTTACTTAAAGAGCGGCAGCTATATCGGTATGATTAAGCTGTACGGCATCGACCTGAGTACCGCCGAAAGTTTTCAGATCACACCGACGGAAGGGAGAGCGCCCACGGAAGGCCTGCGGCTCCATCCGGAGCTCATGGTCACAGACGATCTGGGAGCGTCCTTCGGCGACCCGAACAACAACTGGGCCGACGCAGTGGACGCGGACGGCAATCCCCTGGTGGATGTGCTGAATTCCCCCATCAAGCTGACCTTCGATTACGACCAGTTGAACGGCAACCAGAAGGGCGACAGCGAGGGACGGGCCACCACCACGGGCACCTTCTATAACCTGGATATCGTAGGCGTCTGCGAGAGCCAGAATTACACCTATTCCACCTCCGGCTTCCTGGATATCACCAGACTTCAGGAGTGGAAGAAGATCCAGGAGGATCAGGCGGCGCAGAAGAACAAGAGCAGCAGCGCCGGATCTGCAGGAAGCAGCACAGCCACAGACAGCAGTAGCGGAAGCACAACGGCCTCCGGCACGGCAGCCAGCGGCACAGGCGCCCAGAGCGGCACGGCAGCCATCGGCAATGCGGCTGCGAACGGCAGTACCGGAGCCAACACGAATACCACGAATCCCACTGGCAGCACAGGAACCCAGAGCGGAACCGCAGCAGCCCAGGGCGGTACGTCGTCCGGCGGTAACAGCAAAGACACGGAGCGGGCAGCCGTGGGAAGCAGCACAGGAAGCTCCACCAGTACCCGGGGAGGCAGCACCAATCCGGCCCTGGCGAACGCCTACGATCTGGTCTGGGTTAAGGCGGAAAAGGTCAGCGATGTTCAGCGGATCTCGAACCTGATCAAGCAGGCGGGCTTCGACACCTACTCCCAGAACGATATGCTGGAGACCGTGAAGAAGCAGTCCAGACAGCTCCAGGGCGTCCTGGGTGCGCTGGGCCTGGTATCCCTGCTGATTTCCGGCATCGGTGTGGCCAATACCATGATGATGTCCATCAATGAACGGACCCGGGAGGTGGGTATCCTGAAGGTTCTGGGAACGGAATTCTCCGACATCGCCCGGATGTTTCTGACGGAGGCCTTTCTGGTGGGCCTCATGGGCGGACTGGCGGGCCTGCTGGTGAGCTTCCTGCTGAAGCAGCTGATCCCGCGGGTGCTGGCCAGCCTGGCAGGCATGGAGATCCGCTGTGCCTTCACCTGGTGGCTGATCCTGGGCAGCGTCCTGTTCGCAGGCGTGGTAGCCCTGATCGCGGCCTGGATCCCGGCGCACAAGGCCATGAACATCAGCCCCAACGAGGCGATTCGAAGCGAGTAAGAGGGCAGAATTATGGGAAATAAAACAACGAAAAAAAAGAAACATACACAGCCCGGCCAGACTGACCGTAGGATCCGGGGAGCAATCCTCGTTCTGGTCATCCTGATCCTCTGCGTGGCTGCTTATGGAATCAGTACCCTGCTTCCGAAGGGAGCCGGGAAGAAAAAAGAAGCCGAGGCGAAACCGGAGATTACCTCCGTCATCATCGGCGACACCGAGGGAACCATTGAGAAAGTCGAGGAGGACGGAGAGGAACGCTACGAGATCTGCGCCACTCTGCCCATAGACTTCCCCTTCGAGAAGACCACTTTGAATCTGGAGCTCTCCGACGGCGCGAAGGTATCCGACGCCAGCAACTGCATCCTGACCGACCTGGGTGGTCGGTGGGTAGTCAACCTGACCGTGGAGGACGCCTGCGTGGTGATAGAGGCCGGGGAGCAGAGCAGGACTTATTACTTTCGGCTGGATGTGGAGTAGATAAGTGTATTAAATACTTTGGGTTCTATGAAAGTATTTTATATAAATTCAAAAAGGAAGGAGGGGGTGATGCCATTGCACTAAGTAAATGGTATATGAAGTAACTATTAATCAGGAATTTCATAGTAAGTAACAGAAATTCCACACAATTACGAAAGGAGCTTTGAAATGAACAAAGCCAGAAAAAACATCAGTAAATGGTTAGGCATGATGTTAGCAGTAGCGATGGTATTCTCGCTTAATCTGACAAGTATGACCGCAAAAGCGGCAACAAGTATTCCACAGCCAAAGGCACAGACAGAAGTAACAGCACCGGCAGGTGTAGCAGTTACTATTGGAGGTCAGGAAGCCAAGTTTTATCAAGATACATATAAAGAAACTTATGATGATGGCGGCTTGACATTTATTCGAACAGAGTTTGCGAATAAAACAGAATTAGATGATTTAAGTTCTGTAGAGGTGAAGATCACAGGAGCTGCTGTCGCTACAAAAGACACAGATGTAAAGTTCACAAATAACAGTGGTGTATATTCTGCGAATTTAGATTTGAGGAATAAAGCATATACAATCACTATTGGAACCGGTGAAAATGCTAAAGATTATATTTTAGCGGCCAATATAAAGGCAGGTACCAGTGTACCGACAAATGATGGATATGTAGTTTCTGCGAAGATCAATAAAATTGATGCTGCTATTACCAGATTTGTAAATGATGATCCCTGTGCAGGAAATCCGTATTATACACAGGATAAAGATAACCTGATCGATTGGATTTCTATTACGAATTATATTCAGAAAGATAATGTAGAGAAGCCAACTGATACGAAAGCAACGCCACTCACATACACATTAAAAAATGGAACAACCGGTACTGCAACTGTAGATTTATCCAAGGGTACAGCGAAAGTAACGATTGGAAAGTATGTTTATACAGTAAAAGCAAGCTTTGTAGCTTCTGATGTATTCGTAGCTTCCCCAAGTACTTTCTGGATCGATTTCCAGGAATTGAGAAATAGTAAGGATGCAGATGAAACAGCCCTTGCGCAGGCACAGGAAATTGAGGATGCAGTAAGTATGTATTACGAGGATGAAGATACACAGAAGGAGTTCCCGGTTGGAACGACTAATATGAAGGTTCTTCAAACTATTTTACAGTGGTGTGTAGACAATGGGTTAATTAGTACAGACACAACTTTGGGAGAGAGCACAACTTATGTAGCAGAGATCAATGGCCTGGGTGAGTTCTCTGTGGGCTCTCTGAGCGGATGGATGTATACCGATAATCCGGATTCCAGTATTAAGCCGGAAAAATGGTACACAGCTCCGATAGGTGCTGCAAGCTATCAGCTGGCAGCGGACAGTAAGATTGCATGGTTTTATGCAGTAGATTATACAACACATCCCTGGTAAAACCTACGCGAAAGGAGTATAGGCGAATATGAAAAAGCTTTGGAAAAAGGGAATCGTACTCCTTTTAGCTGTCAGTCTTTTCCTGGGGAATTCAATCACTTCTCTGGCATTGTGGAATGGTGTTTCTTCAAGAGGAATGAGTTATCGTAACCATCAGTTTGTAGTAAGCACATCCACAGACTTTATCAATGTATTTCAGCTGGCTGACGGGGAATCCCCCGTCATGCCGCTGGAAAGCTGCCAGATGGAAAAGAAGGGAATTACATATACCTATACTCCGGTGGAGCAGAAGGCACAGGCGGACTTTTCTTCGCCTGTGCCCTATGTGATGACTTCTGATCGCGGGGAGAGAGGGTATTGCTGGCTGATGGCACGTTCGGCGCGGGACAGTGACATCTCGAACTGGTCGGAAAAGGAGAAACAGGCATTTTTAGATACGGCCCCGGATATCATTGCGTGCCGGGATCGGATGATTGCCGTACTGGATAAAATCCAGCAGGCCGTGGATGACAGACAGGTGGAGATAGGCGGTTATCAGACAGCCTATCAGCCGATGATGTACTATCTGCGAAATTATGATTTCTGGTTTTTTATAGCGGGAAACGAGATTCCTGCCTATGGACAATCCCAGGGGCTTTATACAGTAGAGACGCTCCAGAAAGCGATGAAAAGCTATATGGAGAACGAACACAGGAAAGGTAGTTTCCTGAATGCGGAGCAGATGAAAGCGTGGCTGGGCTGCGTGGAAAGCTTCTGCGACCAGATGGAGGAGCGGATAGCCGCTCCGGAACTGACTGGCTTTCAGCTGGGCGATTACAAGGGCGTGGTGGATGGAGCCGCCCATGTGACTCTGACAGTTCCGGAGGGTGCCAATCTTCCCGACCCATCGGGAGCAGTGATCGATACCGAGGGCGAGGTATCGGCGAACTTTTTTGCCGGTTCCCTGACTAAAGGACAGCTGCTCTATCGATTGACACCGGCGGCTCCCTGGACCGGTGAAATCTATAATGGAACGGGAAACTATGTGTTCAATCAGGATCTGGGCAGAACCTGGATTGTAGAGATCAAGCGGGGCGACCCGGTTCTGCAGATTCAGGATCTGAGTGTCACCCTAGGAGAACACACCTTCCATGGTCAGATCAACGAGAACACAAAAGAGATAAATCTGACACTACCGTTGGGGACAGACCTGACGGCTCTGACTCCGACGTTACGACATACAGCCGCCCGAGCGACCATCGGCGGACAGCCAGAGGGAAGTACGGTGGACTTGAGCAGTCCGGTGGAAATTCTGTTGAGTCTGGATCAGTACAGCGAGAAGTACACCCTGCGCACCGTGACCGGAGATTCCTCCGAGTGTGATATCCTCTCTTATAGCATTAACGGAGAGAAAGCGATCATAAACGGAGATAAGATTACCCTGACCCTTCCCTACGGTACCGATTTGACCGGAGTAGAACCGGAGATTCAGATCTCCGAGGACGCGAAGCTGACCCAGAAGCCGGACAGCCTTGCCTTCGGGGAGAATCTGACCTATACGGTGACAGCCCAGAACGGCGATACCCGCGCTTACACGGTGATACTGACAGAGACGCCCGTCTCCCAGGAGAACGAATTGCTTTCCTTTTCCTACGGAAGCATACAGGCGGAGATTAATCAGGACAGGGGAACCATAAAGCTGCAGGTACCGGACGGTACGAACCTGAAGAAGCTGACGCCGACTGTCAAAGTCTCGGACTTTGCCAGCGTCTATCCGGAATCCGGACAGGCCGTGGATTTCAGCGGAAGCGACCCGGTGATCTATACGGTCACATCCCAGAGCGGCGTTACCAATAAGTATCGGGTGACCGTAGAACTGGTAACGACCGGACAAAATGTACATCAGAAAGAGATGGAGAAGCTGCGGAATAACATCATAGCCCGCTATGCGACCTCGGCGTCGGATGACTGGGAATGGATGAATCTGGGCTTCGCCAAGGGCGGTATCGTGAGCAGCGCTTCCCCGGACGCGCTTCCGGCCAACTTCGATCTGCACGCCAGACTGCGGAAGCTGGACACCAGCTCCAGCGTGGCCATGACCGATTTTGACCGCACGATTATGATGCTGACCGCCATGGGAATCAATGCAAGTAAACTGGATGAGTACACGACGCAGGACAATCCCTTTGTAGATTCCAAGGGCAATGTGATCACCGATCTGACGGCATGTCTGTACAATTATTCCGGCGGTTATACCATCAACGGACCGATTTTCGCGTTGATCGCTCTGGATATGGGCGAGTATACGATTCCGAAGAATGTGGTCTGGACCAGAGAAAAGCTTCTGGAGACGATTCTGGATCACAAGTACGGCAGTGACGGCTTCGGCGTGGATATGGTGGGTATGCTCATGCAGTCCATCGCGCCCTATCAGGACGACCCGGTCTACGGGGAACGGGTAAAGGCCAAGCTGGAAGAAGGCATCGGCCTCTTCCTGGGTCAGGGCAAGGCAGCCACCGTGGATCCCATGCAGCCAGACTTCACTTTCGGCGGCTTTGGCTATCAGAGCAGTGAGAGCGCGGCCCAGGCCATCTGTGCCCTGAGCGCGGCGGGCGTAGACTGTCACACAGATCCCCGCTTCAGCGACGGCAAGGGAAACAGCGCCCTGACGGCCTTCCTGGCTTACGCGGACGGCGAGTATTTCGCCCACACCATGAGCGTGCCGAAAAATGCCATGGCCACCTACCAGGGCTGTTATACGGTACAGTGGTATCTAGGCTTTCTGAAAAACGGAGGAGCCGGACATCCCTATTCCCTCTATTATCATCAGCAGAATTTCTCGAGACCTTTAAGCAAGGAGGCGGATATCAAGAGCTTCGTGCTGGAAGGACAGGAGGGCGTGATAGAAGGTGATCAGATTACAGTGACCCTGCCTACGGGTACGCCTCTGAACAATATGACGCCGGAGCTGACCTTGTCAGATTACGCGAGCCTGGAATCCCCGAATCTTCCGTTGACCTTTTCCGCGAATGCGCCGGTGACCTTTACGGTGCTGGCGGAGGACGGCGAGACGAGAAAGTCATACTTTGTGACCATAAAGTTTTCCGATGCTCTGGAAGCGGCCGGAACCAATCTGGATGCGGACAGCCTGCAGCTTCAGGACGCGAATATCCTGCGGGATGTGGAGATCACGGGCCGGAAGGTGACGGAGGATACGGTAGCTACGGATATTCTGCTGAGCGTGGGCCCGGGTGTGGATACGGAGAATCTCTATATCAAGGGTACGATCTCTTACGGAGCGGCTACGGAGCCGGCGGATATTCTGAACGGAAAGACCAAAGTAAACTTAAGCGGCTGGACGACCGTGCTGGTGAAAGCCCAGGACGGCGAACACGAAAAGCGATACCGGATCAAGGTGGAGGCTCAGGAGAGCGCGGCCATCGAGAGCTTTGCGGTCACCATCGACGACGTGGTGTATCGGGGCGTCATTGACAATGAGGCGGGAACCATTCAGGTACGGGGCGTACCTTCCGACGCGGACGTGACCTCCCTGGCTCCGGAGATCGTCGTGAGCGAGGGCACCAATGTGTGCAGTCCTCTGTCGGGCGTGTCCCAGAACTTCTCTTCGACGGTCACCTACACCGTATCTGGCAACGGCTTGGCTACCCAGGTTTATTCCGTGGACATTTTGGACGCGGATGGAAAGCGGCCCACGGGCAAGAGCGGCACGCCGGATAAGCCGGATACCCCGGACACGCCGGTCATCGAGTCGGCGAAAATCAGTAAATTCAGTATCCTGGGAGTGAATGCGGTCATCGACGATGGGGCGGGAACTATTCTTCTGACCCTTCCGGCGGGAACCGACGTAAGCCATGTGGTATCTCAGGTAACCGTGGGCAACGGCTGCACCGTGAGCCCGGCTCCCGGAGAAGTGGTGGATCTGCGGAATCCGGTAGTCTATACAGTAACCAATGGAACGGAAACGTCGTACTACACTGTGATCGTAACCCTGGAAAAGCCCCATTCCCAGCAGCTCTGGGAGCAGATGGAGGAGGATAATACGATTACGGATCACCAGGTAGTAAAGGAGTAGAAGGAAGGAGGGAATAAAATGGAGTGGAAGAAAAAGATTATAGTACTCCCAGCGGTGCTTATCTGTATGGTGTCAAGCATATCACTTTCGGTAAAGGCAGAACTACCATCTGACGATAAGATAAACATTGCTTTGGATTTGTCAAGCAAAGTGGACGATGATGGATGTTTAACAAGCAGTGACGGTGCGTTTAAAGCTAAAGTGCAGCTTATAACAAAGGAATTAACGGCGGATGATTTTAAAAAGGAGCATGTTGGTATTACTTCAAATAAGTTTGACAGATATACGGCAGAAAATGCGGGCAAAGTAGTGGTCACAATTCAAGAAGGTGGAGATACGAATGACATGTCATTTCCCATAACTATAAATGGGCCTGCGTACACAGATTTACTGAAGGTTACGGGAAATTCTACCAATTTATATACAAGTAATGGAGGAATACGACCATTAACGCCATCGGAGAATCTTTATCAATATGTGAAAAAAAAAGGTTTTTATATAAAAAGTAAAACTCACTGGTTTGGAGCAGGATTTACTGATCAGAACAATAACTATTACTTGGCTAAATATTCGTATGAGATAAAAATTCCGAACAATGAATATATTGTAAAAACGGTTAGTCCTTCTAGTACAACAGGATTTGTTGCAGTGACCGGAATTGGAAAAAAAGAAGTACTGTTTGATGGCGACAATGTAATTACCATAAAGCCGGAAACACAAAATTACAATTCTTCATTAGCCGGAAATCTTACATTTACTCCAAGATATGCGTATGGAGCATCAGGAGTAGGTGCAAATGAGGATGGTAGCTTTACTACGAATGGAGAACAGGTAACAGAAGAAGGATATCATTTTAAGGTGAAAAATGGAGAGGGTGGCATAAAAGAATATGTTTTAAAAGTAGATATGCCGTTTGAATTTGAGTATCAAGGATTTAATAAGAATAGAGAGAGAATTGCAAAAATCTATGATAACGGCGTAGAAAAGGGAGTTAATCTAGAACGAACAAGTACATTAAAAGCTGGAGATACCATTAAAGTTTCGATAAATCTACCAGAAGGACAAGAATTGTCAGAGGTAGAGGTTCGCTTGAAAGATAAAGAAGGAGAAGTTGTTCCGGTAACGATTAATGCAGCGAAAGATGGATTTTCTTTTAAAATGCCGCGTAGTAAAGTAAAGCTTACAAAGATGGAATTTAAGGAGGATACATCGCCACGGTTTAAGATTACAACGGCGGTTTCCGTAAAAGATTCAAAAGAAAATGCAGCTGGTTGTTATGTGGTAGCATTAGCAAATGAAAAAGATACTGCAGAAAGTATAAAAAAGGGAACGGAAATCACATTAACAGCAAAGAATGATGGAATAGGAAGCGATAAAAGACTCCATGATTACAGATTTGATCATTGGGAAAACGTTGATGTATTGAAACTTACAGAAGAACAGAAAAAATCTGATACGATTATGTTTGAAATGCCAGAAAGCGATCTTTCTGTAACTGCAGTTTATGTACATGATGGCACCAAGCTTAAGGTGGGTATAACACATCGAAATGGAGGCACAATACAGTTAGCAGCCGGAGGAATTGGAACAGGCTATAACGATATTACATTGACAAATGACGGAGAAGGCGGTGTGGCAGAGGATTATTATCATCCTTTTACATATCAGATTGTTTTAAAGAACTATAATCCAGAAGCATATGCATTGAAGGGCTGGTTGGATAAAAATGGGAACCTGTATGATACAACAGTAGAACTTGCTGGGGTAACCTGGAGCGAGGAGGTAGATACAAAGGGAAATCGTTACATCTGCCCGACAGTAGATTTGACAGTAGCCAAAGACATGACCTTTATCGCAAGCTTTGAACCAAAGACCGCATGTACATTGACGGTAGAATCCAACGACAGTACCATGGGAAGCGCTACCGCAAGCATTGGCGAAACAGAGATCACAGCGGGAACCACCCTCTATGACGGGCAGACCATCACCCTGAAAGCGGTTCCGAAGTCCGCAAAGTATCTCTTCAAAGAATGGAAGCTGACCAAACCGGAAACCGGTGTGACGGTGGACTTTGCCAGCGCGACAAGCGCGAAGACGACCTTTGAGATGCCGGTGGTATCAGGTGGTCAGATGACGATTCAGGCGGTATTTGAGGAGAACCCAAAGTACCAGAGTGAAGAGTGTAAACTGAGTAAAGTAGAACTGCTGACTTCAGACAATAAGCTGGTGAAGCAGGCGGA
Organism: Laedolimicola ammoniilytica; assembly: GCF_025567165.1. Taxonomy (NCBI): domain Bacteria; kingdom Bacillati; phylum Bacillota; class Clostridia; order Lachnospirales; family Lachnospiraceae; genus Laedolimicola; species Laedolimicola ammoniilytica. The sequence continues at coordinate 105,276 of NZ_JAOQKC010000009.1, forward strand.
TAAGGATGAAGTGGGCGGTGTTACCACATTTACCGTGCAGCTGACTCCGGCGCAGATGACCAAGGACGAAGCGCTCAAGCTGGGAAGCTCCGACGCCTATAAGCTGCGTCTGACCTATTCGGACAAGGCGACCGCTAAAATAGACGGCGGCTATGGCGATACAGACGGCGATGATAAATGGTCCGAAGGAATCAGCAATCCCATCAGTGTGGGAGTTACCAAAACCTTTAGGATTACCGCTCAGAATCCGGATTATCATCAGGATTACAATGTGAAGATCCTTTACGATGACAGACCGCTTCTGACCGCGGGAGCCGTGAACCGCCTCAGCGATACGGAGGCAACCGTGAACTTTACGTCCAGCAGTGCAGGCTCTTATTACTACGCAGTGGTGGAGAAGGGCGCGGCGGAGCCGAAGATCAACACAGACGGTGTCGGTGTCGCAGTGAAAGCTAATAAGGCAGTCACCATTTCCTTAAAGTCTTTAACAGCGGGAGCCAAAGACATCTACATCAAGGTAAAAAATGATGACAAGGCGGACGACGTGAAGATTTCCGACTCGCTGAAGATCACAATTCCGGATTTTGATCCGGACAAGACCGGCTATACCATCGAGACGTCCCAGTCTCCCGGCGGAACTATTTCTGTCGATAAGAAACTGGCGAAGGAAGGAGAACTGGTCACAGTGACCGTGACTCCGGATACCGGAAAGCAGATCAAGCCGGACGGACTGCGGTATTCCCAGAGTGGACCGCCTTATGAGGTTGTAAAGATTGACACCAAGACGAAGCAGTTCAAGATGCCTGCTTACGATATCAGTGTGTCCTGTACCTTCGTGAATGCGGATACTGTGACTACAGATGGCCCGGCCATCAGCGCATTTATCGTAAATGGCGTGAGCGGCTCCATTAATGATACAACCGGCACGATTACCGTCACCTTGCCCTACGGCACGGATCTAACGGCGCTGAAGCCTGCGATTACCCTGAAGGGCGCAGTCAGCGTGAGCCCGGTCAGCGGCGAGAAGGTCGATCTGTCTTCTTCGAAGACTTATACAGTCACTGCGGAGGACGGTACGACAAAGACCTATACGGTGACGGCCTACACTGAGGCCCAGCCCACCTCCGACAAGCTGTGGGAGGATATGCTGAACCACATCGGCGGCAACACCGGCAATACAGGCAAGAATACCTGGTGGCAGAAGGCAAAGGATATGAAGAAGAACAACAATTATCCGAAGTACTGGTAAGCCGCACATTAAGTTTACATAATGCGCCACAAACCCACAGACAGCCCGAAAACTGTCTGTGGGTTTTGGTGCGCCTTTGAGACAGGAAGTTTGAGGGAAAATCTTTGGGTAACAGGACACAGCAGATAGCTGGAATTGATAAAAAAGACATCATGAACCGCAGGCTGGCGGACAATTACTGGAAGAAGGAAGAACTGAAGCTGCCGGATCATTATCGGATGATCAGCGCAGGGGCGTTTCAGGACAATATCCGGATCGAGCGGCTGCTCCTGGGCAATAAGATGGAAGTGCTTGGAAAGGACAGCTTCCGCCATTGCATTGCGCTGAGAGAGGCGCGGCTGCCCCATTCGGTGGAGCGGCTGGGTGAGGGCTGCTTTGCGGACTGTCCGAAGCTTCGGGAGGCTTATATGTCCCAGAATCTGCAGGCCATTCCGAACAGTGCCTTCCGGGAGGATCGGAGGCTTGAGAAGATTCTGTTTACCAAAAACTGTAAAGTAGAACGCATCGGGAAGGACGCGTTCTCCGAATGTGTACTGTTGCCGGTTATCCTGTTGCCGCCGTCAGTCACCGAGATAGGCGACAGGGCGTTCTTCCGCTGTAAAGAACTGAAAAGGGTCCGTTTCCCGGAGGGACTGAAAAGAATCGGAAAAGAGGCCTTTTATTTCTGCGGACTGGAAAGCCTGGAGCTGCCGGAGTCCCTGGAGATTCTGGACGAGAAAGCATTTTTCAAGTGTACGCAGCTTACCGAGGTGCGCTTACCCACGCATATCCGGCGTATCGAAAAGTGGGTTTTCCACGGCTGCAGCCGTCTCCAGGTCCTCGAGATCCGGCATGACCCGGAATATATCGGGGAGTGGATCATCAATAAGGCAGCGCGGATCCGGTGCTACCGGGGTTCAAAGGTGGATGCCTATTGTCAGGAATCAGGCTTTACAACGGAGTATATCGAAGATGGAGAAAAATGACAGAGAAAAAAATGGATGTGGAAAAGAGAGAGGAATACGGTAAGGCAGCCGGGATTCGGGTGGAGTATCTGTAAGGAAAATGAGCCCCGTGTACGGCAGTGAAATGTACACGGGGCTTGAACAATGATGTAATAAGATATTACAGTGCTATTTTATTACAGCTCTGTAAGAAAATCAGATGCAGTCATAATTTTAGGAGTATGAAGCCCTGATTCAAGAAAATCTTTATCTCCGGTAAGAAGAACATCTGCATTAGCGTGAATAGCAGCACGAAGAATAGGACGATCCTTGACATCGCGAATTTTATTCTCTGCATGGTATTCCTCTATAGGAGTAGGAACAAGTTCCAAGGTCATTAAAGCGATGGAAAGAAATTGTTCTAACGCTGCTATACGATTTGGAAATTTACGATTAAAAATACGCCGTAATTCGTCGATATTCTGTTCACATATAAGACCATGGTTAGGAAAAGTAACTGCTTTTAAGTAAGCTTGGTAAGGTGTGCCATTGCTATTTAAAGCTGCTGATATGAGAATGTTACTGTCAATCAGAACTTTCATTATGCCTCACTTTCTGCACGGATTTCTTTCACTAAATCCATAACTGCATCATCTGATGTAAGGCCGGAAGCCTCAGCCTCACCGACCATCTTAGACTGGAGTATCTGCATGGCATATACAGCAGAGTTAATAAGTCGGACATTACCATTTTCTACAACAAAGGTAACGCGATCCCCATTGGAAATTCCGAGAATTTCACGGACGTCCTTTGGAATTGTGATTTGTCCCTTTGCCATAACTTTTGCATTGTCGATAAAAGTGTTTGAAGTCATAATGTCACCTCCTGAAAAACATGAAAAGTAGGGAAATTCCTACTTATAGTATATACATTTTTCAGAATAATATCAACGTGTAAAAGAAAAAATGATTTATCAGATGTGCTATACTAGTACGAAATACTGGGTATCGAATATATATTGAGGAAAAATAGACGATGAAATTTCAGATGAATTTTACGACCTCCTATGACGATGTAATTCGTTTTACATCGGCGGAGGACTTGCACAGATTTTATACAGAACATGGCTGCGACGGGCTGGAGCTTATGCCGCTTCCTTATTCTACGGCGGAAGCTCCGGATGTCTATCTGCCGCCGAAAAAGTGTCCACTGATTGTGCCGGGTATGGTGACCGGAATCCATTGCTGCTGTGTCGGGGATTGGGTAAATCAGGACAGGAAAGAACTGATACAGCATTATCGGAAGGATCTGGACTACGCTATGCGAGTGGGCGCGGAGTATGTGGTCTTTCATGTGGTGCAGGTGGACGATGAGGAGGGCTTTACCTATCAGGGAAAGCATACGGATCGGGAAGTGATAGACGCAGCGGCAGCTTTTATCAATGAGCTTTTGGACGGTCAGGAGTATTCCTTCTGGTTCCTGATGGAAAACCTCTGGTGGCCGGGCCTGACCTTTTTAGATCCGGAGGACACCCGGGCGTTGATTAGCCAGGTGCATTATGAGAAAAAGGGCTTCATGCTGGATACTGGACATTACCTCCATACGGATCTGGATTTGCAGACCCAGGAGGAAGCGGTGGAAGCCCTGCATCGGATGCTGGACCGGCAGAAAGATATGATTCCCTATATCAAAGGCTTACATCTCCAGCAGTCCCTGACCGGTGATTATGTGAAAGAATGGCTTCAGACGCCACATGATCTTTCTCCTGATCCGATGGAGCGGTTCTGTAAGGTTTATGAGCACATTTTTCGGATCGATAAGCATGAACCCTTTACGGCGGCAGGCGTAAAAGGGCTGGTAGAGCGGATTGCGCCGCTGTATGTGACGTATGAGTATATCACAAGGAGCAGGGAGGAGCTGGCGGAGTATCTGGAGAGGGGAAGAATTGAATAGAAAAAATATAATCGGAAAGGATGGCATGGTGTATCCTTTCTGATTATGGATAATTCCGTTTCTTTGTGGAGGGATACGGCTCATACGAGAGGGGATTATCCAGACGTTATACTGCGCTCCTTGCATTGCGGAAGACCGTTTCATGGGAAAGGCGTTCTTCTATTATGGAAGCCTGATAATCTGCTTCATCGAGCTTTGCTTCAATGTTGTCAGTTAAACTGGCGTACTGTTCAAGACTTAGAACCACCATGGCACCGTAGCCGTTTTTGGTCAGGTAAACCGGGTTCCCGTCACTTACAAGGTTTTCAATTTCCGGGAACTTGTTTCGTAGGTCAGAGACAGGTCGAATCTGGATCATATAAAAGCACTCCTTTCATGGCATATATTTTATCTTAATTTTATCAAAATATTATCAAATTAGCAATCTGAAATGCAAGCATTTTGAATAACTGCACGTCGCATTCTCGTTACTTCAGTGATGAGTTAGGCGTGCAAATTTTTGACTAAAAAACAGAACTGATGTTTACTTTTTATGCTACATATGGTAAGATATAAATATGGGAAAAGATATATTTACTATCAGAGAAAACACTCTTTCATATGGTCGAGGTTATGTGTACTCTTTGCAATATCATCTCGTCTGGTGTACAAAATACCGGAAAAAGGTGTTGACAGATGGCCTTGATACAGAATGTAAGGAAATGCTGCAAAAGCTGGCAGAGGAATACCGCTTTCAGATTCTGGCCATGGAGGTTATGCCGGATCATATCCATTTGCTGGTGGATTGTAAACCACAGTTTTTTATTTCTGATATGATAAAAATCATGAAAGGAAATCTGGCAAGACAAATGTTTCTTGTACATCCGGAATTAAAGCAGCAGTTGTGGGGCGGGCATCTGTGGAATCCATCTTATTGCGCAGTGACAGTCAGTGATCGGAGCAGGGAGCAGGGAACAGGTACTGGCATACATGGAGGGGCAGAAAGAAAAAGAAAAGCGAAGAAACTAGAAAATGAGGTTTTATCATGCGGATTACATCCAGTTATGGCGTGGAAATAAAAAAACAGAATATTCCCATCCGCCATACGCTGCGGATTTACCGCTCTGCAGTCAGTTATCTGATTCAGGTGTACGCGGAAAGCTGGGAAGGACTTTCCCAGATTGATAACGCAAAGAAGCGGTTTAATGCAGCGGAACATCTGGTGCATGAGACGAAAAAGAACCATGCAAGGTATGATTTCGACCTGCATTTTCCGAAGATGCCATCTTACCTGCGAAGGGCAGCGATACAGCATGCGCTTGGAAGCGTCGCTTCCTATGAAACAAGACTTGATTTATGGGAAAATGGACTCCTTACGGGAAACCGAAGCTGGTTTCGGAAAATCATGCCATGCCGGTATTTTACCGTGACGTCATGTACCGGGAGGCAGAACCGCAGGAGGACGCGGCGTATCTGAAGCTGTATGACGGCCATGACTGGAAATGGTTCCGGGTAAAGCTGCTCCATACGGATATGGAATATCTGCGAAAAAACTGGGTGGGGGAAAAGGCCTCTGCTCCTACTCTGGAGAAACGACATCACAAGTACTTTCTGCGCTTTTCTTATACGGAAGAAGTAAGCCTTACCAAAACAGATATCAAAGAACAGACCATTTGCAGTGTGGATCTGGGAATTAACACGGACGCGGTCTGCACCATCATGCAGGCAGACGGAACTGTCCTGGGACGGAAGTTTGTCGACTTCCCCAGTGATAAAGACCGGCTGCATCATGTATTGGGCAGAATCCGCAGATTTCAGAGACAGCATGGCTCTGGACAGACACAGAGCCGCTGGGCTTACGCAAAGCGGCTGAATATGGAGCTGGCCCGGAAGACAGCGGCGGCCATTACAGCCTACGCTGCGGAAAATCATGCAGATGTTATCGTTTTTGAGTATCTGGAAATGCAGGGCAAGATCAGCGGAAATAAAAAGCAGAGGCTTCATTTATGGAGAAAACGGGATATCCAGAAGCAGTGCGAGCATCAGGCGCACCGGCAAGGAATCCGCGTATCCAGGATCAGCGCCCGCAACACCAGCAGGCTGGCATATGATGGAAGTGGTCCGGTAGTTCGAAATCCGGAGAATCACAGTCTTTGTATCTTTCAGACAGGAAAACAGTATAACTGCGATCTGTCTGCGGCATACAATATTGGAGCAAGATATTTTATACGGGAATTACTCAAACCCTTTTCGGAAACGGAAAGGTCTTTACTGGAGGCAAAAGTTCCTTCAGTAAAGCGTAGAACCTCATGTGTCTATGCAGACTTACGGCTGCTCAGTGCAGAACTGGCGAGCCAGAAGGCAGCATAGATACAGGCAGATATACAGTGGGCTACCTGAGATGTGGAAACTGACCGTATCCGGCCAGAAAAAGCGCGTAACCGCGCCGATTCTAAGTCGCAGGCGTATCCACCGATATGAAGTCTTGCCGCTTAAGGCGGCTGAGAAGCACGTGACTTTAGTCATGTGAGGTTCACAAGGAACAGAATTCGATATAATCCGAAAAACAAACGAAAATCAATAGAAATTGCGGTTTGTAATCGCAAAACCTATTGATTTTTTGATGCGCCTGCGGTATCATGGAACCATGGAGGTGATTCCTATGATAAACAGACCGCTTTACGTTGATATGATTATGGCATACACGGATACACCTTTTGTAAAAGTGTTGACGGGTGTTCGTCGCTGCGGAAAATCTACAATTCTTAAAATGATGATAGAAAAGCTGCAAAAGGAACAGAATATTCCGTCTGAACAGATTGTGAGTATGCGTTTTGATTCCATGGAGTATGAGGATATGACAGCGAAGGATATGTTCAAAGCTGTCAAGGAAAAGCTCAGTCCGAATGGGAGAACGTATCTCTTTCTGGATGAAGTTCAGGAAATTAGCGGCTGGGAGAAAGTAGTGAATTCCCTGGCAACGGATTATGATGTTGACCTTTATGTGACAGGCTCTAATTCCAGAATGATGTCTTCAGAAATAGCGACTTACCTGACCGGACGATATGTTTCTTTCCGTATCTATACACTTTCTTTTCGGGAATATCTGGAATTCAAAAAGCAGTATACACAGATAAAGGATATCCATGCTGAGCTGGCAGACTATATCCGCTTGGGCGGCTTTCCTGCAACACATCTGCGAGAGTATTCACAGGATGAGGTTTATACGATTGTCCGGGATATCTATAATTCTACAATTTTCTCAGATATCGTAAAGAGAAACCAGATTCGTAAGATCGACCAGCTGGAACGGGTGGTTCGATACACATTTGCGAATGTGGGAAATTCATTCTCAGCAAAATCAATTTCTGATTATCTGAAATCAGAGCATCGTTCAATCGACAATGAAACAGTGTACAGTTATCTGGAAAAGCTGGAAAAAGCATACCTTCTTCATCGTTGCTCCCGTTACGACCTGCGCGGAAAGGAGATTCTGAAAACGCAGGAGAAGTTTTATCTTGCCGATACTGCTTTGCGTTACAGTGTGCTGGGCTATACACCGGATAGTGTCGCTTCCAGTCTGGAAAATGTGGTATATCTGGAACTTTGCAGACGAGGATATGACGTGACGATTGGGAAAACGCCGGATGGTGAAGTCGATTTTGTGGCGCAGAAGCAGAATGATCGGTTATATGTGCAGGTCACACAGGAGATTAAATCCGAAAAAACAGAAAAGCGTGAATATGAACGACTGCTGGAAATTCGGGATAACTATCCGAAGTATGTTTTGAGAACCGATGAATTTGCCGGAGGCAATTACCAGGGAATTAAGAGTATGCACATTGCAGATTTTTTGTTGAGTACAGAATATTAACGTAGGGGGCGGCGGCAAGCCGCCCTTTTTCCACCCTGTTCACAAAATCACTTTTTTATACCATCTGAACCAGCCATACATTACTGCGTACCATAAAATAACCGATTACAACCTTGATCAATTCGGTTGCCTGAACAAGGAAGTACACAGTTACGATACCAAGTCCTGTAAAGTGCGCCAGTAAAAAGGCAGTTGGAACAATGATAATCCAGGTGAAAACAGAATCAAACAGGAAGGTGACCATTGTTTTTCCGCCGGAGCGCAGTGTAAAATAGGACGCATGGCTAAAGGAACAGAAAGGCATGATGATTGCGGATACTGCGATAAATTTGGTTGCCAGTGCGCGGATTTCCTCAGAGGTATTGTAAATCTGTGGGAAAAATCTGCCGATAAAAAGCATACATACAGCTACAATCACACAGCAAAAAACACTGAATACAATCATTTTATTATCCGCATCCTTTGCTTTTTCCAGTTTACCGGCACCCAGATACTGTCCAACCACAATGCTGATGCAGGCGCCAAGCTGGAGATAAATGATGTTAAACAGATTGGTGATGGTTGTAGCAATGTTAAGTCCGGCAACTACTTCCAGGCCGCGGATCGAGTAGCACTGTATTACGGCTGTCATTCCTGCAGCCCACAGAACTTCATTCATCATAAGCGGTAATCCTTTGATGATGATAGCCTTTAATTCGTCTGCGGGAATACCAAAGCCGGTATACGCTCCTTTGAGATACCGGTTTTTCTCTCTGTGCCTGTGCGCCCAGATGATAATCATAAGGGCTTCTATGTAACGGGCGATAACCGTTGCCAGAGCTGCACCCTGTACGCCAAGCTTCGGGAATGGTCCGATACCGAAAATCAGAAGATAGTCCAAAATGGCATTACTTCCGACAGCTACAAAGCTTGCGATCATAGGAATCAGGGTCTGACCGGTCTCCTTGATATTGGTCGCGTAAGCCTGATTTACAGCAAAGGGAATCAGGCCTGCTATCATAATGATCAGATACTCTAATCCATACTGCAATGCAGCACCTGTCGCACCGCTTCCGGAAGTATCTGTGAGATAAAGAGAAATCAGGCTTTCTCCTTTCGTTACAAATAATAAAATGGTAAGTGCTGTAACCGTTAAAGCCGCATATAGCTTAAAACGGAACGAATACATATGCCCTTTGTGATTTCCTTTTCCGAAATATTGGGCGCCGAAAATGCTGGCTGCCGATACAGCCCCGAATATGGCCAGATTATATACAAAGATCAGCTGATTGACAATAGCTACTCCGGACATCTGCTCTGTACCAAGCTGTCCAACCATAATATTGTCAAGAAAACTAACCAGGTTTGTAACTGCGTTTTGTAGGATCATCGGCAACGCCAGTGCGATGTAGTTTTTATAAAAATTTCTGTCTCCGATATATTTCCTGCGAAACTGTTCTAACATAAATCCCTTCCTTTACATAAATCCCTTTTTCATCCCTGTTCAGCATAACATATTTCCGCAGAATTTGATACCTTCTTTTTTAGTTTTACAAGAGAAGACACATGGAAATGTAAAAGACCGTTTTAAGGACGGTTTGGTTCTTAAAACGGTCTTTTACATTTCCATGTTTTTCGTTTATTCCGCTGCAGTGACGGAAAGCACCTCGCCCATAAAGGGATCTACCTCGGAGATGGTTCCGGTATAGGTTACGGTGACCTTATCTCCAACCTTTACCTTGTCTAAGCCCTCCGGCTTTTCGTTTTCGAAGGTAAATGCGTAGGAGCTGCCGGAAGCGTCGGTTACGACAAACATGAAATCCTTTACCTCGTCCAGGGTTCCGGTAAATTCAGAAGCGTCCTCCGCGTCTTCCTTTCCGGTGGTCTGGGAAGCGGAATTACCGTTGCCGGATCCCTTGATTCCGCAGCCTGCGATCAGGGATGCGGTAATGGCAGTGAGAAGTATCATCATAGTGAATTTCTTTTTCATAAGAAAACCTCCTGTTCATTATTTATGTTTCCAATTTATTGGACGCTCTATACCGTTAAAAAGTTTCATTTCAGGCGAAAAATTTATTTTGTGGTTGACATAGAGCGGAAGATATGCTCCGGGGACTGACGGAGGAAGAAATCGCCCTGTGTAAGCAGACGTTTCAGAAAATATGTGATAATGCAGAAAGATGCATCAAGGAGAAAGGACAAAGATAAAATGAGCAACACAAGTGATAAACCGAAGATACCGGATTTGATGGAGGCGGTATTTGACACCGGATACAGTGAAAAAATCGAACATATGCTAGTAGTAAGAGGTCTGCAGATTTCTTCTATTACGATGACAGCCTTCCATGTAATCCTGCTGTATATCTGGAAGCGTACTATAAAAGAATACGAACAGTGAAATCACGGCCGTCCAGGTAAAACTGGTATTGGCCGTGTTCCTGTTCTACATAGTAAATGACGCTCTGCACGCCAATCCCATGCCCTTCCCGGGCAGTGACCGGAATACCGTCGGAAAAGACGGGAGGCGTATCGGTGGGATTTTTTTCCAGCATCAACAGATGCCCGGAGCGTTCAAAGATAGACAGGTAAACACGGCGGTCTTGGCCGGACTGCTTCTGGACGGCATGCATGGCATTTTCCAGAACATTGGAAAGAATGGCGCAGAAGGTCATTTCCGAACAGGGCAGTTTTTCGAACATGGACAGAGAAGGAGACCAATATAGAACTGATGCGGGTAGATAAATACGGCCATGTCCTATTGATCTGGGATGAAGTCAGCGAGAACTTCAGCGCATTCTTTTATCAAGAGTAACTTCAAAAGAGGCTGGAGAATAGAGTATGGCAAGAAATGCTTCCGAAGTTAGATTACTGGAAAAAATATGATGAACTCAGTGACAATGGGCAGTTTGAAACAGCGCACTCCATTTTATGAAAATTTAATAAATTTCACGAAACCAAAGCCCGCCCGGACGAATCCTGAAAATAATTTTCAGCTTCGCCGGGCGGGCTTGTGCGTGAGCGCGGGGCAGGGTAAGATAGCCATAAAGCAAACCGAGTTTACGAAAGAAAGAGAGGAAGAAACGTGTTTGAGCATTTATTTCAGCCGATTACCATCAATGGTATGATTCTGAAAAACCGAATCGTCGCCACGCCAACCGGAGACGACTTCGAGGAAAAAGCCATGGGCGGCGCGGGTCTGGTCGTGGCGGGACACTGCATCGTGGAGCCCGGACGTTCCAGCTTCGCAAGCGGTGCAGAACCCTGGCCATTTGCGAAATATGAGAGAGAAAAGACGCGGGAAAAAGTTCTGAAGATTCATCGGGGCGGCGCGAAAGCATCCATCGAGGTATTCCACGCAGGCCAGGACGCCAGAACTGTAGACTATGCCAAAGGCCCGTCAGGCTTCATCCGCCCGGACGGCGTCGAGGTAAAAGAAATGGACGAGGCCATGATGCAGGAGACCCTGCACTGGTACGCCGAGACAGCCGCAGGCTGTCGGAAAATCGGTTTTGATTCCATCTTCCTGCATTTTGGACACGGCTGGCTTCCGGCCCAGTTTTTGTCCCCCCATTACAATCATCGTACTGATGAATACGGCGGAAGCATCGAGAACCGCTGTCGGTTCCCGCTTCGAATCCTGGAGACCGTCAGAAAGGCAGTGGGAAAAAATTATCCCATCGATATTCGTGTCAGCGCCTACGAGTGGATCGAGGATTCCATCAGCTTTGAGGACGTTATGTACTTCCTGAAAGCGGCGGAGCCCTATGTGGACACCATACAGATTTCATCCGGTATCGATAAGATTTTCGAGGCCAACATCCACTGCATCACCACGAACATGGAAGAAACCATGCCGAACCTGAAATGGGCAAAGGAAGCCAGAAAACAGCTTCACGTACCGATTTCCCTGGTCAGCGCCATCACTACGCCGCAGATGGCGGAAGAGATTCTGGCGAAGGGATATGTGGATCTGGTAGCCTTTGGCCGCAGCCTGCTGGCGGATCCCTACTGGCCGAAAAAAGCCCAGGAGGGATGTCCCGAGGATATCGTACCCTGCCTGCGCTGCTCCAACTGTTATCACATTTCCACTGATCACTGGAACGTGGGCTGCTCCGTAAATCCCCGTTATCATAACGAAGCCTTCGTTCCATCTGAGCGAGAGCTTGAAAAAGCAGAAAAAAGCAAACAGGTAGTCATCCTCGGCGGCGGCCCCGCAGGCATGAAGGCGGCCATCACCGCCAGCGACAGAGGCCACAAGGTTACGCTAATTGAAAAGAGCGCAGAACTGGGCGGTATGCTGAAGGTCATTGTCAGAGAAGAGCACAAAGAAGAAGTACAACGCCTGCTGACCTGGTACAAAACCCAGATCGCGAAGCGTGAGATAAAGGTGCTTCTGAACACCGAGGCCACCCCGGACATGGTACGGGAAATGAAGCCGGACAGCATCCTCATTGCCCTAGGCGCAGTGGAGCGCGTGCTTCCGATTCCAGGCATCGACAATCCGAAGGTGCTTCTGGCTACGGATGCCATCACCCATCCGGAGAAGCTGGGCGAAAAGGTAGCTATCCTGGGCGGCGGCAGCATCGGCTGTGAGATTGCCCTGGGACTGGCCGAGCAGGGAAAAGAGGCTACGGTTATCGAGGTTACAGACACACTGGCAGCCAACGCTAATTCCCTGTATCGGGAGGCGCTGCGGCAGAAATTCCTGCTTCACGACAACATTCACAGCCTTACCAGATGCGGCTGCACCCGCATTGACGATGAGGAGATTCATTATAAAGACGCGGACGGCCAGGAAAAAGTCATTGCCTATGACAATCTGATTCTTTCCACCGGCCTGGTTCCCCAGATAGCCCTGACTGAGAGCTTCTACGGCATCTGCCGGGACACCATAGCCATCGGCGACTGCATCCGCCCGTCCAGCATCATGAACGCGAACTTTGAAGGTTTCGTAAACGCCTTGAATATCTGAATGTGATAAAAATAAAAAGGAGATAGACAAATGAAAGACTACAAGAAACTGGTTCAGTCCGTCATCGCCGGAGTCGGCGGGGCTGACAACATCAACGACTGTATCCACTGCGCAACGAGACTTCGTTTCTCCCTGAAGGACGGGTCCAAGTTCGACCAGACAGCCCTGAAAGCGGTAGACGGCGTACTGGGAACCCTGGTAAGCTCCGGCTACTGCCAGGTACTCATCGGAACCCACGTAGGCGACGTTTACGCGGAGCTGATGAACGCGCCGGAGATGAAGGCAAAGGGTCTGAAGGCCAGCGACGCCATCGACGATCCGGCTACAGCAGGGGATAAGAAGACCGGCCTTCTGGACCGCTTCACCAAGATGATGTCCGACGTGTACGCGCCGTACATCCCGATTCTGGCTACCGGCGGTATCGCGTCCGGCGTTATCGGACTTCTGGCCAATATGGGCGTAGTAGACAGCGCGAGCCTGACCTACCAGACCTTTTACGCGATTTTCTATGCGCTGATTTACTTCTTCCCGATTCTGCTGGCGTTTACAGCAGGAAAGCATTTCAAATGTAACCCGTACGTAGCAGTGACACTGGGCGCGGCCATCATGTATCCGGGCGTGGCAGATCTCCTGGTAACCGGTGAAAAGGCGTCCCTTGTCGGTATCAACTTCACAGCGTACAATTTCAGCGGTTCCTTTATTCCGATTCTGCTGGCAGTATTCTGTATGAGCTATTTCGAAAAATGGCTGAAGAAGGTTCTTCCCCAGATGACCCAGTTTATTCTGGTTCCGTTTCTGTGCCTGATCGTGTTTGTACCGCTGACTATCCTGGTATTCGGACCCATTGGCGGCCTGGTTGCAAACGCCATCAACGCGGTATACGGCCTGGTAGGAGCAAGCAAGATTCTGGTAGGCATCGTATTCGGCGGCTTCTTCTCCCTGGTTATCCTGCTTGGTATGCACTGGGCAGTTACCCCGATTCTGCTTGGTATCATGGCAGAGCAGGGCTTTGAGCCGGCGCTGGCAGCCGGCGGTATGGGCAACTACGCGGCTCTGGGTATCTGCCTGGCCGTGGCAGTCTTCGCGAAAAACGCAGGCGATAAGGCCACAGCAGGATCCGCAGCCTTCACCAACGCCCTCTGCGGTATCACAGAGCCGGGTCTCTACGGTATCATCCTGAGAAGTAAATGGCTCCTGGGCACCATGATTGTATCCGGCGCGGCAGCAGGCCTGATTCTCGGAATCGGCGGCGTGGCGGCGACCAACTTCTCCTTCTCCGGACTTCTGGCCTTCAGCGGCTGGTTTGGATGCGTAAACTTCCCCATGTACTGCGTAGGCATCGTGGCAGCCATCGCCCTTGGTTTCATTCTGACTGCGGTACTGCTGAAGAGCGGTAAGGTAAACGAGTATAACTAAATATAGAAACCCATAAGATAAGATTCTCCCCTTTCCATGGAAAATGATTTTTGCTAAAATAGATCAAAAGGATGGGGGAGAACTTATGATCATAGAAAAACTTATGAGACAGACGGATTTCACCGATGTGGAGAAGAGTATCGCGGATTATCTGCTGCAGAACGGTTATGAAGTAAAAAATATGTCTATTTCAGATCTGGCGAAGAGGACCTATTCTTCACCGGCCACCATTACCCGATTTTGCAGAAAACTGGATCTGGACGGCTATAAAAAGTTCCAGATTTTGTTCAATTCCGAGTACGACGCGTTCGCCACGGAAAGCGCTGTGGACGCCAATTATCCGTTTTCCGGAAATGATTCCTTTGAGCAGATAGCCAGAAAGTTAGCGAAACTTAACTCGGATACCATCAGTAAAACCATTTCCGGCTTCGATTACAATCAGTTCCGCCGGATTGTACGGCGCATCAGCCAGTCCGATATGGTCAATATCTTCAGTGTGGGAACTTCCGCCACGGTGGCCATGGATTTCCAGCAAAAAATGTTGCGGTTCGGCCATATCGTAAATCTGAGCCTGAGCTCCTGCTTTCTGCCGGGCTACGCTTTGGCCGGAACGGAACGCACGGTCAATCTGGTGATTTCCCAGTCCGGGGAGAATCGGGACGTGGTGGAAAGTCTCCGGCTTCTGAAGAAGCGGAAGGCCTACTGCGTGGGTATCACAGCCACGCCGGACAGCACGGTGGCCCGGATGTGCCAGGAGGTAATCCTGGTGGAACTGGAGGAAGAACGCTCTTACACGGCCAAGATCGATACCTTCGCGGTGTACAGCGCCTTTCATTTCGTATTGGACTGCCTGTTTTCATTCCTGTACAAGATGGATTACGAGGAAAATGAGAAGCTGACCCGGGAAAAGGCGTCGATTATCTATGAAGAGAACGAAAAACTGATCAAGAAAAATCCCGATTTCATAAGCAGTGAAAAGCGATAAAGGAGCAGAATCATGTCATTTAGAAAAGACTTTTTATGGGGAGGCGCCTGCGCCGCCAATCAGTTTGAGGGAGCCTGGGATGTGGACGGCAAGGGCGTGTCCGTGCCGGATCTCTGTACCAACGGCACCAAAGACTGTCCGAAAAGCATTACCACAAAGGTAGAGCCGGGACGGCTGTATCCCAGCCACGAGGCCATTGATTTCTATCATCATTACAAAGAGGATATCGCCTTATTTGCGGAAATGGGTTTCAAGGTCTTCCGTACGTCTATCAACTGGACCCGAATCTTCCCCACCGGCATAGAGGAGAAGCCCAACGAGGCGGGTCTTCAGTTCTATGAAAATGTATTCAAAGAGTGTCAGAAATACGGCATCGAGCCTCTGGTGACCTTAAGCCATTACGAGCTGCCCTACGGTCTCGTGGAGGCTTACAACGGCTGGGCGGGGGAAGAGGTTATCGGCCATTTCGAGCGCTACTGCCACGTAGTCTTTGAGCGGTATCAGCATCTGGTGAAGTACTGGCTGACCTTCAATGAGATCAACGGCGGCACCACCCAGCTTGGCACGACCCTGTCACTGGGAACTGTGAAAGGCTATAGCGGCCCGGTAAACGGCATCCAGATCACGCCGCAACTTCGCTATACCGCCCTGCATCATCAGCTGGTGGCTTCCGCAAAGGTGGTGGCTTACGCCCATGCGCATTATCCCCAGTTTCAGTTAGGCGATATGAACGTGTTCCTGACCGCCTACCCGCTGACCTGTGATCCGAAGGATATCCTGGCGACCCAGCAGCATAACAATGTGCTGAACTGGTTCTGTTCCGACGTGCAGATCCGCGGCGCGTATCCGTCCTATATGGATCGGTATTTCCGGGAAAATGGGATCGATTTGCAGATCACAGAGGAAGAAAAAGAGATTCTGAAAAAGGGAACCGTAGACTTCTACACTTGTTCCTACTACATGTCCACCTGTATCACGACCCACGAGAATTCGGAAGAGGTGGCAGGCAACCTGGCGGGCGGCGCGAAAAATCCGTATCTGACCGCTTCGGAGTGGGGCTGGCAGATAGACCCGGATGGCCTGCGTTATACGCTGAATGAGATCTATGAGCGCTATCAGCTGCCGATTATGGTGGTGGAAAATGGTCTGGGAGCCAGAGACGAGAAGGGCGCGGACGGACATGTCCATGACAGCTACCGGATCGATTACCTGCGTAAGCACATCGAAGCCATGCGGGAGGCCGCAGAGGACGGCGTAGACCTGATGGGCTATACTCCCTGGGGCTGCATCGATCTGGTGTCCGCATCCACCGGCGAGATGGCCAAGCGCTACGGCTTCATCTATGTAAATAAATTCGACAACGGAACCGGCGACCTGTCCCGGGAAAAGAAGGATTCCTTTGACTGGTATCAGAAAGTAATCCGTACCAACGGAGAAGATTTAACCGACTAACGCTCCGGAAACATATAAGCAAAGTAAGCGTCCTTAAAGGCCACTCCATTATCCCGGGAAATGGGAATCCGTGCGCCGGATTTGGTGCGCAGCTCGGCCTTGGAGAAGGTCTCGACGCAGTTTAAAGCCACCAGATAGCTGCGGTGGCATTTGTAGAAGCCCTTTTTCGGTGTGAAAAATTCTTCGCACCGGTGGAAGGGCTCTTTGATTTCCAGGACAGAGCCGTCTCGGAACACGACGGCAACCAGTTTATTGCGGGCCTCCAGATATTCCACATCCCGGAGGTAGATATTCTGATAGCCTGAGATTGTCCGGGCTGCGAAATGGCGAAGAGACGCCTGCATGGAGGTGAGCCATTGATCCAGCACAGAGAAAAGCCGTTCTTCCGAAACAGGTTTCAGAAGATACCAGAAAGCCCGGACCTCGTAGGATTCCAGGGCAAATTCCGGGGAGGAGGTCAGAAAGATGAGCGGCACATGAGATTCCTTCTGCCGCAGCGCCTTTGCCGTATCCATTCCGCCGGGAAACGGCATCATAATATCGAGAATCACCAGATCCGCCGGGCTTTCTTCGCAGGCGGCAATCAGCTTATCTCCATTGGTAAAGGGAAAAAGCTGCAGCACAAGCTCCCGGGACGCGGCCCAGGAGCGAAGCATCGCACATAGTTCCGTGAGAAATGCAGTTTCATCATCGCAGATGGCAATCTTAATCATATAAAACTCCCCTTACAGAATGATACGGACGACAAAGTCCCGGCCTTCCATATAAAACTGGTACTGACCCTGTTCTTTTTCTACATAGTAAATGATACTCTGCACGCCGATACCGTGGTCGCTTTTTTTCGTAACCGGAACATCATCGGAGAAAACCGGCGGTACATCGGTGGGATTTTTTCCCAGCATCAGCAGATGACCGGATTTTTCGAAAATATTCAGACTGATCTGACGTCTTTCCTCCGGCAGCTTTTCGACTGCGTACATGGCATTTTCCAGGATATTTGAGAGAATGGCGCAGCAGGTCAGCTCCGGGCAGGGCAGGCTTTCCGACACCTGAATCTGTGAGTCGAAGGAAATGCCCTTTTCCGAAAATCGGGTGCTGTAGATAGAGAGCACCGAGTTCAGCAACTCATTTTTGCAAAAGGAGCGGATGACCGTATCGTCATAGTGACGGTTGATTTCCTGGATATATTCCAGGGCACGATCTGTCTTCTGCTGCCGGATGAAGGTCTCAATAGCTGCCAGATGATGGCGCATATCGTGCCGGAGAATCGCCAGGCGGTGTTCGCTGACGCGTGTCTGGTCAATCTCGGTACGCAGGCTGTTAAGCTGCATATCCATTAGTTCTCCGTATTGTTCCGCGCGGTGTTTCATTTCATATTCCCGGAAGTACACCAGAAGAAATACCACATAGGAGAGGCACATGGAAAATGCCAGAAATTCCACGATTACCTTACTGCCGGAATACAGCAGTGTGGAAAATTTCGTTGTGGCGTAATCGAAAAGGTAGTAGACCAGCGGCATAGCGCCCAGAATACACAACTCCCGGTTGGACTTGGAAAAAAGAAGCGCCGTGGTCTGACAGAGGTTCCGGCTCAGGAAGAAGAATACGCTCAGCGTCACCAGAATCCGGCTCAGGTAGTAGAGCACTTCCGAACCGGACAGGGACAGAAACAGGATACCGATCCAGTTGCTGAACTGACAGCACAGATAGGCAGTCAGAATAGATATGAGCGCAGGCAGCCAGCGGAACTTATAGTGGAAAACCAGCACCAGCAGCAGAGGGAGATGTACCAGCAGCGGGTAAATGGGATCTGTGTAAGTCTCACCCAGTAGAAGAGTGCAGGGGATATAGAGCAGCAGGCAAATCAGTCCTACAGACAGGAGCAGCAGGACATTTTTCCGCTCCTGTTTTACGCCCAGGAAAAAGGCCGACAAAAGGATGCCGAACAGCATGGTGGTAATGTGATGCGTAAGTGTCAGAGCCTGAAGCAGCATGATGGAAATCCTCCTGTGTATGGATAAAAATCATATTATTTCTATTATATGGGATTTTCGGAAGTAAAGCAAATGCAGAAATTACTGTTCACGCCGTATATGTGCAATTCGCGCCAAAATGTAATATTAAAAATTATTTTATGTTAAAATATGGGTAATGCAATTTTAAAATCACACAAAGGAGCGGGGATATGAGAAAATACTTACGAGGAAACAGCGGAATGCGCTTTCTGGCGATTCTGGCGGCGGTGGCACTGACGCTTGGAAGCGTAGACGTGACAGCGCTGGCGTCGGCGGCAGGACAGAACGCGGCGGAGCAGACAGCCGTGGAGCCGGAGGATACAGAAGGCCGGGCGGCTGTGTCCGGAGAGACCGAAGGACAGGACGAACCGGAGAACGATGGAGAGCAGCCGGGCGGGAATGAAAATACAAAGCCAGGCTCTGCTCCGAAGCAGAATACGGACGCTCCGGAGGGTAACGAGACACCGGCAGATCCGGAAGGAACGGGCGAGACATCGGCAGACCCGGAAGGAACGGACGAGACTTCCGGGGAGCAGAAGGATGAATTGGAGACCCGGGAGGCGGATATTGCTATCTACGGAAGTACACAGGCAGAAAGCGGGAAGCTGGCTTATCTGGATCCGACGGTGTTAAGACCGGGTGGAGACGGAAGGTGGAGCAGCGACAACGGCAATCTGCTCTGGTTTGGCAAGGAGAAAGACGGAACCCCGATGCAGTATCGGATTCTGTCTTCGACGAATGTATTCAGCACAGATGCGTAAAATGGCGGGCTGCTGCTGAACAGTGTTAAGAAGTATGAGACGAAAAACTGGTGGGGATATGGTTTCGATAATACGGCAGACTTGACGAGTCAGGAATCAGAAGCGATTGCCAGGGCGAAGGAAATAAACGGTTATCTCTATACCACGTTTGTATTCCGGAAGGATCTGCCATGTACCTGGATCCATCCAAAATCCTGATGGTATCAAAAGCAGGTTCCATGAAATATAGTTCAGATCCTAAGCTTCATGCGATTAGCGATGAGCTCTATGAGGAAGACAATTGGAAGCTAACCCTGCTGGACGCAGATAAAAGTGTGAAAGATGCGACGCTGACTTGTGCAGAAACCAAAGCGGGTACCGGCCTCAGGCAGTATCAGATCTCCTGTACCTATAAGGGAAAGGCAGAGGATAAGCTGTCCATCATGGTCACCGATAAAGCTTATAACGCGGAGGGCGCGCAGAGCCTCTGTTATGGATATGTAAATCCTAAAAATAACAACAATATGTACGAGGTGATTCCGGCGACGGGACAGTCTCCGGATGAGGATGGAACCGGTCAGGGCGATCTGCGCGTGGATCTGGAGATTACACAGGACGCGCCGATTGCTTCCGGTGGCATCTATAATACAAAGAAGGAGCTGCTGGACGCGCCGGGAATCTTTAGCGAGGCAGAGAAGGCAGCCATAGCGGAAGGAAAAGAGGCGAAGGTCTGGGTGGAAATCACGAAGACCGATCTGGCAGAGGAAGAGAAGGCTGCCTTTGAACAGGAAGCGAAGAAGACGGCCGGAGAAAACACAAGGCTTGTATACTTCAGTGCGGAGCTGTTTCGTCAGATAGGCGAGAGCGTGGAACGTATTTCAGAGCCGGGCGCGAAGATTCGCCTGATTATCCGTATTCCGGACGAGCTTGTGAACACGGACAGCACCATTTCCCGTGAATACTTTATTCTTCGGATGCATGATGGGGAGCTGACCGTCCTGAATGGAAGCTTCGACAAGGATACGAGGGAATACACCTTCGAGACCGACAAGTTCTCCGATTACGCGATTGTCTGCAAGGACACCAGGATTGAGACGAAACTGAATGACAGGAAAAATGACAGCAAGGGCAGCTCTGGCGGATCATCCAAAGCCCCGGTAACCTCCGCCAACACCGGCGACCGGAACCAGCCGCTGGCCTGGATGATCCTGGCCGTGGCAGCGACAGGTATCATCGTAGCGGCGATCCGGAGAAAGAAAAGACAGTAAAAGAGGATTGACATAACTACCTATATTAAAATTACGGAAACAGATGAAATTATAGTTACATAGCAGGGTAAAAGAAAGGCCGGAGATCATTGGTTAAAATGGATCTCCGGCCCTTCTTTATCTTATACAAATGTAAACCACGTATCCCGCATACAGCAGGATCATGGTCAGGCCTTCGAGTTTGTCGAGACGGTGTTTGGTCCAGGCCATGAGCCACACGATGAAGCTGAAGCCTACCAGGATGATGATGTCGATAATATTTTCCCGGATGAAGGAGATGGGGCTTAAGGCGGAGGCGATGCCGAGAACCATCAGGATGTTGAAGATATTGGAGCCGACGGCGTTGCCGAGAGCCATATCCACCTCATTTTTGCGGGCTGCCACGATAGATGTCATCAGCTCCGGCAGGCTGGTACCGAAGGCCACGATGGTCAGACCGATGAGATTTTCACTGATACCGAAAGCGGAAGCGATGGTTTTGGCGCCATCCACCACCCAGTCGCTGCCAAGGGTGATGCCTGCGATACCGATGACGATGAAAATAAGACTTTTCGGTACGGACATGACTTTCATTTCCGTAGCTTCGGCGGCAAATTCAGTGTCCTCATTGTTCATAGAGCGCTGCGCTGACCTGATCATATACAGAATAAAAAAGACGAACAGCACGATGAGAATCAGGCCGTTGACCCGGGTCAGCATCATCTGGTCGTGGCCCAGCACCAGGAGCAGCAGGGCACAGACTACGGAAAATGGGATATCAATTTTCAGGGTGCCCTTCTGAACAGCTACGGGCGTCAGCACGGCACAGACGCCGATGACCACCATCAGGTTGAAGATGTTGGAGCCTACGGCGTTGCTGACTGCCAGGGCATTGCTGCCCGCGATGGAGGCAGTGACGCTGACCGCTGTCTCCGGCAGGCTGGTTCCCATGGCTACGATGGTCATACCGATGATCAGGGACGGTACGTGGAAATGCTTGGCAATGCTGCTGCTGCCTTCCACAAAGGCGTCGGCGCCTTTGACCAGAAATACAAAACCAATCAGTAAAAGTACCACAGCGAAGGGTACGCTCTGTAACATTGTGTTCATGATAAATACTCCCTTATGGAATGCTTTTTATATGGGATACATGGTAGCAGAGGGAGAAAAAAATGTCAATAGTCCCCAGTTTCCGTTCTATTATAAGGTGTTATCATGAAATATATAAGAAATACTTATAAATAAACAAAAATTTTAACAAAAATTAATGAATATATTGACAAAGTACAAGTCAGACGCTTATACTTTAGCATGTTGGGAATTGACAGATAACGGCAAACTCAACATCCAAATAATGGAAAAACACATAGGAGGAACGTTATGAAAAAGAGAGTACTTAGTCTCATTACTGTACTGGCTATGACCGTCGGCATGCTGGCAGGCTGCGGCGGATCTGCTGATAAGGCTTCTGCGGACACCAAGACAGAGACAGACGCAGAGTCCACCACAACAGAGGGAGAGGCTTCCCTGGCAGACGTCAAGGTAGGTTTTATCTTCCTGCACGATGAGAATTCCACATATGACCTGAACTTCATGAACGCCGCAAAAGAGGCTTGCGAGAAGCTGGGCGTCGAGTACATGACCAAGACCAATATTCCGGAGGGTCAGGAGTGCTACGAGGCTGCATGCGAGCTGGCAGACGCAGGCTGCAACTTCATCTTTGCAGACAGCTTTGGACATGAGGATTACATGATCGAGGCAGCCAAGGAGTATCCGGAGGTACAGTTCAGCCACGCAACCGGAACCAAGGCGCATACAGAGAATCTGGACAATTTCCACAACGCATTCGCTTCCATCTATGACGGACGTTACCTGGCAGGTATCGCCGCAGGCATGAAGCTGAATGAGATGATTGACAATGGCGATATTACCGCAGAGCAGGCTAAGATTGGTTACGTCGGAGCATTTACCTACGCAGAGGTTATCTCCGGTTACACCTCCTTCTTCCTGGGCGCGCGTTCCGTATGCCCGACCGCTACCATGGAAGTAACCTTCACAGGTTCCTGGTACGATGAGACAGCAGAGAAAGAGGGAGCAAACAAGCTGATCCAGGACGGCTGTGTTCTGATCAGCCAGCATGCAGACTCCATGGGAGCTCCGACCGCATGTGAGACCGCAGGCGTACCGAACGTATCCTACAACGGAAGCACCGAGAGCGCATGCCCGAACACCTTCTTGGTATCCTCCAGAGTAAACTGGGAGCCGTACTTTGAGTACGCAATCAACTGCGTAGCAAATGGAGAGGCCATCGACGCTGACTGGACAGGAACCCTGGCAACCGGTTCTGTAGAGCTGAGTGCTCTGGGAAGCGCAGTCGCAGAGGGAACACAGGAAGCCATCGACGAGGCAAAGGCTAAGATCGAGTCCGGCGACCTGCATGTATTTGATACTTCTACCTTCACCGTAGAGGGCCAGGAGCTGACCAGCTACGAGGCAGACGTAGATACCGATGCAGAGTACACACCGGATCATGAGGTCGTAAGCGACGGATACTTCCATGAGTCTGAGTACCGTTCTGCTCCGTACTTCAATGTAAATATCGACGGCATCAATCTTCTGGATACCGCATTCTAATACGGGCCTGAACGCTTACGCTTAAGTAAAAAGCACAGGGCGGCGCAGCAGCGAATATGCCGCGCCGTCCTTTTGATCCGTTTTGCGGATCCGTCATAAACGAGGGAAGGAAACAAAAGATGGAAACCAAAGTAGCCGCAGTTTCAATGAAAAACGTTACAAAGACCTTTGGCTCTGTAGTTGCCAATGAAAAGGTAGATCTGGATATCTACAAGGGCGAAATCCTGGCGCTTCTGGGCGAAAACGGAAGCGGAAAAACCACGTTGATGAATATGCTGGCCGGTATCTATTATCCGGATGAGGGCCAGATCTTTATCAATGGAAAGGAAGAGGTCATCAAGACCCCGAAGGACGCCCTGAATCTTGGTATCGGCATGGTGCATCAGCATTTCAAGCTGATCGACGTGCTTACCGCCACAGAGAACATTATCCTGGGTCTGGAGGGAAAGCTGAATATCAAAGAGGCTTCGAAGAAAATCGAGGCGATCTGTGAGAAATATGGCTTCGAGGTAGACCCGAAGCAGAAGATCTACGATATGTCGGTATCCCAGAAGCAGACCGTGGAGATCGTAAAGGTATTGTACCGCGGTGCGGATATTTTGATATTGGACGAGCCCACCGCCGTGCTGACGCCCCAGGAGACCGAAAAGCTGTTCCGTGTCCTTCGGAAAATGCGGGACGACGGCAAGGCCATTATCATCATCACCCATAAGATGCACGAAGTAGAGTCCCTGTCTGACCGTGTGGCAGTCCTCCGGGACGGCAGGTACATCGGCAGCATGGCGACCAAAGACACGACCGTCACCGAGATGACCAACATGATGGTAGGTCATGCGGTGACCCTGAATATTGACCGCCCGGATCCGGTGAATCCGAAGCCGCGTATCGTGGTGAAGGATCTGTCCGTCCGCAGCGAGGATGGTATTCAGAAGTTAAAAAATGTGTCCTTTACGGCAAAGAGCGGCGAGATTCTGGGTATCGCAGGTATCTCCGGCTGTGGACAGAAGGAGCTTCTGGAGGCCATCGCAGGGTTACAGCCTGTGGAGACTGGAATCATCGAGTATGTGGAGGACGACGGCCACGAGGAGCCTCTGCTTGGCAAAGATCCCCTGAAAATCGCTGAAATGGGCGTGTCTCTCTCCTTCGTGCCGGAGGATCGTCTGGGCATGGGCCTGGTGGCGAATATGGACCTGGCCGATAATATGATGCTTCGTTCCTTCCGAAAGGGCAGAACCCCCTTCACCAACCGCAGACCATCCAGGAAGCTGGCAGAGTCTGTAGTGAAGGAGCTGGAGGTCGTGACCCCGGGTATCGCCACCCCGGTTCGCCGTCTGTCCGGCGGTAATGTACAGAAGGTGCTGGTAGGCCGTGAGATTGCTTCCGCCCCCACCGTGCTTCTGACTGCTTACGCGGTAAGGGGACTGGATATCAACTCCTCTTATACCATTTACGATTTGCTCAATGAACAGAAAAAGAAGGGCGTAGCCGTCATTTTTGTCGGCGAGGATCTGGACGTGATGGTAGAGCTCTGCGACAAGATCATGGTGCTCTGCGGCGGCGAGGTCAGCGGCATCGTGGACGCCCGGAAAACCGATAAAAATGAGGTCGGCCTGATGATGACCAGAGTAGGAGGGGACGAGAGCCATGAATAAGAAAGAGCCGTTTTTTCATATCGTAAAAAGGGACGCCCTTCCCTGGTACCAGGCAGTAGGAATCCGGGCAGTGGCCATCGTCCTGGCCCTGGTGCTCTGCGGCATCCTGACCACTATTACCACGGGTATTGACCCCATCGAGGTATATAAGTCCATCTTCACGGGCGCTTTCGGTACCGAGCGGAAGACCTGGATTACCCTGCAGAATCTTTCCATTTTGCTTCTGATCGCCCTGGCCCTGACTCCGGCCTTCAAGATGAAGTTCTGGAACATCGGCGGCGAGGGACAGGTGCTCATCGGCGGCCTGGCTGCAGGCGCCTGCATGATCTGTCTGGGAGATAAGCTGCCAAACGGCGTGCTGATTCTGGTCATGGTGCTGGCCAGCATTGCGGCAGGCGCGTTCTGGGGCTTCGTTCCGGCCTTTTTCAAGGCGAAATGGAACACCAACGAGACCCTGTCCACCCTGATGATGAACTACATCGCCACTCAGCTTGTAGCCTTCTACACCATCGTCTGGGAGGTTCCGAAGGGATCCGGTAAGATCGGTATTATCAACCAGAACAGCAATGCAGGGTGGCTTCCTCAGATCTTCGGCTCCAAGTACCTCTTAAGCATCGTCGTTGCCATCGTTGTGACCTTGCTTATGTACATCTACCTGAATTACAGCAAGCAGGGCTACGAGATCTCTGTCGTGGGAGAGAGTGAGAACACTGCGAAATACGTCGGCATCAAGGTGGAGAAGGTCATCGTCCGTACGATGCTTCTCTCGGGCGCTGTATGCGGCCTTGTGGGCCTTCTGCTGGTGGGCGGTATCAATCATACCATCACCACCACCATCGCGGGCGGCCAGGGCTTTACGGGCGTTCTGGTGTCCTGGATGTCCAAGTTCAATCCGCTGACCATGGTATTCTCCAGCTTCCTGATTATCTTTATGGACCGCGGCGCAGGCGAGATTTCCACTGCCTTCGGCCTGAATCATTCCTACGCCGATATCCTGACCGGAATCATTCTGTTCTTCATCATCGGCTGCGAATTCTTCATCAGCTACAGACTGCAGTTCCGTAAAAAAGCAGAAAAGGAGGTACAGTAATCATGTGGAATTTCTTACTTGCGTTTATTCCGAGAGCCGTCGTACAGGGCGTCCCCCTTCTCTACGGAAGCACCGGCGAAATCATTACCCAGAAATCCGGTAACCTGAATCTGGGAATCCCAGGCGTCATGTACGTGGGCGCCATCAGCGGCGTCATCGGTTCCTTCCTTTACGAGAGTTCCACAGCGAATCTGAATCCGGCGCTTGCCATTCTGATTCCCATGCTGTGCTGTCTCTTAGGGTCTCTGCTGATGGGGCTACTGTACTGCTTCCTGACCGTAACCCTACGGGCCAATCAGAACGTAACCGGTCTGGCCATGACCACCTTTGGCGTGGGCTTCGGCAACTTCTTCGGCGGTTCCTTAATCAAGCTGGTAGACGCCGATGTGCCTTCCATTGCCTTAAGCGCCACCAGCAGTTACTTCAGCAAATCCCTGCCCTTTGCATCGAAAATGGGATGGTTTGGCAAGCTGTTCTTATCCTACGGCTTCCTGGCTTACCTGGCAGTTATCATCGCGCTGGCAGCGTCCTATTTCCTGAATCATACCCGGAAAGGTCTGCATCTGCGGGCGGTGGGAGAAAACCCGAATACCGCGGACGCCGTGGGTATCAACGTATCCAAATATAAATATGTCGCCACCTGCGTGGGTTGTATGATTGCGGGTCTCGGCGGACTCTACTACGTCATGGACTACGCCTGCGGCGTCTGGTCCAACGACGCCTTTGGCGACAGAGGGTGGCTTGCCATCGCCCTGGTAATCTTCACCATCTGGAGACCGAACTTAAGCATCCTGGCCTCCTTCCTGTTCGGCGGCCTGTACATCCTGTATCTGTACATCCCCACCGGCATGGATCATATGGAATATCAGGAGCTTTACAAGATGATTCCCTATGTGGTAACCCTGGTGGTACTGGTGGTCACCAGCGTCCGAAGCAAGCGGGAAAATCAGCCGCCTGCCAGTCTGGGAGTTCCGTATTTCCGGGAAGAACGGTAAAAGTAAAAATATGGGAAATAAAAACCGCGCAGTTTTTCGCAGACTGCGCGGTTTTTTTGCTCTACAGGAAATACCGTGTTACATTAAAGTGCGAAAGCTATGATTCCTATAGAGCAAAAAGCCCCTCCGGGGGATCGCACTGCGGCGGAAAGGTAGTATGTCGCTTACGCGACCCGCCGCAGGCGGAGAATCCTGCTTCGCAGGATTCTTTCTTATGCAATAGGAAATTCCTATGGAATCCCGTGGATTGTACTTGCTTTTATACAGAAGATCCAGTATAATACTAGATTGAATTGCGTAAAAACACAATTTCAGAAAAGCGGAGAAACACATGATTACATTAAACGACTATCTGTATTCCGGCGACACGGTGATGCGGATACTGAAAAAATACAAACGGGATCTGGGAAGGGACGCGGCGATAAGCGGCAATGAGATCGACGTGATTCACTGCGATTTTCTGCAGAGCATCATCGACCTGCTGGAGCACAACGAGTTCCTGACCGCTCAGTCCCAGAAAATCCGGGAATTCTACATGTATATGGCCAGGGAGTACCCCTGGCTGGCCTTCACCTTCAAGGGCCGCATCAAATCCCTGATCCGGGCCGAGGAGAAATTCAATGGCTATATCGTCAAGGACAGCTATAAGTATTATATGGAGCACGGCGAATTTCCTCCGGTAGAGGAGCTCAGGAAGCGCTTGGTCAAGTTCCGGGATCTGATTGCCTACCGCATCGTGATTTCTATGCCCCGGTGTCATGTGGAGCCAGGCAGAGATAAGGCCGGGGAGGAACTGAAATGCCTCTACGAGATCGCCAATGTCCTGCCGGGGTTCCTGGAAGAGCGGGGCTTCACGGCCCAGATGACCGGCGGCGTGAAAAGGAGTAATTCCCCTTTACTCGATGAGCAGAATAAGGATTATTACCGTGACTATATCTCCAATAAGAACTGGTCGGAGTATGAGTCTCTGCACATCACTTTTTTTGACAGCAGCGCCAACTGCTATATGGAGGTACAGATTCGTACCAAGGAAATGGACGACACAGCAGAGATCGGCATCGCCAACCACATGGCCTACGAGAAGCGCCAGGAGCGGGAGCGTGCCCGCAGGCATAAGATTCCCGAGGGCCAGTGCGTCTGGTTCGACGAGGCCTACGAGCGGGGCATGCTGCTCCAGCAGCTGGACCTGTCCAAGGTGGACGTGAATATGTTCGGCGCCGCCAACAACAGTCTCATCAACGACGGCTGCGGTCTCTTCCGCGGCAGGCAGATCCTGCCTTACGAGCATCTGTCCAGGTTCCAGAGCGATCAGATTGATTAGAACGGACGCCAAGAGGAAGGGCCGCGAGATTTTCTTCTGGAGTGTTCGGACGTTTCACGGACAGGCATCTGTCTGGATCGGACTTAGAAAGTCCGCTTCAGTCAGACACCAATCCGTGAAAAGCCGGACACACGCTTAGAAGAAATTCTCGCGGCCCTTCCTCTCGTCTGGTTTTAAAATATGTAGTTACACGTCAATCTGCGCGATAGCGTCCACAATTTGCTTATGCTTCTCATCCACCGCAGTCCAGAGGCTCATATCGGTCAGCGGCCTGCCGCCGCGCAGGGCCTCGGTCAGTTCGGAGCTGACCGTGTAGAGAGAGTCAAAACCCAGGTTCAGCGCAATGCCCTTCAGCGTGTGGGCAGCGCGGAACGCGGCGCTCCAGTCCTGGCTTTCGATGGCGTCAGCCAATTCCAGGCAGGTTCTGTCGTCCGCATATTTCAGCACAAATTTCTTCACCAGAGTCTCGCTGGACAGTCTGGAAATCGTCTTCTTATAATCACCGCCGATAGTGTCATAAAACTGTTCAAGTGTCATCTTTTGTTCACTCCTGTATCAATTTTATTTAAAACATCTGTAAGGGTCTCATTTTTTATCATACGCTGTCCCGCAGAAAATTCAGAGCTTGCGCCCCAGCATTTCCGGATTGGAAGCATAGGTGAGGGCCGTCTCCTTAGTGATCTCCTGCTCCCGGTAGAGGGTCAGCAGACTGGAATCCATGGAATACATGGCCTGACCGGTGGAGGAATGAATGACGCCGTCGATCTGGGGAATTTTCCCATCCCGAATCATATTGCGGATGGCGGGTGTCACAGTCATGACCTCGAAGGCAGGAATCATATAGCCGTCCACAGAGGGAACCAGCTGCTGCGATACCACGGCGGTCAGAACCAGAGAGAGCTGCACCGCGATCTGCCGCTGCTGATTGGCCGGAAAGACGTCGATGATACGGTCGATGGTGTTGGCCGCGCCGATGGTATGCAGGGTGGAGAAAATCAGGTGGCCGGTCTCCGTGTTTTTTCATATAAAAGAACCTCTTTCTTTTTCGGCGTAATGTCATACGACATTATAGCATATTTTTCCTGCAAAAAAATCATAAAATTTTGTTAAAAATGTGAGCTATTTTGCGTTCGACGCCACTCTTATAAAGATAGTGCGTCAAAAAAGAAGACGAAGGAAAGAAAAAAATAGATAAAACAGTAAGAAAATGGAAAGGAAAAGCGACATGAGAAAGAGCTATTTCAAAAGAGGATGCGCGTTGTGCCTGGCTGTGGCCCTGGTGGTGTCCGGCGGCCTGTACGCGGCGTCGGATCGTTCCCTGAAGGCAAATGAGGAGAACAACGTCTATCAGGAGACGGAGCTTTCAAGTGCAGAGAACGGCCCGGAAACCGTGGTGCAGGAGCTGGAGGTACCGGACGAGGATACATCAGAAAAAAATATTTGAACTTCGGGAGGAGCTGGAACTGGAGAAAAAGAGACGGGGCCTGACAGACACAGAGGATGCCGGTGAGGAAAGGAAGTAAGAAAATGCTGTATAATCTGTATGTATTTGATCACAATGTTCTGCATCTGTGCTTCTGGACGCTGCCCGCGCTGCTTCTGGCGGTCGCGATGGTAGCCGTTGGTCTGGTCCACGGACACAGGCAGAAAAAACGCGAAAAGGAATTTGAAGAACAGCTTTCCGATCTCTACGCAAAGGATACGGTGGAGAGCGAACAGCATATCTGAGCGGATACAAAAAAGAGAAGTCCTGTGGCTTCTCTTTTTTTGACATTTTCTGCCTCTTTGCTTGGATTTAGAAGAAAAGGGGAGTATAATAAATCTATATGCGTAAAATGGAGAAACGTACCGATGGGAAGGACAGGGACAAGAAGATTTGACGGAAAAAAGTACGGCTGGCAGAAAAAATAGAGACGGGAAGCGGAAAAGCAGAGATCAGAGAGGCAGAACGGGAGGAACGGGAATGTGCGCACAGAATAGGATGACGGGAGAACAGGCAGAAAAAAGGATGGAACTGCTGAAAGAGATGTTCGCCCGATATGCGGAGATAGACGGCGGGCCCTATATTATGGAAATGATGAAGCAGCTGAACGAAGATACCCTGCTGGATTCTGACGACTGTGAGAAGCTCATGGGCAGATTGACCATCTACAATGAGAAGCTGTACAGGGATGCACTGACCGGCGCTTATAACCGACGCTTTTACGAGGATGAGGTCAGGGGTATGAAGGAGCGGGCCGGTGTGGCGGTAATCGATCTGGACGACTTCAAGCTCTACAACGATACCTATGGCCATCATGCGGGCGATATGGTGCTGGAGACGGTGGCGGATATCATCCGGAATTTTATCCGGAAGTCCGATATGCTGATTCGCTACGGCGGTGATGAATTTCTGCTGATTCTGCCGGGAATCCGGCCCGACGCGTTTTCGTCCAAGCTGCAGCTGATTCAGGAGCGGATCCATGCGGCCTCCGTGCCGGGATACCATCACCTTCAGATCTCGGTCAGCATCGGCGGAGTCATGTTCGACGGCGGCGATATCAGTGAGGCCCTGTCCCGGGCGGATACGCTCATGTACCAGGCCAAAGTACAGAAAAATATGGTCGTGACCGAGTGGGACGCCAGGAAGGCAGATGAAGGCGTCATCCGGGATACGCGGCAGCAGATTCTGATCGTGGATGACTCGGAGATGAACCGCGCTATTCTGGCTGAGATATTGAGGAAGGATTACCGGATTCTGGAGGCGGAGAACGGCGAAGAATGTATCCGGATTCTGGAGCAGTACGGCACCGACATTTCGCTGGTACTGCTGGATCTGGTGATGCTGAAGATGGACGGCTTTGAGGTGCTGTCAGTGATGAACCGGAGGCAGTGGATCGAAGATATCCCGGTCATCATGATTTCCAGTGAGGATTCCAGTCAGTTTATCCAGAAAGCCTACGAGTATGGCGCGTCCGACTACATTGCCCGTCCCTTCGACGCCAGGGTAGTATACCAGCGTGTCTTCAATACCATCAAGCTGTACGCGAAGCAGCGGCGTCTGCTGAATCTGGTGACTGCCCAGGTATATGAGAAGGAGCGGAGCAACCGGATCATGCTCGCCATCCTCAGCCAGATCGTAGAATTCCGAAACGGCGAGAGCGGCCTTCACGTGATCCACATCAATGTTGTGACGGAATTGCTTCTGGAACATCTGATGAGCCGATCCGACAGGTACTATATGTCCTGGGCCGAGCAGCAGCTGGTGGTGACAGCTTCAGCCCTTCACGATATCGGCAAGATCGGCATCGACGAAAAGATTCTGAACAAGCCGGGCAGCCTGACGAAAGAAGAATTTGAGATTATGAAGACCCATACCCTCATCGGAGCTTCCATGCTGGAGCGTATGAAGGTGTATCAGGATGAGGCGATGGTCCAGATTGCCCACGATATCTGCCGCTGGCATCATGAACGCTACGATGGCAAGGGCTATCCGGATGGTCTCAGGGGCGACGAGATTCCCATTTCCGCTCAGGTGGTGGCTCTGGCCGACGTCTATGACGCCCTGACCAGCGAGCGCGTCTACAAGAAGGCCTATACGCATGAGGAGGCCATACAGATGATTCTGAACGGGGAATGCGGCGCGTTCAACCCGGTTCTGCTCCAGTGTCTGGAGGAGGTACAGGACAGGATCAAACGGGAAATTGAAGCGGGAAGCGAGGAGGATTTCATGGAACGCATGGAGTCCGAGGAGACGGAGCTGACCAGTACACAGGTCAGGAAGCTGACCGCTCAGATACAGACATGACAGAGACAGAGATTACAGGATGGGGTACCCGTCTGCAGCAGCCTTATGGCGCTGTGGGCGGGTACCTAATTCTTACATTTTCTTCAATTTTGTAAAGTTCACACCTTCATTCTATCTGCTACAATCCCATTTGTTACATCACAAAACAGCAAAACAAGAAAGTAAAAGGAACGTAAGACACCATGATTGGAGTGATCAGAGGAACCGGCTCCTGTGTGCCGGAAAGGGTTCTGACCAACGACGGGATTGCCGGGCTGGTGGAGACCAGCGACGGGTGGATTCGGGAGCGGACCGGGATAGAAGAGCGGCGGGTCGTCACGACGGAGACCTGTGCGTCCCTGGCGGCGGAGGCGGCCAGGTGGGCACTTCAGGACGCCGGAATGGACGCAGCGGAGTTGGAGCTGATTGTGGTATCCACCATGTCGCCGACCCGCGTCATGCCCTGTACGGCCTGCGAGGTGCAGGCGGCCATCGGGGCCGGGGCGGCACAGTGCTTCGACCTGAACGCGGCCTGCAGCGGCTTCGTGGCGGCCTGGCATACGGTGAATGCCTATATGGCGGCAGGCTTCGTAAAAAAGGCCTTGATCGTCGGAAGTGAATGTCTGTCGAAGGTGACGGACTGGACGGACCGGAGCACCTGTATCCTCTTCGGAGACGGGGCCGGAGCCGTGGTGGTAAGCGCGGAAGAAGGAAGCCCTTATCTTCCGGCAGCCTGTTCCGACGGCGCGGCAGGCGGGGCGCTGACCCTGCGAAACCGACAGGACGGCAGCCCGTTTCAGGCAACCGGAGAAGCTGCGAAGCCGGAAGGAAGCTATTTCATGGAAATGGACGGACAGGCTGTATTCAAATTTGCGGTCCGTAAGGTTCCGCAGGTCATCGAAGAGGTGCTGGAGAAAAACAGACTGGGCCGCGAAGCCATTTCCCATTATGTACTGCACCAGGCCAATCAGCGCATCGTGGAGGCAGTGGCCAGAAGGCTGGGCGAGCCCATGGAGAAATTCCCCATGAACCTGCAGCGCTACGGCAACACATCCTCGGCCTCCATCCCCATCCTGCTGGATGAACTGAACCGGGGCGGAGCCCTGAAGTCCGGCGAAAAGCTGGTACTGGCCGGGTTCGGCGGCGGTCTGACCTGGGGCGCGGCAGTGACCGAGTGGCGAAAGGCGTAAGAAAACTAAATTTTTAAAACAAAAGGAGAAATTAAAAATGTTAGAGCAGATTAAGAAAATTGTAGCGGAAAACCTGAATGTGGAAGAGGATGCAATTACTCTGGAGTCATCCTTCAAGGAAGATCTGAAAGCCGATTCCCTGGATCTGTTTGAAATGGTCATGGCGCTGGAAGAGGAGTTCGATATGGAAATTCCCTCCGAGGATCTGGAGCAGCTGGAGACTGTGCAGGACGTCGTAAACTACATCGAGAACCATAAGTAAAAAAGTTGTTTCAGGAAAGAAAGGTAGAGCATATGCATACAAGAATCACGGATTTACTGGGAATTCGATACCCGATTATCCAGGGCGGCATGGCCTGGGTGGCGGAGTATCATCTGGCGGCAGCCGTGTCCGAGGCGGGGGGCCTTGGTATCATCGGCGCGGCCAACGCCCCGGCGGAATGGGTGCGGGAACAGATCCGGGAGACCAAGAAGCGCACCGATAAGCCCTTCGGAGTCAACGTGATGCTGATGAGCCCCTACGCGGATCAGGTGGCACAGGTCATCGCTGAGGAGGGCGTGGCAGTCGTGACCACCGGCGCGGGCAACCCGGAGAAATACATGGAGCTGTGGAAATCAAAGGGCATCAAAGTCGTTCCCGTGGTGGCTTCCGTGGCCCTGGCGAAGCGCATGGAGCGCTGCGGCGCGGACGCCGTGGTGGCCGAAGGCTGCGAGTCCGGCGGCCATGTGGGCGAGAGCACGACCATGGCGCTGGTTCCCCAGGTGGTGGATGCGGTAGAGATTCCGGTCATCGCCGCAGGCGGTATCGCCGACGGCAGAGGCGTGGCGGCGGCTCTGATGCTGGGCGCGGAGGGCGTGCAGATGGGCACCCGTTTTGTGGCCACCACCGAGTGCCAGGTGCATCCGAATTATAAGGAGAAGGTGCTGAAGGCCCGGGACATCGACACCCGCGTCACAGGCCGGACCACCGGTCATCCGGTCCGGGCGCTGCGCAATGAGATGACGAAGAAATACCTGGAAATGGAAGCGGCGGGAGCCACAGCAGAGGAATTGGAATATCTGACCCTGGGCGGCCTTCGAAAAGCCGTCGTGGAGGGCGATGTGAAGAACGGCAGCGTCATGTCCGGCCAGATCGCAGGCCTTGTAAAGGACGAGCTTCCCTGTAAAGAGGTCATTGAAAATATTATGGCAGAGACCGGGAAAGCGTTAAAGGGAGCGGCACAGTATGAGTAAAACCGTGTGGATGTTCCCGGGACAGGGAGCCCAGAAAGCAGGGATGGCGAAGGATTTCTACGAGAACAGCGCGCTTGCGGGACAGCTTTTTGACGAGGCGGACGCGGCGCTGGATTTCGATCTGAAGGCCATCTGCTTTGAGGAAAATGAGAAAATCCATCAGACAGAATATACCCAGCCCTGTCTGGTGACGGCCTGTCTGGCCATCGCGCAGGAGCTTCGCGCGCGCGGCCGGAAGCCGGATATGACGGCGGGCTTAAGTCTCGGCGAATACGCGGCCATCGCGGCTGCAGGCGGCATGGGCGCGCTGGACGCCATACGGCTGGTGCGCAGACGCGGACTTCTGATGCAGAACACGGTTCCGGCGGGAGTTGGTTCCATGTGCGCGGTGCTGGGTATGGAGACGGCGGTCATTGAAGACGTGATTGCAGACATGGAGGGTGTTACGGTAGCCAATTATAACTGTCCGGGACAGATAGTAATTACCGGAAGAACGGCTGCAGTACAGACGGCGGCGGAGAAGCTGAAGGCAGCCGGAGCCAGACGGGTGGTTCCCTTGAAGGTCAGCGGCCCCTTTCATTCCCCGCTCTTAGAGAGCGCAGGGGAGGAACTGGCCCGGGAGCTGGCGTCCGTGGAATTTCACGGGTTAGAAGCGCCTTACTATGCAAATGTGACCGCGGCGAAGGTGACGGATCCGGCAGAAATCGCGCCCCTTCTGGCGAAAGGCGTATCGTCTCCTGTATACTGGCAGCAGAGTGTGGAGGCTATGATTGCGGACGGCGCGGATACCTTTGTGGAAATCGGTCCGGGGCGGACATTGGCCGGATTTTTGAAAAAAATCAATCCGGACGTAAACGTATATAACGTAGCTACATGGGAAGATATGGAAAATCTGCCCCAGTAGAAACAGGAAAACGAAAACAGACGGAAGTTTAAGAAAGAGATAACAGCATGAATTTAGAAGGAAAAATCGCTCTGGTGACAGGCGCATCCCGAGGCATTGGCCGCGCCATCGCCATGGAGCTTTCGGCAGGGGGAGCCTTTGTCATCGTCAATTATAACGGCTCAGAATCGGCGGCAGCTGAGACAGTCCGGGCCATCGAGACAGCGGGCGGCCAGGCGGAGGCCTGGCAGTGTAATGTGGCCGATTACGGAGCCTGTGAGCAGATGATAAACGGCGTACTGGAAAAATATAAGCACATCGACATTCTGGTCAATAACGCGGGCATTACCCGGGATAATCTGCTGATGAAAATGTCGGAGGCTGAATTCGACGCAGTGATCGACACGAACCTGAAAGGAACCTTTCATACCATGCGCTTCGTATCCCGACAGATGCTGAAGCAGCGTTCGGGCCGCATCATCAACCTGGCTTCGGTGGTCGGCATCGTCGGCAACGCGGGCCAGACCAATTACGCGGCTTCCAAGGCAGGGGTTATCGGCATGACAAAGACGGCGGCGAAGGAACTGGCTGCCCGCGGTATTACGGTCAACGCCATTGCGCCGGGCTTTATCGAGACAGATATGACGGACAAGCTCAGTGAGAAAATCAGAGAGCAGATGAATGCCCAGATTCCGCTGGGACGTTTTGGCAAACCGGAGTATGTGGCGAAGGCGGCGGCCTTTCTGGCTTCCGACGACGCGTCGTATATCACCGGACAGGTACTGAACGTAGACGGCGGCATGGTAATGTAACACAGGCAAATTAGAGGAGCTTAGAAATAAATGAAAAGACGAGTAGTTGTAACGGGACTGGGCGTTGTGACCCCCATCGGCAATACCGTACCGGAATTCTGGCAGGGAATCCGGGAGGGCCGGGTAGGAATCGGAGAGATTACCCGTTTTGATATAGAAAGCTTTAAGGTGAAGCTGGCGGCGGAGGTGAAAGATTTCGACGCGGCAGAGCGTATGGATCCCAAGGCGGCGAAACGCATGGAGCGGTTTTCCCAGTATGCGGTGGCAGCGGCCAGAGAAGCCTTTGCGGATGCGGATCTGCATCTGGAAGAGGAGGATCCCTTCCGGGCAGGCGTCATCGTAGGATCCGGCATCGGCTCTCTGGAGACGGTGGAGAGCGAGTACGCGAAGATCCTGAAAGGCAATGTAAAGCGGGTGGCGCCTCTTATGGTGCCCAAAATGATTTCCAATATGGCCGCAGGCAATATCTCCATTCAGCTGGGACTGCGTGGAAAATGCACCAATGTGGTGACGGCCTGCGCTTCCGGAACCCACTGTATCGGCGACGCATTCCGGGCTATCCAGTACGATGACGCGGATATTATGCTGGCAGGCGGCGCGGAGAGCTGTATCTGCCCCACGGGCGTGGCAGGCTTCCAGGCGCTGACTGCCCTGACCACAGAGACAGACCCGGCCCGGGCGTCCATTCCCTTTGACAAGGATCGCAGCGGTTTTGTGCTTGGCGAGGGCGCAGGCGTGGTGGTTCTGGAGGAGCTTCAGCATGCGCTTGCGCGTGGCGCTCGTATCTATGCGGAGCTGGTGGGTTATGGAGCCACCGGAGACGCCTTCCATATCACTTCCCCCAGCGAGGACGGAAGCGGCGCGGCCAAAGCCATGGAGCTGGCCATGAAAGAGGGCGGCGTCCGGCCGTCAGAAGTGGATTATATCAACGCCCACGGAACGGCCACCCATCACAATGATCTTTACGAGACCAGGGCCATCAAGGCGGCCTTCGGCGAAGCGGCAGAGAATGTGGTCATCAATTCCACCAAGTCCATGATTGGTCATCTGCTGGGCGCGGCAGGCGGCGTGGAGTTTGTAGTCTGTGCGAAAGCGGTGGAGGAAAATTATATTCACCAGACTGTGGGAACCCGGGAGACGGACGGAGAGTGCGATTTGAATTATGCCATCGGCGCGCCGGTGGAAAAAGAGGTACGCTATGCGCTTACCAATTCCCTGGGCTTCGGAGGACACAACGCCAGCCTGCTCCTGAAGAAGTATGAAGCGTAGGAGGGATAGGGAACATGGAATTTGAAAATATCTTAAAATTAATCGACAGTGTATCCGCCTCTAAACTGGACAGCTTTGTCTATGAGCAGAACGGGACGAAGATCAGGCTGGAAAAGAAGAAGCAGAAGATTCAGCTCAACGGAACCCCGGATCTGGCAATGGAAAGTGCAGCCATCTGCGCAAAGGAAGCAGTGACAGACACAGATACCGGCACACAGAAGTCCGGAAAAACAATCACATCCCCTCTGGTGGGCGTCTTCTATGCCGCCCCGTCCGAGGACGCGGATCCCTTCGTAAAGGTCGGCGATCCGGTGAAAAAAGGCCAGGTTGTGGGCATCGTGGAAGCGATGAAGCTGATGAATGAGATTACCAGCGACTGCGACGGCGTTGTCCGGGAGGTCTGCGTGGAAAATGCGGAGGCTGTGGAGTACGGCCAGCCGTTGTTTGTGATTGAGGAGGCGTAGTATGAAGCATCTGGATATCAATCAGATAAAGGAAATCATTCCCCACCGTCACCCATTTCTGCTGGTGGATTCCATCGAGGATTACGAGCCCGGCGAATTTGCCGTGGGTTATAAATGTGTCAGCTACCGGGAGGACTTTTTTGCAGGTCATTTTCCCCAGGAGCCGGTGATGCCGGGCGTGCTGACCGTGGAGGCCCTGGCCCAGGTGGGCGCGGTGGCGATTCTCTCCCTGCCGGAAAATCAGGGAAAGACTGCTTACTTCGGGGCTATCGACAAATGTAAATTCAAAGGAAAAGTAGTGCCCGGCGACAAGCTGCGGCTGGAGACAAGAATTATCAAACGGAAAGGGCCGGTGGGCGTGGGCGAGGCCATTGCCAGTGTGGATGGAAAGGTAGTCGTGCGCGCGGAGCTGACCTTTATGATTGGGTAAATAGGAGTTTTTTATGATTAGAAAAGTTCTGGTAGCCAACCGCGGCGAGATCGCGGTGCGCATTATCCGGGCTTGCCGGGAAATGGGAATCGAGACTGTGGCCGTCTATTCGGAGGCTGACCGGGAAGCCCTGCACGCCAAACTGGCGGACGAAGCTATCTGCATCGGTCCGGCGGTCTTAAGCGACAGCTATCTTTCCATGGAGAAAATTATCAGCGCCACGATTATCTCCGGCGCCGACGCCATTCATCCGGGCTTCGGGCTGCTGTCGGAGAACAGTAAGTTCGCAGAGCTTTGCGAGAAATGCGGCATCATTTTCATCGGCCCCGGTTCCGATGTGATTGCGAAGCTCGGGAACAAGCAGGAGGCCCGCAACACCATGGTGGCGGCCGGCGTGCCGGTGATTCCGGGCACGGAAGAAGCCATTTATGACCCGGAAAAAGGCGCGGAGGAAGCGGCCCGCATCGGCTACCCGGTCATGATCAAGGCGGCCCTTGGGGGCGGCGGCAAAGGCATGCGTGTGGCGGAAACCGCAGAGGAATTCGAGCAGAATTTCCTGCTGGCCCAGACCGAAGCCAGACAGGCCTTTGGCGACGATTCCATGTACATCGAGCATTTTATCACGCATCCGCGGCATATCGAATTTCAGATCCTGGCGGACAGCTTCGGCCATGTGATTCACCTGGGCGAACGGGACTGCTCTATCCAGCGGAACCACCAGAAGATGATTGAGGAGGCTCCAAGCATAGCCCTTTCCGAAGAATTGCGCCGGGAAATGGGTGAGACTGCCGTGCGGGCTGCAAAGGCAGCAGGCTATGTGAACGCCGGAACCATCGAATTTTTGCTGGAAAAGAATGGAAAATACTATTTCATGGAAATGAATACCCGGATTCAGGTGGAGCATCCGGTAACGGAGTGGATTACAGGCATTGACCTGATCAAAGAGCAGATCCGTATCGCGTCCGGGAAAAAGCTGGGGCTTACCCAGGAACAGGTACGGGTAAACGGTCATGCCATCGAGGTCCGTATCAACGCGGAGAAGCCGGAGGAGAATTTCCGGCCCTGTCCGGGTACGGTGACAGGACTTCACCTGCCGGGCGGCAAGGGCATCCGCATCGATTCCGCTATTTACAGCGGATATACCATACCGCCTTATTACGATTCCATGATTGCGAAAATCAGTGTCTGGGCCAGAACCAGAAACGAGGCTATCCGGAAGATGGAGAGCGCCCTGGGCGAGGTTATCATCGAAGGCGTGGACACCAATGTGAATTACCAGTACGGAATCCTGGAGGATCCGGATTTCCAGAAGGGAAATGTGGATATTGAATTTATTCAGGACCGGGAAAACCGGATATAAATGCAGAAAATGATGAACAGTATTACAGAGAAGTTATGGATATAGAGGATACGCAGTATGAATCTGGATCATGTATTTAAAAAGACAAATAAAAGAATTTTCAGAGGAGGCGCTGACCGCCGCCCCGAGGTTCCCGAGGGCCTGCTGTCCAAATGCAATATGTGCGGCGGCGCTATCGTGACTGAGGATGTGAAGAAAAATTATTATATATGTCCCAGATGTAAGGGGTATTTCCGCGTCCATGCCC
The DNA here is from genome assembly GCF_025567165.1 of Laedolimicola ammoniilytica. Lineage (NCBI taxonomy): Bacteria > Bacillati > Bacillota > Clostridia > Lachnospirales > Lachnospiraceae > Laedolimicola > Laedolimicola ammoniilytica. The sequence goes on from NZ_JAOQKC010000009.1 coordinate 145,406, forward strand.
GGGAGCGCATCCACAGGGTGGCAGACGAGGGAAGCTTCGAGGAGTGGGATCGGGATCTGACAGGCGGTAATCCGCTGGATTACCCGGGCTATGAGGAAAAGCTGGCGGCCACCCGTCTGAAAACCGGTCTTGAGGAAGCCGTCGTCACTGGAAAATGCCGGATCGACGGACAGGAGACTGTACTTGGCGTCATGGACGGACGCTTTCTCATGGCCAGCATGGGCGAGGCTGTGGGCGAGAAAATCACCCGGGCAGCCGAGCGGGCCACAAAGGAACGCCTGCCGCTGATTCTCTTTACCTGCTCCGGCGGAGCCAGAATGCAGGAGGGTATCTTTTCACTGATGCAGATGGCAAAGACCAGCGCTGCATTGAAACGTCATTCGGACGCCGGACTTCTCTACGTTACGGTTCTGACCGACCCCACTACCGGCGGCGTCACCGCCAGCTTTGCCATGGAGGGGGATATCATCCTGGCAGAGCCGGGAGCGCTCATCGGCTTCGCCGGTCCCCGGGTCATTGAGCAGACCACAGGGCAGAAGCTGCCGAAGGGCTTTCAGCGGGCAGAGTTTTTGCTGGAGCATGGGTTCATAGACCGGGTTGTGGAGCGGAGCGAACTGAAAAAGACATTGGGAGACTTATTACGGCTGCACCGGATGCCGGAACAGAGGACGGCAGAATCACGGGAGCCCCGGACAGCTTCCGGATGCCCAGGGCAGCAGGCGAAGAAAAATGCGGCAGTACAGAGAGATGCAGAGATCACAGCCTGGGATCGCGTCCGGCTCTCCCGCGACAAAAAGCGCCCCCGCGGCCATGCCTACATCGCGGCCATGTTTGAGGATTTCTATGAATTTCACGGAGATCGCCTTTTTGCGGACGATGCCGCAGTTCTGGGCGGTATTGCCACATTCTGCGGCTGCCCGGTCACAGTCATTTCCCAGGAAAAGGATCGGAACTTTGGCATGTGTTCTCCGGACGGCTACCGCAAGGCTCTGCGGCTGATGCGGCAGGCGGAAAAATTTGGACGTCCTGTTATCTGCTTCGTGGACACTCCGGGCGCAGCCTGCGGTGTGGAGGCGGAGGAACGGGGGCAGGGCGAGGCCATTGCCCGCAATATCTATGAAATGTCCGCGCTGAAGGTGCCGGTTCTCACCGTCATCATCGGTGAGGGCGGCAGCGGCGGCGCACTGGCCCTGTCCGTAGGAAATGAAGTGTGGATGCTGGAAAATTCGGTATACTCCATTCTTTCGCCGGAGGGATTCGCCAGCATTCTCTGGAAGGACAGCAAGCGGGCAAAGCACGCGGCGGAATGTATGCGCCTCACGGCGGCGGAGCTGAAGGCCGCAGGCATCGTGGAACAGGTATTCCAGGAGCCGGAGCATTTTACCGGGGAAAATCTGTACCAGGTAACCGAGCCTCTTGAGAAAGCAATTGAAAAGTTCCTGGAAAAATATGGAGCAATGAGCGGCCAGGAGCTGGCAGAACAGCGCTATCACAGATTCCGTCAGCTGGGAACCATAGAGAGAAAGTAGAAACGTGAAAATATGGAACAGAAAGAATTAAAAATCGGAGATTTGACACTCAAAAGACCCATTTTCCAGGGCGGCATGGGAGTCGGCGTGAGTCTCGGCGGCCTGGCGGGCGCAGTGGCGGCGGCAGGCGGGGCGGGAGCCATCTCTGCGGCCCAGATCGGCTTTCGGGAACCGGATTTTGATACCCATACAGTGGAAGCCAATCTGCGGGCCATGGAGAAGGAGCTGAAAAAAGCCCGGAAAATCGCAAAGGGCGGCGTGGTAGGCTTTAATATCATGGTGGCCATGCAGCACTACGCAGATTATGTAAGGCAGGCTGTGAAAGCCGGAGCGGACTTTATCGTATCCGGAGCGGGTCTTCCTGTGGATTTGCCAGGCTATGCGGCCGGAAGCGATGTGAAGCTGGCCCCCATTGTCTCCACGGAGAAATCTGCTGCCGTAATTCTCAAATACTGGGCAAGAAAATGGAAACGGGTGCCGGATTTTCTGGTCATCGAGGGACCGAAGGCCGGAGGACATTTAGGGTTTACGAAGGAGCAGCTTCACCTTTTTGACGCAGCGGCCTATGGGGAAGAAGTAAAACGAATCATCGCGAGGGCGCGGGAATATGAAGTGAAATTTGGAAGAAAAATTCCCGTGGTGCTGGGCGGAGGCGTCAGCAGCCGGGAAAAAGCGAAAGAGGCATTTGCGCTGGGCGCGGACGCCATTCAGGTGGCGAGCCGTTTCGTGACTACGGCAGAATGTGACGCGGACGAGCGCTATAAGCAGGCTTATATCAGCGCCCGGGAAGAGGACGTCATGCTCATAAAAAGTCCGGTGGGTATGCCGGGCCGCGCCATCCGCAATTCTTTTGCCGAACGGATTATGGGCGGGGAAAAGCTTCCGCCAAAGCGCTGCCGTGGCTGCATCAAGGGCTGTAAGCCTGCCGAAATTCCCTACTGCATAACCGAAGCATTGATTCAGGCTGTGAAAGGCGATACAGAGAACGGCCTTTTGTTCTGCGGAGCAGACGCCTGGAAAGCGGAACGGATGGAGACGGTGCAGGAGGTCATAGACGATCTGGTGTAAACGGATCATCGCGTAACTGATGACTTTTCGAACTGTAAAAATTGTGTTATAATAACACCTGTGTGTGCAGAAATGCTCTGCTCATACAGGTGTTATTTTCGTTGCGAAGTATCTGTAAGGAGAAATTACTTTGAATTTATTTTCCAAAAATCACAATAAAAGAACCCGCTTCACCCGTATGTGTATCGGCGAGGCGGTTTTTGCCCTGATGGATAAAAAGGAATATGAGAAAATCAAGGTGTCGGACATCGTAAAGCGGGCCGGCGTGTCCCGGGTGACCTTTTATCATTATTATGAGACAAAGGAGGACGCGCTGACTGATTTCTTTCACGAGATCGTGGCGGGCTATATCCGCGAATGCAGGGAGGAGCAGGTGGGACGTTTCCATGACCGGAGCAGCATCATTTTTGCGCTTAAATATTTCGATCGCTATTCGGTGTTTATCCTGAAGCTGGTGGACGCGAAGCTCCACTACATCATCCAGGACGCCATGAACGATTACATGATGAAGCGCATCATGCCCCATTATAAAATCCCGGTCTACGAACTCTATTTCTATGGCGGAGCATTGCTGAATGTGTTTATTCAGTGGGAGAAAAACGGAAAGCGGGAGCCGGCGGAAATGATCGCGGATCAGATTACGAGTTATTGTTCACTGCGTTCACAATAACAATTAAAACCGACTATAGAAGGAGAATGAAGTGCAGTTTTTATATGAGATACCGGCAGAATTCTGGAGCCTGTTCCGCTCGGGCAACCGGGATGTATACATCGAGGCTCTGCTGGCCATCAATGACGAATACCAATACAACAATTATTTCCTGAGTAAAGAGGCCTGCGCCCAGATCCTGACGGAAATGTGCCGGGAAGCCTCCTGGAATTTCGAGCGGGAGGAGGACGAGACCGAGGAAGAGGAGAAGAGCGCATTGCCGGGCCGGATTTTAAGCTGGCTGCTGCGCCACAAATGGCTGCGGCGGGTGGAGGATTACACGACCATGACGGTCAATATCGTAATCCCCGATTATGCGGCGGTACTGATCGACGCCTTCGACCGCCTGGTCAACGAACAGATGGAGGAGACGCAAATTTACATCCAGAATGTGTACGCCACCCTCTTTTCCTATAAAAATGACCGGCGGAAAAGCCTGTCCATGCTGAAGACGGCCCTGGTCAACACGAAGAAGCTGAACAAGGCTCTGCAGGACATGCTTCACAACATGGATACATTTTTTGAACGCCTGCTGGAGCAAAAGGATTATAAGAATCTGTTGAAAGAGCATCTGGACGGCTACGTGGAGACGGCGGTACAGCAGAAGTACCATATCCTGAAGACCAGCGACAATTTCTACATTTACAAGACGGATATCAAGCGGTGTCTCCGGGAACTTCGGGAGGATCCGGATGTGGCCCCGGAGCAGGAGGGAGAGATGCTGGAACTGGTGGATCAGATCGAGCGCGGCTTCGACGACATCGAGCACCGCATCGCCAATATGGACCGGGAGCACAGCAAATACATCCGGGCCACGGTGAGCCGCCTGAATTATCTCTTAAGTGACGAAACCGAGCGCCACGGCCTGCTGGTGCAGCTTTTAAATCATCTGGGAGCCGATCAGGAGCCGGAGGAGCAGCTGGAAAAGATCACACAGGTGGCGGAGCGTATGCAGCTTACCGGCATCTCGGTGCTGAACGAACAGCCCCTGTACCGGCAGCGGCGTAAGAAGCGGTTTGAGGACGACCTGACCGTGGAGGAGAAACCGAAGGAGCTGTCCCGGGAAGAAATTCTGGAGATGAACCAGATCCGCCACCGATTTACCAGAAAGGAAATCGAGGACTTTATCGGGGCCCATATGGAGGACGGAGTGCTGGAGACCGACCACATCAGTCTTAAAAATGACGAGGATTTCGAAAAGCTGATTCTGGCCTACGACCTGTCCGTGCGGCGCAAGAGCCCCTACCGGGTGGTGGTGCAGGAGGAGCAGCTGGAAGACGGAGGCTACCGGTACCCGAAGATGGCATTTTTTATGCAAAAAACCGAATGACAGCAGGAAAAAGCAGAGAAAGAGGATTAGGAACACGATATGTTGGAGCAATACCAGGAATGGAACACGATAGAACAGGAAACCATGCAGGAGGTCATCCGGAGGCTTTTATCCCAGACCTTTCTGCTGGACCGGAAATACGATAAAAAGAGCGGCCGGATGGCCTCCGATCGGGAGTATGAATTCTGCGCCGACCATATGGCATTTTTAACGGAATACTTTGCCGTGGCCGGAATCACCATTCACCAGAATTACGAGCTGGGAATTATTTACATTCAAGGCGCGGAGAAGCAGGGCGAGCGGTTGACCAAGCTGACGACCCTGTATCTGCTGCTCCTGAAGCTGATTTACGATGAAAAAATGGCGGCGGTGTCAGGCAGCACCCAAGCCTTTACCACGGTGGGCGAGCTGAACGGGAAGCTGGGCGAATTCCGCTTGGTGCGGGGGCTGCCCTCGATTACCGAGCAGAAGCGCGCCTTTGCGGCCCTGAAAAAATATCAGATGGTGGATCTGCTGGACGGCCTGGAGGAGATGGGCGAGGCCTGCAGAATCCTGATTTACCCCAGCGTGAATCTGGCGCTTCTGAGGGAGGACGCGGCAGAGCTGGTACACACATTTGAGGAGACAGAAGAGGAGTCGGAAGATGGAACAGCAGACACAGGCTTATAAAATATTTACGAAAATCGGGCTCAACAACTGGCACTACATCGACCGGAAGGTCTTAAGCCTCAACGAGAGCATCAACTTTTTCACCGGACATTCCGGCAGCGGCAAGTCTACGGTCATCGACGCCATGCAGATCGTCCTGTACGCCAATACCGATGGCCGGGGTTTCTTTAACAAGGCGGCGGCGGATGACTCCGACCGAAGCCTGATCGAGTACCTGCGGGGTATGATCAACATCGGTGAAAATAACCAGATTTCCTATCGGAGAAATCGGAACTTTTCCTCTACCATCGTGCTGGAAATGGAGCAGAGCGCCACGAAGGAGAAGGAGTGCGTTGGCGTGGTCTTTGACGTGGACACCTCCAACAATCAAATTGGCCGTCTGTTCTTCTGGCATAAGGGCGGCATGATTCCGGGGGATTACCGGACCGGGGAGCGCACCATGACCACCGGCGAGGTGCGGGAATATCTGCAGAAGCATTTTCCCAAAGAGGAGTACTTTTATACATCCAATAACGAGCGCTTCCGCCGGAACCTCTACGACGTCTACCTGGGCGGCCTGGATATGGAGAAATTCCCGCGTCTGTTCAAACGGGCGATTCCCTTCCGCATGAATATTAGGCTGGAAGATTTTGTAAAAGAATACATCTGCATGGAGCAGGACATCCACATCGAGGATATGCAGGAGAGCGTGCAGCTCTATGGCCGCATGTGCCGGAAAATCGAGGCCGCCATGCGGGAAATCCAGGAGCTGGCCCGGATCGGGGAGCAGTATCAGGCCTTTGCCGCGGAGCAGGAGAAGCAGGCCGCGCTCGGTTACCGGCAGGAGAAGCTTAAAGTGCTGCAGCTTCGGGAAGAGATCCGCAAAACCCAGGAGCAGCTGGGGCTGTGGCAGGCGGATCTGGCCCTTCTGAAGGAGAAGGAGCAGGAGATCGGGGGCGAGTCAGATGACCTGGAGCGTCAGTACCATGAGATCAACATCCAGCTCACCGATACCGGCTATGCCCTTCTGGAGGAGAAGCTGCGGAACCTGGAGGAGGCTTATGCCCGTCTGGGCCGAAGCGAGGAGAAATGGAACGCCCTGGGCGCGAGGCTGGAGTCCTGGGAGCATGTGGAAAGCGTGTCCAACCAGGCTTTGAATGATATCGAGAAATTTCAGACCGGAAAAATCACAGCGGAGGAGATTGCAAGACTGAAAAAATCTCTGGCCGGGGTACACGGGGAGGCCGACGGCGAGCAGCGCGAGGCGGCTTCCGAGATGCGGACCCTGAAGAAGGAGACGAGGCTTATCGAGAGCGAGCTTGCGGAGTTGCGTTCCGGTAAGACCTCCTATCCGAAGGAGCTGACCTATGCCCGGGCGGAAATCGAACGCCAGCTGTACGAAAGTCTCGGAAAACGGGTGCAGGTGCGGATTCTGGCGGATCTTTTGGAGATTCGCGATGAAAAATGGCGCAACGCCATCGAGGGCTTCCTGGCATGGAACAAGCTGGCCCTGATCGTGGAGCCGAAGTACGTGAAGGACGCCATGGCTGTATACGAGACCCTGGATCCGAAAAAATACTGGCGGGTTTCCGTGGTAGACACGGAGCGCCTGATGAAGGAAGAGCAGCATGTGAAGCCGGGCGCATTGGCCGAAGAGGTGAAGGCGGGAGAGGCTTACGTGAAGGCTTATGTGGATTTTCTGCTGGGAAATGTGCAGAAATGCGAGAATACAGAGGAACTCAGACAGTGCCGCATCGGTGTGACCGCGGATTGCCGCCTGTACCAGAATTATCAGCTGCGCCGCCTGAATCCCGATAATTATACGAAATTTGCCTACATCGGTGAGAAGAGTAAGCAGCAGCGCCAGAAGGAGCTGTCCGCCCAGCTTGAAAAGCTGAATGAGAAAATCGAGAAGTTCAAGAAAGCAGAAAATGTGGCGTCTGAGATTCTGGCCCATGAGTATCTGTCCGACGCCACGGAGGAGTACCAGAGACTCCTGGAGGATGTGAAAGAGAAGCAGCAGAAGGAGAAGGAGCTTGCGGATCTGAAGAACCGGATGGAAGAGCTGAACTCCGGCATCGTGGAGGAGCTGAAGACGAAGAGAACCGAGATTACGGAGAAGCAGAACGCCGTAAAGGAGGAGCTCGATCGGGTGAAGCGCCAGATCTGGGATAAGGAACGTTCCCTCGAAAATGGAAGCGCCGGCCTCACCGGTAAAAATGAGGAGCTGGTGGAGGCGGAGCGGGCCCTTCGCGGTTCCCGGAAGGACGAAGAGGCCTTTGAGATTTACATCGGAGAATATAAGAATCCCCGTTACGCGCGTCTCCTGGAGGAGACCGCCGCGGCCATCGAGCAGGCAGCGGAGGAATGTGGGAAGCAGAAGAGCGCCCTGGTAGAGGTGCGGACCGCCTACCTGAAAAATCATCCCCAGCGGGATTTCTCCGCGTCTGCCGAGGACAACAGCGATTATCAGAAGCTGCTTTCACAGCTTCAGTGCGGCGAGCTGGAAGACTATAAGAAAAAGGCCGGAGCCCAGGCGAAATCCGCGGTGGAGCATTTTAAAGAAGACTTTATCTACAAGATTCGAAGCGCCATCCGGGAGGCTTATGTGCGCCGGGACGAGCTGAACCGCATCATCCGGAATCTGGATTTCGGCAAGGACCGCTACCAGTTCCGCATTGGCCGCAGCAAAGGCCGGGACGGCGAATTTTACGATATGTTCATGGATGAAGATCTGGATATCGATCCGTCCACTCTGTCCGTGTCCGTAGATCATCAGATGAACCTGTTTTCCATGAGCCATGAAAATAAGTACGGACACATGATCAGCGAGCTTCTGGATCTCTTCATTCCACCGGAGAACGCTACGGCTGCAGAGCTGGAGGAGGCCCGGAAGAACATGGAGAAATATGCGGATTACCGGACTTATCTGTCCTTCGAGATGGAACAGATCGTGGAGGGCGACGAGCAGCGTCTGGTCATCGGCCTCAGCAAAATGATCAAGAAGAATTCCGGAGGCGAGGGTCAGAACCCGCTGTACATTGCGCTTCTGGCCAGCTTCGCCCAGGCCTACCGCATCAACCTGTCTGCCCGGGCGTCCAGACGGCCCACGATTCGTCTGGTAGTGCTGGACGAGGCCTTTTCCAAGATGGACGCCGAGAAGGTGGCAAGCTGTATCGATCTGATTCGGAGTCTGGGCTTCCAGGCCATCATCAGCGCCACCAACGACAAGATCCAGAACTACATCGAAAATGTGGACAAGACCTTCGTGTACGCGAACCTGAATAAGAAGAACATTTCCATTCAGGAGTTTGAAAAGAAGGATTTTGGCGAGCTGGTGACGGAGGAATAAGAGACAGGCTGCGACAGGAGAATCGAGCCCCTGCTGTACGATGGAAAATATGGGAATACAAATGCCGGGGTATCCGGAAGGAAAGGGGAAGGTATGAGGAGAGAGAAGAGAGAACGGGAAGAGCGGCCCAGGAGACGGGTAGGCTTTAAGACAATTCTGCATTTTATCGAGATTGTAGTGATAGCGGCAGCCGTCGTGTTCGTGGCGAACCGCTTTGCGCCGAAGAACGAGACGCAGATCACCAGCAGCTTCATCAGCGACAAGCTGGATATGGTCAGCGAGCTGACCACGGCCAAGCTAACTTACAACGGGCTGGTCTACTACTCTGACGGCAGCATACCGCTGTTGACCCAGAAGTCCTTCACCATGACCTACCGGGCCGAAGTGAGGGCCGGCGTGGACCTGTCCCAGGCGGACATCAAAATCACCGACAAGGAGGTTCGGCTGACCCTCCCGGCAGTCCAGATTCTGGACACCGTGGTGGATTCTGATTCCATCCAGTTCTACGATGAGAAAGCCGCCCTCCTGAACTGGGGCAAGAAAACCGACGTCCTGGACGGCATGACCGCGGCCCAGAAAGATGTAGAAGAAAAAGCCGACTTTGACAGCCTGAAAGCCGAAGCGAAGACTCAGACCAGGCAGCTGCTTACAGGGCTCTTTGCAGGCGCTATCGGGGAGCGGGAGCTGGTGGTGAGGTTTTCGGAGTAGACGCAAAAAGGGTTGACACTTATGGACAGAGCGAAAGGTTCATACGTGTCAACCTTTTTGTATGAAAATGTAAATTAACGATATATCGTCAGTGCAGAAGAATAGTTCTCGATAAATTCATTCCTTAACTCATCAGGGCTGAGAATCTCAGCGTCCGCTCCGAAAGAGAAGAAATAGTTGAATGCTTGACGCAGAGAGCAGTCAAATACATAGACATCATCGGTAGAAAGAGCTTCTATTTTTTCGGGACGGGAAGATAATTTTGAACGATAAATTCTTTTTCCCTCATCTGTCAGTTTTACCGTGATTTGTTCCGGCTTACCGATAAGATAGGCGGCAGAATACTTTGTAATCTGTTTTTCAATATGAGAGATTTCTTTTTTATTTAAGTAAAAGGTTTGCTCAAGTACTGTCAGATGGTTTAATCTTGCCATAGAAAAAGAAGCAATGATTTTGTCACTGTCATTCTGTCCGGCTTTTCTGGAATAACAAACCAGATAGGAACGAGTATGAAGCGGATCGGAGAGAATCCGATAAGGATAAACATAAAAGAGCTGTTCCTGGTCAGATAATTGCTTATCGCCTAAAGTAACTTTGATTTTTAACACCTGTTTTCGTAGACATGCATTTTCTATTTTGTTATATAGCTCTTGTTTATAAATTCGTTCCCGTTCAATAAAAGGCAGAGAACAGTATTCCTCTATCACAGAACGGATATAGTGACCGGGGCGGCTATAGTATTTTTCTTCATTACAGTCATCTAGCAGATATTCGATATTAGATTTGGAAAAATGGTAGAGCTTGCTTTGGCCTTTTAAAGAGAGATAAAAGGTGTTTTTTTCAATTAATCTTTTCTCCTCAGAAGAGAGAATCTGTTCTATAGCTATTTGCTTATTTTTGTCATCTAATTCAGAGCCAGAAAAAAGTTGTTCTAATTCCAGTTTTCGTTTTTGTAAATAATTTGAAATAGAGGCACAAGCCTGGGTTTTATAATTGGAAAATACGGTATTGATAAAAGAAGTAGCTAGTTCCGGTGGATATGTAATGGAAACATTGCAGGCGGCTCTCTGGTGTCTGGTGAAGACAGATAATTATAAAGCGTGTGTGTTAAAGGCCGTTAATCTGGGGAGGAATACTGATACTACAGCGGCGGTTGCAGGCGGATTGGCAGGAATTTTATATGGATATGATGGTATTCCTGCTGAATGGATGGAAAAATTGCAGAGAAAAGATATGATAGAAAATATATTGAATTGGAATTAATAGAAATGAAAATAAAAGTATGAAATAAAAAATGGAAGGAATTTCAAATGACTGAAAAACAAAGAATGTGGGTCTGTGAAACTTTGGAGCGGATTAAATTCAGAATAAAGAGGATGACGTTTCCTGCAAAGTATGCTAAGATAATTCCAGAATTCCTATGTATCAAAAGGAGAGATGCCCAATGCTGAATGTTTACTACGGCCCAATGAAGGAAGCTATTTTCAATACGGCGATTTATTTTAAAAACAGGTATGAGGATAGTTGGATTACAGATCCCTTCGCAAAAGAGATGATAAGGGATGTGGATAAATCTGAGGTGTTGGGAGGAGGCGTGATAGACAGCCCGGTTCTCGGGAAAATAGCGCCTGTCAGCTTGTCTGGTGGTGTAAAAACCTTGCTCCTGCTTAAGAACGAGCCGGATAAAATATTTAATGCGTCTACCTGCGGCGATAATTGTGCCAAATGGATTTTGAAAATGGCGGAGAAGCAGGAGCTTACCATTAATCTGCGTCATTTGATGAATTTTGGCGATGGAGCTTTTACTATTCGGATTTTAAATACCAACCAGGTGGTTCGCAGCATGAAGGAACTGGTGCCGATTGCGGGTTTATATGTCTGAGAGGAGAAGAGATGAAAGGACAGCACAGAATTGTAATACGAAATAAGCGTATACAATATGATTTTGTACTTAAGAGAAATCTCACCGTTATCCGTGGGGACAGCGCGACGGGGAAAACCACTCTGATCGATATGGTGCGGGAATTTGATGAAAACGGGGAAGCCAGTGGCGTCACTTTGCAATGTGACAAAGCCTGTACAACTCTGTCCGGAAAAAGATGGGAAATAGAATTACAGGAGATACGCAACAGTATCGTGTTCATAGACGAGGGAAACGAATTCATTTTTACAAATGAGTTTGCAGCCTGTATTCAGAAAACCGACAATTACTATGTGATAGCGACCCGGGAGGGAATTCCTTCGCTTCCTTACAGTGTGAATGAGATTTACGGAATACGTAATTCGGGTAAATATGGGGAACTGAAGCAGACATATCAGGAGTTTTATCACCTGTATAATGTGGAAGATTATCGTAAAAACATAAAACCATACCAGATTCTTACGGAGGATTCGAATTCAGGCTATCAGTTTTTTAAGACAGTTTCAGGCAGAAAAGGAATAGAATGTAAGAGTGCAGAGGGAAAGTCTAATATATTTGCGGTAGCATCGGAATATATGAAACAGGAGCAAGCACAATCATTGGTGATTATTGCCGACGGAGCTGCATTTGGCTCAGAAATGGAGAAGATTACAAATTTGATTCGAGGGCACCAGGAGATTGTACTGTATCTGCCGGAATCCTTTGAATGGCTGATTTTGAAAGCAAATCTGATAGAAGATAAGGAAATTTCATTGGTTCTGAATGCACCGGAAGATTATATTGAAAGTGAAAAGTATTTTAGCTGGGAGAGATTTTTTACTGCATTTTTGATACAGAAGACAAGAGACAGCTATCTGCGTTACGCAAAAAAAGAATTGAATTCATCGTATTTGAATGAAAAAATAAGGGAAAGAATTTTGGACGTAATAGAACGGATAGAGTTAGACTAAGGGAGAGGACTTATAAGGTATCAGGCCTTATAGGTCCTTTTGGTATATCAGGGTAGGTAAAAAAGAAAAGCCCGAAAGCATTCCGCTTTCAGGCTTCTTAGCAGGGGATGAGAGAATCGAACTCCCACTAAGGGTTTTGGAGACCCCTGTCATGCCATTTGACCAATCCCCTGTATCAAATGTGCTTAATATTTATACCATGAAAAGGGGTGGAATGTCAAGTGTTATTTTTGAAATAAATGAAATTTGAAAAAAATAAAGGAAGCTCTTGTCAAAATTATTATAAATTGGTAAAATAGCAATGTCGATAAAGAATATGTAAAGTCGGAATGACGGGTGTTCTGTCGGCATGGTTTGTTTTTTACACGATATGCAGCGCGGTGTCTTCCGCGGCTGTTCACGAAAGATAAAGGTCTGGATTTCAGTTCGAAATCAACACACCCAAAGTACGCCCGAAGGGCGAAGTATGCAAAAATGTAACAGAAAAAAGCTATTCTATTCCCTTGCAGGAAGGAGAAGGAAAACGTATAATGAAAAGGAGAGAACCGGATCGGGAAGAAGGAGAACCTTGTCTGGAGTGTAAAGCGACCGTATTGAATATCAATGCAGGCCGGAATAATGACATGATGCGGAAATGCCGTAGATTATCAGATTATGCGGAGTTCATCGCGCAGATTCGCTGGAAGATGGATGAAGGCTGGTCCCTGGAAGAGGCAACGGAGATTAGCATCAAGCGGTGCATTGACAGGGGAATATTGGCAGATATCCTGACAAAACATGGAATGGAGGTGTGCAGGATGATACTGACAGAGTATGACGAACAGGAAGAACGGGAATATCAGAGAGCAGAAGGCCGAGCAGAAGGCCGTGCAGAAGGCCTGGCAGAAGGGGCTGCTCAGAAATTGTTATCCCAGCTCAAAAAGAAATATGCCAAGGGAAAAGCTCTCGCTCAGATAGCGGACGAAGTGGAAGAAGACGTAGAAAGCATCCGGCCGCTGTACGATTTGGTAGTGAAATACCCGGATAAGACGGCAGAAGAATTGTCGGATATGCTTATCAGGGAATAGTGACAGGTAAAGCCTGTTAATTCTATAAAATCATATCATTTTTCAAATCGCAAAATAAGTGCTATAGTAAATGTGATTGAGAAAAATTACGAACACAAAGGAGAAAAACGATGTCAGCATTAACCATCAGCGCAGACGAGGAAAAACGCCTGAAAGGCCAGGGCTTCCTGAATAATAAGGGCACGGATAACTTTTCCGCCCGGGTTCTCACAGTGAACGGCAAGGTGACTGCGGCCCAGCAGCGGTGCCTGGCGGAGGCGGCGGAGCAGTTCGGCAACGGGAATCTGACCTTTACTACCCGACAGACTGTAGAGGTACAGGGCATCCCCTATGAGAAGATTGAGGCGTTCCGGGCTTATATCGCAAAGGAAGGACTGGAGACCGGCGGAACCGGCCCGAAGGTGCGCCCGGTGGTATCCTGCAAGGGAACCACCTGCCAGTACGGCCTTCTGGATTCCTTCGCCATTTCCGAGGAGATTCATGAGCGGTTCTACAAGGGCTATCACGATGTGAAGCTGCCCCATAAGTTCAAGATCGCGGTGGGCGGTTGTCCGAACAACTGTGTAAAGCCGAACCTGAACGATCTGGGTATCATCGGCCAGAGCGTCCCGAATTTCGATGAGTCTGTCTGCAAGGGCTGTAAAAAATGCGCCATCGAGGCTGTCTGTCCCATGGGCGCGGCTAAGGTCGTGGATAAGAAGCTCCACATCGACCCGGAGGTCTGCATTCACTGCGGCCGCTGCCGCGGCAAATGCCATTTTGACGCCATGAAGGAAAGCACCTATGGCTTCAAGATCTATATCGGAGGCCGCTGGGGAAAGAAGATTTCTCATGGCCGGGCACTCGGTAAAGTGTTCACATCCAAAGAGGAAGCCATGGACGTCATCGAGCGCGCCATCCTGTTCTTCAGGGATAATGGTCTGCCCGGCGAGCGCTTCGCCGAGACCATCGAGCGCCTGGGCTTCGAGAACGTGGAAAAAGCATTGCTGGGATAAGCTCCCTATTTATAAAAAGGGAAACCCCATAGGGTATATTTTATTGACGAAAGCCCGTCTGTATGCTACACTGACAAAGGTATAAAGCAGAGAGTATGCGATCCGCATAAAACAGGGGAATCAGGTGAGATGCCTGAGCGATCCGGTCACTGTAAGCAGCGTAGCTGTAAGCCAGGATACCTGGTCTCTGTGGAACATGGACAGGCTTCCGTGGAAAGCGGTTCCGGATAGATATGACACACAGTTGATATCAGGTAACGAACAAGGGAGAGATCTGTCAAAGCAGATCTTTTTTTGTGTCATAGGGAACTTCGTCCTATGACACAAAAAAAGTGCTCCGGGGGATCGTACTGCGGCGGAGGGGCAGTATGTCGCTTACGCGACCCGCCGCAGGCGGAGAATCCTGCGTTGCAGGATTCTATTCTTGCTTTATAGGAAAGACCGCCTCCGGCGCTCTCTTGAACGAAAAAGGCCCGCGCGGAGGCGGGCATGAAAACGGGACGGTTGTGAAATTAGA